>NZ_DYXC01000169.1 GCF_020742345.1 Enteractinococcus helveticum | reverse complement strand
ACATCTTCTGCGCTCGGGGACGTCTGGGCCGATTCATCGACGCGCCTGGGTGATGATTTTCTCGATGAAATTCGACGCCTGAAAAGTGTCGAGCGCGAAGGTGAACTCCAGGTCCACGGCAGTGTGCAATTAGCACGGACCCTGCACCAGGCCGGAGTTGTGGATGTGTATCGGTTTCTTATCGCACCGGTGACAGTTGGCCCAGGTTTTGGGATGTTCACTGAAGCAGGCCCGTCCTATAAGATGCGTGTTCGCCACGGCGTCGTCACCCAAAATGGGGTGTATGACGTGGAGATGATTCCAGAGCCCTTCGGTGGGCGGAAAACCGTTGGTCTGGATGAGGGCAAAGAAGTAGTGCTCGAGGATAAAGACCTGGAGGCGTCATGAGCTGCTATGCCAGTGTGAGCATTTCTTTAGACGGGTACTATACCGGGCTGAATCCTTCGCCACAGCAGATGTTGGGTGAAGGTGGCCAGGTGCTGCATGCCTGGCTGCCACGCGAGGTCATTGACCGACCGGAGTCTGGTGTGCACGACATTATCGCCGAGGAGTACACGCGGATCGGTGCTGTGGTGATGGGCTGGGATAGTTACGAACATGCCGAAGCCGTCTGGGGTGCTAAGCCGCCCTTTGGTGTTCCGGTGTATGTGGTCACCAGCAGATATTTGGCCGACGACGTTCGGCAGGGCACGACCTTTCGTTTCATCAATGATGGCTTCGAGGCCGCCGTTGAGCATGCGCAAAATGCGGCAGGCGATAAAGAAGTGGGCCTGCACGGCGGCGGGGCGATCCGGCAGGGACTGCTCCATGGTCTGCTCGAAGAGTTACAGCTGCATTTGGTGCCGGTGTTGCTAGGTGACGGGCGGCAGTTATTCGACGGCGTCGACCCGGCCGATATTCAATTAGAGCAGCTACGTGCTGCAGAGGGGCAAAACGTCACGCACATAAAATACCGCGTGCGCTATGACTGAAGGCGTCATGACAAGCTTAGCTTGTGGGTTCCAGAACGAGCACGGCTTGGGTGGCGTCGTCGATGACCTCCTGGGTAAAGAACCACGGGAATTGTTTACCCTGGGCCCAAGTCTCGGCCTGGTCAACATAATTTCGCATTGATGGAACGCTGGTGGTCGCATAGCCTTCGTCGCGTTCCAGTTTTCAGGGTCGGATCCTTGTGAAGCAACCAACTCGTTGTAGACGTCATCTGCCACTTGGGACATCGACTCGACGGTTACCTGCACTTAGGCAAGGCGTGGTGGCTAGGCGTTCTTGACTGCGCGGCGCTGGCGAAGGTTGTCGATGGCTTTGACCACTCCCCCGACGGCAAATGCCGCAAATACGGTTCCTTCGCGTACACCTTCGAGGCGTTGCATCAGAACCAATGAGACGACGGCGGCGATGATCACCAGTGACCAGTCCACGATTTGTTTCATCGTCCCGAATCGCGCAGAGGTCACCTGGGTTAGGGCCATGACGATGCCTTCACCGGGCAGATAGAGCAGCTTGGGTTGGACCTGAATGTAGACGCCGATGCCAAGGATGATCACCCCCATGATCGTCACGACCCACTGGAGCAGATAGTTGTCGGTTTGGGCCCAGGCGGTCAAAAAGATTGAGACGTCGATCAGGGTGCCAAAGATAATGGCGACCGGGAGTTGGACCAGCTGGAAGAGTGGAAAACGGCGTCGCAAAATAATGATCTGGATAAGCACGAATACGACGTTCATCACCACTGTCACGCCACCGACGGTCCATGATGTTGCGGCATCGATTACCGCAGGGAAGGTGGAAATCGGGGCGGTTCCTAGCTGGCCGTGCACGCTGAGCGCGATGCCAACCGACATGACAAATACACCGAGCAAAAAGGTGACCCAGCGGCCCAACATACTGGCTGTCATGGGCTGGGGTGCGGTGTCTTTGGCGGTGGTAATGTCTTCTTTGTGCATGCCCTGGGGCATTCTGCGGTCCTCACTTCTTCATCCGGTGTCGCCTACCGGTCTGCCCCTACTGTAGTCGCGGAGTAAACGATTCAAAGATTTAGGCCACGGGAGCCGTGACCGGATACATGACCCTCCGCGAGTCACTGGTGACGAAAAGGACTACTGTTGTGGTTGTGACCACAGATAGAACCCCTACACGATCAGCCTCGACCGGCCTGCTGATCATATTGTTGTGCGCGATGGGTGCCGGGCCATTATTCAACTACGGCATCTCGGTATCGTCTGCGCTAATCATCGAACAGCTTGGCATTTCCGCCGGACAGCTTGGACTGATTGTCACGGTGGTTTTCGCGGCTGCGGCACTGTCGAGTATGTGGTTGGGCAATCTGGCCGATAAGATTAGCGCTCGGTCCCAAATGCTGATCATTTTCGTCGGCACTGCCGTCGCGCTGGTAGTGGCAGCCTTTGCTCATGACTACTGGATGTTGCTGGTGGCCGCCGTGCTCGCCGGACCAGCTCAGGCGATCTCGAATCCCACCACGAACCGGGTGATTATTCGGGCGGTCCCAGCGGAAAAACGCACCGGCTGGATTGGTGTGAAACAGTCTGGTGTCCAGGCCTCCCAGCTGTTCTCGGGCTTATTTTTTCCCACGGTTGCGATCGCGTTGGGTTGGGTCGGCGCTGCACTGGGTGGTGCGGTGGTGTGCCTGCTGCTGTGGCTCGTATCGCTGAAATATGTGCCGTCTCCGGCCCAGCTTGCCACCCGTCAAGTCCGCCCCGTTGCACCTGATCCGCCCGAAGTCACGGTGGATACCGGAAAGCTGTCGACCGTGGCCACCAAAGAAAAAATGCCGGTGGTAGTCTACTTTTTTGCCCTCATCGCGATGCTATCGGGTATGGGCATGCAGGCAACCAACGTGTACCTGCCGCTATTTGCGGTTCAAGAACTCGACTTCTCGCTGATACTGGGCGGTACTGCCGCAGCCGTTTCCGGCGTCGTCGGGGTGGTGTCTCGTATTGGCTGGAGTCGCCGCATGCAAGCCGGTGCCCAGCCTTCACGTTTGCTGCTGTACATCAGTGCCGGTGCACTGTTCGGGGTTTTCGCGTTTCTCGGTGCGGCCCACTGGCATCTTCCAGCACTGGTATGGACCGGCGCCGCGTTGCACGGGATCACCGTTTTTGGTGCCAATGTGGTGATCAATGCGGGCCTGCTACGTGTGGTGCCGGAGCATAAAATTGGTGCAGCTTCAGGCCTCAACTCAATGGGCATGTACGCCGGATTTGCGCTGGGACCGTTGATTATGGGCCTGTTACAAGATGTAACGCAGTCATTTACCGCAGGCTGGATCGCAGTAGGCTTGAGTTATCTACTGTGCGGTGTGGTTACCGTTTTGCTCCATCGCCGCACGCAGCGTAAGGAGAAGCGTTGATGCTCATGCAAACCACTCATGCGCCTCGTTGGGCCCGAGCTTTCATATTGTTGGTCCCACCGATCTGGTTAGGGCTGATCATTGGAATTTCGTTCATCGAAGCGCCCCTGAAATTTACGGCACCGGGCATCACGATTCCGTTGGGCTTAGGCATCGGACGTCGCGTGTTTTTGGCGATGAATATTGTCGAGGTCATCCTTGGGATCCTGTTGTTGATCGCACTGATCTCAATGTGGCGCAATCACCGCCGCCAAGAACTGCCAAACTTTGGCAAAATGCAGCGCTACAGTTTCATCGCGCTGATCTTATTGCTGATCAAAACCGCCGTCATCCGTCCCCTGTTGGCGGTGCACACCGACCAAGTGTTGGAGGGTTCTTTTTCGGGCGGGTCGACGACGCACTATTACTACATCGGCGTCGAAGCGGTCCTGTTTGTGGTGTTACTGCTGCTCATGGTCTCCGCGATCCGCGGGCTGATCCCGCCAACGGCTGCCATCAACGGCGAAGCCAAGAAGCACTGATACGAAAACCGGCCCGGTATTGCCGGCTTCCCCGGTAATTAAACCTAAAACAACCACACTTTCTCACGCCTCGTGAAGTATGTGCGACCCTCGGACGTCGTCCAGCAGTACAGAAATTTAGGCTCCCACGAGACCAGCAACACCGTACATCAGCACACCGGTAACTCCGGCATACAGGGTAATGGCAATGGCCTGCCACACCAGTACGCCTGCGCGGGAAAGACCGAAGGACACCAGAGTTGCGGCAATCAGATGGGTCGGCACAAATAACATGCCCAATAATGTGACCCCCGGAATGCCGTAGCGGTCAAAGAGTTTGCGAACCCGGGCTGTACTGGGCGAATCTGCAACCGGTAGTTCGGTGTTATCGTGTTTGCGCGCCATAATCGCATCGCGGGTGCTCCCAGAGATGAGCGTGATGAGCGCGACGACGGCAAGGTTGCCGACGATCGCCATCAGCACGACCACCCAAATGGGAATGCCTGCCACGCTGCCGATGACGACGGCACCATAGTTTTCGACAAATGGGACCATCGCGGCAAGGGCTACACCAAGAAATTGGACGGCTTCTGGAAGGCCCAGGACAAAGTTTTGGAGTGTTTCAATGAAGTTCATGCTCTTAGTCTTCCGTGGTTCTGGTGTACACGGTAGTGGCATTCCGTCACCTGTTGCCATGACATTCTGCAGGCTAATGTGTGACAGTTGTCATGGATCTACACTGATGGGTGTGACTGATTCTTCGACCCCGCTTCGTCCCACCGGCCAGCTGCCGGTCAGCCCCGCAGCTGACGCACCAGACCCGGCCGGCCGCGATATCAATATCACCTGGTGGTACACGTTCTTGAGTGTTGCCGGGATGTCGATTTTTCTGTTGGGCATCGGAGCTGTTGTTCCCATCGCACTAATGACTGCCTCCGCTGGTCCAACCTGGCAGATCGTCGTCGTACTGATCCTCTTTACCGCGACCTGCGTGACATGCGTGTATGCGTCCTGGCTGATACGCGATGGTTATGGTGCCGGCTGGCCCCCACCAAAAGTCACCGCCTGGTTACTTGTCATCCCGGGACTGGCGTGGGTTGTGACCGTTTTTATTTCCGGGGCCACACTTTATGGTGCGACTCCGCTGTGGGTCACGCTGAGTATTCTGCTGGCCCTCGTCCCCCGTTCGCAGCGATCGTGGCTCGTGCTGATCGGGCTGGCGGCCATCGCACTCCACGGCCTGCTGAATCCCGGCACCGCAGAGTTTATTTACGGCGGCGGCATTGTGGGCATTGCGTTATTGGTGTTGCTCACCCCCACCACATTTCTGGTCTCAGGTTGGTTGTGGCACCTGATCAGCCGCCTGGATGCGGCTCGCACGGTGAACAGTCAGTTGGCCGTGGCTCGCGAGCGCCTGCGCTTTGCCTCTGATTTGCACGATATCCAAGGCCACCACCTGCAGGTCATCGCGTTAAAAGCGGAGCTTGCCCACCGGCTGCTCGCCACCCAGGATCCGGCACAGCACCGTGCCGCCCAAGAGTCCATCGCACAGGTCCGTGCTTTGGCCGAGCAAGCTCAGTCCGAAACCCGCCAACTGGTTCGTGACCTGCGCGTGGTGTCTCTACCCGATGAGCTCGCCAACGCCAAAGACGTCCTGCAGGCTGCTGGGATCGACGTCGACATCCACCTGGACCCCAAAATTGAACACAACCTGACCGGTGATGTCACCCGGCTTTTCGGACTCGCAGTACGCGAGGCCGCCACCAATATTTTGCGTCATGCCAGTGCCACCAGCGTTGGCATCCGATGTGGCGTCAACGGTTCGTTACAGTTGACCATCACCAATGACGGCGTGTCAGGCCCCGTCGCCGACACTCAAGGCACCGGCATCGCCGGGCTGCGCACCCGCTTTGCCACCGTCAACGGCAACATTATGGCCACCCGTTATGATGACTCCTTCACCTTCCAGGCCAGCCTACCGATGCCCCATAAGGAGCAGCACACATGATTCGGGTTTTCATCGCAGACGACGAGACCATGATCCGCACCGCCATGGAAACCCTGCTGGGGATGGAAGAGGATATCGAGATCCTGCCCGGTGTGGCTGATGGTCAGACTGCCGTCGCGGCCGCCCAACAACTACAACCCGATGTGTGCGTCCTCGACCTTGAGATGCCCGAACTCGACGGCGTAGAAGTAGCCCGCCAGATCAACCGCACGGTGGCCACCAAGGTGATCATCTGCACCCGGCACGCCCGACCCGGGGTGCTGCGCCGTGCCCTGGCCGAAAAGGTCGCCGGCTTTGTCCCCAAATCCACTCCGGTGGAACGTCTTGCCGGAGTCATCCGTGAGGTCATGGCCGGAGGCCGCTATATCGACGCAGATATTGCCGCCACCGCGCTCACCGCAGAGCATTGTCCGCTCACAGATCGGGAACTCGACGTGTTGCGTGCCGGACGCGATGCCACCACGATTGCACAGATTGCCGAGCGCTTAAACCTCGCCCAGGGTACCGTGCGCAATTATGTTTCCACCGCCATGCAAAAACTGGGGGTCAGCACACGCACAGAGGCCGCCCAATACGCTTGGGAACAGGGCTGGATTTAGGCAACCACCTCGGCTTTGGACTAGTCCGAACCGGTGGGCACCCGCTCCAGCAGGTCGTCCCACAGTATGGGCGCGAAGGTGAACGTGTCAGCGCCGTTGAGTCCGCCGCTGAGGAATTCTTGTTCGTATTCCCATTGCAGCTCATCCAGCACGTCCTCCACGGTCACCCCGGGTGCCGCGTCCTCCACTGCGCCAGCGGTCTGCGGGTCAAAGTCAATCCCCAGCGCCTGGTAGACGTCGGTCAAGACTCGGCGGATGGAATAGCCATGTTCAACCACCAGACTGGTGGAAAATAGCCAGGCCCCTTTCACTACGCGCTGTGCGGTGCCCGCCAATTTGATGCGACGATCAGCATCTACTATCCCGTGGACCGAGTATTCTCCGGCGCAGTACTCCCCCGGGATCTCTCCGACGCCGGCCTGCACACCAAGTCGGGTCAACACGCTGGTAAATAGCACACCAAAATGTTCAAACCGGGACTTGAACCCGATCATCGCATCATCCTCGGGCTGGATGTGGTCGATGACAATCGCCCCGCGGTGATACGCCGCCGCCCGGCCACCCACCTTGCGTACCGTGGGTGTAAATCCGTGCGCGCTGGACTGTTGCCGCGCCGCCGCATACCCGGCCAAACGGACATCTTGCTGACCGAACGAAACCGTGGGTTGGGGACGATACAGCCGAATAATCGGCCCCTGGATCCTGGAGTGCTGCACGGCCCGTAGCAGCGTGGTTGAATACGCCAGATCTTCTGCCACGCCCAGGCTTTCATCCTGTTCAACCCATGTCAGCGTCTTTGATGTCACCTGCGCCCCGTTTCGTTGACTCACCTGTGACGAGCATACGCAACATCACCGCTCAAGGCCGAGATCTCGTTGCATTATTTATGGGCGTTTCGCACTGCGGCAGCAGTCGGCGAGGCCGGGCTAGTGTGATGCGTCATCTCGGTGGGATACTGGGTGACACATCATTTCAGGACACGAGGACGATGCCATGCGGTACCGGCGACTTTGTCTGTATTTATTTAGTGCAATCTTTTTCTGCACGGCTTGTATGAACCAACCGCAATCTGCTGAGCCCGATCCCGAGACGAATTCCACGGCTACACCCGGTGCAGTAGACAACTGGCAGGTGGAAACCATCGCCGAAAACTTGCAGGCCCCATGGGCTGTGGCGTTCTATGATGAGACGCCGATTGTGAGTGAACGCGATACTTCCCGCATCCTTGAAATCACCGACGACGGTGGTATTCGCGAACTCACCGTCGTTGAACAAACAGCGGAGTCAACCGAAGGAGGCCTGCTTGGTCTGGCCGTTCATGAAGACGCCTTATACGCGTATTTGACGACGGCTGAGGATAATCGGATTCACCGCTACGAACTGACCGGTGGCTCTGAGGGATTGGAACTCAGCGACCCAGAAGTCATTTTTGACGGCATCCCGGCGGCTAGTCATCACAACGGGGGACGCTTAGCCTTTGGCCCTGATGGCCTGTTGTATGTCAGTACCGGAGATGGGCTGGAACCCAGCACTGCCCAGGACCAGGACTCACTGGCAGGCAAAATCCTACGGCTGAACTCGACAGGCGATATCCCGGCTGATAATCCATTCGATGACTCACCGGTTTTCAGTTACGGTCATCGTAATGTGCAAGGCCTCGCCTGGGCCCCTGATGGAACCATGTACGCTAGCGAATTCGGTGAAGATACCTGGGATGAGCTGAACATCATTGTCCCCGGCGGCAATTTCGGTTGGCCATACGCCGAGGGCGTCAGCGCTGACGAGTCCTTCATCGATCCTATCCAGCAGTGGCCGCCGTCTGAGGCCAGTCCCAGCGGAATCGCCATCGCCGATGAGCACATCTATATGACTGCCCTGCGCGGTCAACGACTCTGGGAGATCCCAGTGGAGGATCCCGGCACCTCAATTCCCCACTTCGACGACGACTACGGTCGACTTCGAGACGTGATCACCGAACCAGACGGCGCCTTATGGCTATTGACCAACAACACCGATGGGCGAGGCTATCCTACAACAACGGACGATCGACTCTTGCGATTGACCCGGAATTAGCGAGTTGCCTGTGCTTGCCGCAAGGTTCTCTTGTCCTCATAGCTCGCAGGATCTCGCCAGACCGGGAAGTAGTCAGTTTCGGGGAACCCCTGCGCCAGCCGACGATAATTTTCGTCGTCGTGAACCAGCTGCATGGTAGAAAAATCTCGGGGCGCTGTCGCCGGGTCGAATCGCTTTTTGAATTCCAACAGCGAAGCGACTGAGCCACCTCCCAGGTGGCCTATCGTATAGCCGTGGTCTTGCGCCCACTGGGCCGTGGCCACGTGCACCACCACCGGCCCGTTGAGGTCACGTCCTTGAAGGGTGGATCCGTTGTGTTGAAAATGAATGACGTCTTTGCTCAAAATGTTCAACGTCGAGCTTACGGTTTCGCCTTGAAATATTGCATCGACTTGAACCATGGCAGGCGACAGTTTGGATTCCAAAGCATGCCAATAGGCATCATTGAAGAAGTAGAACGGACGGGCACCGAGCCGTCGCATGGTGGTGTCATAGAGCTTGCGGAAGTTTGTGAGGTCTGTGGGTTGTTCGGTTACGTTCATTTCAAGGCCCGCTCGGAGACCTTTTCGGTAATTTCGACGATTACTTGACGACATCTGCGCTACCAGGTCATCAGTCTGGAGATTCCAAACGATATTCTCCCCAGATTTTGTGACCGGGAAGGCTTCAGCGAGCCTGGTGGCATAGTCAAACATCGGGTGGAACTGCAGGAAAGTAGCTACGATGTGATGAGTCTTCGCCCACCGGTCGTAGTATTTGCGGAAACCGTGCAGATCGGGCTGGCCTTCAATCCAGGGGCCACCATGGCCGTAGGCATTTGTTGCGTCAAAGTAACCCGTATTGCGAATTTCTCGGATGATCAGTGGCAGCCTGACGACGCCGGCCGCGTCGTGCCATTCCAGTAACGTGAGGTCGGCAAAGTCCGGTTCTATGAGCGCTGCGACCTCGTAATAAATATTTGAAAAAAAGATGTCTGGGGTGTCTATTTGGGCCCACGCTTTTCGGGGCACAGTTGTTCCATGAACCATCATGTCCACCTCATAAGAAAGATGAAAGCCGTATGTATGATGTACGCACCGGCACAGTGAATGCTAAAAGGACGATCCTTAGGAAGAGGGCCTCAAGAACCGGCCTGTACTCGTGACACCTCGCCGTAGTGGCCAAAGCTCTCGCAGTGCGACTGCAACACACCTATGGTGCATGACATAGATTCATAATTCCTTATCCTGCCAAACAGCCCATGTGATAGCAATCAGTTTTGCCAAGATTATTGACTTATGCTTCGACCTAGAGCCTCACCTGGGAGAGGATCACCAGGAGATTTTTCCATTTTGCTGACAACCCGTAGCAACGACGTCGGGCGGAGTCAGCAAAACGGCCAAGCCAGCCGGTGGCTAGCATCCCAGGGTTGTTTCATACACGGCTTTGAAGAACGCGAGGTTTTCGTACAGCAGGTACGTGCCCCAGCTTTCTTGAGTCTTTTCGATGAACAGGTCCGGCTCCGGGAAGACCACGTTGACATCAACAGCATCCCCAATGCACTGTTGGAGGATGAAGCGCGTACGAAAGATGTGATGACGGCTGGTGACCACGGTGATCGAATCCCAAGATTCACGCTCGGCGACTTCTCGGATCGCGTGTGCTTCCCCGCGGGTTGAAATCTCTTCCGGGGTAAAACATGAAATATTCTCGTCCACCCCGGGGGTTTGATCTTCACAATATCGTGTCGCGGGTTCCCAGGCTCCTATCCATTCCGGGGTGGCGTCGCGGGGATTTATCGGCACATAAGAAATTACGAGATGAGCTGCATGATCACTGGCATAGAGTTCTTCGGCTAAGGGCAAGCGGTACGGGGGCGGGGATAAACTCACCACGGCATCGGCACGAGCTTCGAGGTCGCCTTGGTGCGGGTTATAAATGTTCACGCTAGCGAAAACAAACCATCCTATGACAAGTGCGATTATGATCCCGCAGATGGTTTTGAGCTTCCGCAGCAGCCGTTGTTTTCCTAATGATCTCGCCTGAACTCTCCGCCTGATCCCGTCGTCTGGCTCTGGCAATATACTTGCCCTCATCGTGTGCTGATTGCCTTATCCCCCGTGGTTTTTTCGACAGACGCTGCTGGAGTACCAAGCACTACCCGTATAGTTTCTCCATAACCTGCGGGGTTTTGTGATTGCCAGTTCCATGCGTCACGGCAGGCATCAATGAAGGTTCGGGTGGTTTGCCAGTTCAACTTTTCTTGCGCTAGTCGCGGGTCGGCCACCACAGTTGCTAGGTCTCCGCTGCGACGAGGACTGATCTGATACGGGACGGGGCGGCTGGACACTGCTTCGAATGCTCGCACCGCTTCCAAAACGCTGGTGCCCACACCTGAGCCAAGGTTATAGGTTTGCACACCGCAGGACGCATAATTTAGTGCAGCTACATGGCCCTCGGCAAGATCCATGACGTGAATGTAATCGCGCACCCCGGTACCATCTGGGGTGTCATAATCATCGCCAAAAACTGACAGTTTGTCGCGTCGTCCGACGGCAACTTGGGCGATGAACGGTAAGAGGTTATTAGGAATACCTGCAGGATCTTCGCCAATCCGGCCCGATGGGTGGGCTCCGACCGGGTTGAAGTATCGCAACAGCACCACCGACATCTCGGGACGTGCAACCGCGGCGTCTGTGATGATCTGTTCATTCATATATTTTGACCATCCATAGGGATTGGTCAGGCCCACTCCCGTGTGATGCGTTTCGGCAACCAATGGGGTCTGGGGTTCACCGTAGACGGTAGCAGATGAGCTGAAGACGAGCGTATTGATCTGGCGTTCTGCCAAGATGTCTAGCAGCGTCAGCGTCGACGCCAGGTTCGTCCGGTAGTAGCGGACCGGTTGCTCAACTGATTCCCCGACGGCCTTGAGTCCTGCAAAATGTACCACGGCATCAAAATGGGTGTTTGCCAGTGTTACTCGTGTGGCAGTGGTGTTGGTCAGGTCTGCCTGCACGAAAGTGATCGATCTGCCCGTGAGCTCTTCTACTCGATCAAGCGCAATACGATTGCCATTCGATAGATCGTCGACCACCACTACGTCGTGGCCCTGTTCAAGCAACACTAATGCGGTGTGACTACCGATGTAGCCGGCTCCGCCGGTAAGAAGTACGCGCATGATAGACCTCCTATGAACTGTTCATGATGTAAGCGCCTTGGCCTTGGAAGGCCAGATCACATGCGCCGATGAACGATGGGATATCCTCAAAATGAATAGCCAGGTCAGACCCCACTGGGCGGTGACCGGTCTGCAATCAACATCGACGGTGTCTGACATCGGCTGGCCAGTTAGCGGTTCGAGGGTTGGCGGGTCAGGTGCGGCTCGAGTTGTTGGGCGATGTTGTCTTCTTGTAAACCAAACATGTAGACCTGTTCGAAGTGTTCTTCGACCCGACGACGGGCGTTGGCTCCGCGCTGTTGGAGCTGTTCTGGGTGGGCCACAATTTCGGTTATGACCTCGGCCAATGCCTGGGCGTCTTGGACAGGGAAGATCCACCCGGTTTCGCCGTCAACCACCGAATCAATCGCCCCGGTGGCATCGGTGACGACGGCGGGGACTTCCAACGCTGCGGCTTCTAGGACCACATTGGGAAATCCCTCGCGCAGGGTGGGTAAACACAACACATCGGCTGCGGTGATATATGGTCGAACATCCTCCACATTGTCTAAGCGGTGGATGTGCTCAACGTTGCAGACCTCTTCGGCCAGCTGCCGGTTTTCTACGGGACCAACTAGCACCAGTCGAATATTCAGCCCGCCCGCGCGCGCTATATCGACCGCCTGCAGCAGTGTGGCGATGCCTTTATCCGGGGTGAGCCTTCCGATGAATACGATGGTCAGATCACTGTCGGCGGCTAGAAATGCAGCCGTGTCCGCATCGACCTGCCCGGTGGCCTCACGGTCGAACCAGTCAAGATTTACCCCGTGGGAGCTGCCCGCCCCCAGGACATCAATGTGGCCTTGTGGAGCCAGTCCTAGCGACTCTGCGGTACGAGCTAGGCTAAAACTATTGGCCACCGTTTGTGTAGCGGACCGGATGGATGTGCGTTCGGCGACATCAAGAATCTTGCGCTTGAATCCCGTGACGGTTTCCAACGGCATGCCCCACAATTGATAGATACGCACCGGAACCCCGACCAGTCGGGCGGCCAGGGTGCCCAACAGTCCGGCCTTCGGGGTCGCTGACACCACGACATCTGGACGGATCCGCCGCAACAACCGCACAGTGGCCCATAGCGTCCGCAGATCCTTAACCACCGATGGGTCCCGCTCATACGGGATGTGATAGCCAGTAGCGCCTTCACGAGCTGCCCAGGCTTCTAGTGCACCACTGGAATGCCCTACTACACTCACCTCCCAGCCACGGCCGACCAGGAAACGCACATAATTTCGATAAAAGGTCAATGCAGAATCTTCAACGGTTACGATGAGAACGACTTTTTTCATTGTTTTACCTTCTGGGTGAGTGGGTGCTGCTGGAGGGGTTGTCGGGCTCGAGAGAATAGGTGTACTGCCAGCAGCATGCCAACGATGAGCCACAGCACACGCGAGTTTTGCAAGGAAATTCCGGCTGAGCCGATGAGCATGACCAACAGTGCGTCGCGGGTCGAGTGCCACATCGACATATTGGTGCCTGGTGCGGGGCGCCTGAGCAGTAAGATGCCTACCCAGACCAGGAAAATCGCCGTCATGACGAGTCCCCATTCGGCGGCTATCTGTAAGTACGTGTTATGCGCAAGTATTGGTTCGTCGCTGAATTCAGCTGCTATCCCCAGGTAGGTGCCAACGCCAACACCGGCAAGGGGGAATAGTCCAATAATTGGCAACGCATCCGACCATGCAGAGTCGCGTCCGGAACCGTCGGCTTCAATTCCGGTTTCGAAATCAAGTAGCAACGGCGTCAGCCGGCTCAGCGCAGGCACCTGGTCAAGGCTGGCTGCCACACTCATGCGCATGGAATAATCCAGCATCACAATAAGCACCAGCACGGGCAGGCAGATCGCCACCCCGATCAACAATGCCCGATAGGGCGATACGTAGCGGCCCTGATGTGGCGAGGAGAAAACCGTGTGAAACCCGCGCCACATCAACAAGATCAGCAATGTGAGCAAACCAGTTTTGGAGCCTGATGCCAAAACTGAAGCTGCCAAGATCATCAGCGCCGGGTAGCGGAAACGGCGCGCAATATCCGGGTCATGCCACAGGAAGGCCATGGCGATCAACTGGATGAGCGCGAAATAGTTGGGGTCGTTCATTAAGCCGCTGAACCGTATTTCCCAGTGGAACATGAATTCCAGTCTCGGAAGCGAGGGCAACGTGGTTCCAACTACGCCGATGATGCCGATGAGTACGGCCATAAAGATATAAGAGCGCATGACGATGCGGGCTTGGCCCGCACGGACAATATTGACACCGAGCAAGAAATAGCCAAACGACGTCACCAGTTTGGTGTAATCCGTTAGTACACCAAGCAAACTGTGTTCAATCGGCAACAGATGTGGGACAACAAAACCGCCCATGGTGATAACCAAGATGGATAACACCAAAAAGTAGACTATTGGGCCAAGCGGAATAGCCATCCGTGCGGTGAGGATCATCATCATCAAGATGAGGAACGCAAATACATCCGCGATCGACAGGTTGATATCGAAAATAACGCTCGTCTGATTGAGCGTGATACCCAATAAAAAGAGCAATAAGGGTGCACGCTTGAAGGCTGCTGGGTGGCGATGCTCTACCCCGAGGGTGCTAGCCATGGGCCCATTCCATTCGGTGCGTCGTCCAGAGTGTCCTTGACTGGCATCCATCGTTGGCCTTGCACATAATCCTGCACCGTTGACTTGGGTCGAACCTGGATCAACTCTGCGTGTGTGCGTACATAGACGGCAGGTGGAGGTTCAATAAAGAACTGGGGCTGAAAGGACATGGTGTAGGCCCCGACCTGATAAAAAATGATTCGGTCCCCCATCGCTAAGGCCCGCTCGTTGAGCAGTTCCATGAGGCGGTCGTCCTCCATACAGGTGAAGCCACCGATGGTTTGACTGGGGCGAGTCTCGGTGGCTTCGGTTTGAAGCTCATAGTGGAATGGTCGTTTGCGACGAAACAGTGGATCGATATTCGTACGGCTGGCATCCGTCACCACAAATGTCTGGTCGTTGACCTGTTTGATATCAATGACAGAAGCGTGGAATTCCACCGGCACTGCGATGAGTGCGCCGCCGGGTTCTACAATCAGTTGTGTTTCTGCTGGATCTACGACGTCGTCTAGCACCTCACGGATTGCGGTCACGTACTCGGTAAAGGTCGGCTGGTTGTCTTCGGCGCCAAAGAATCCTCCACCAATGTCGACCCAGTCCAGGTGGAGATTTCGGGAAGTGATGAGTTCTTTGGCCACGGTTGCAGCAGCCCGGAAGACGGCTATGCTTTGGGTCTGCGAGTTGCGGTGCATATGCAATCCAGCAATGTTTACGCCCGCGTCAGTCAGGGTGGTGATGGCTGCATCGAGTTCCCCGCTTTCAGGGTTGAATCCGAAACGGCTGTGGGCGCTGGTGCTGGTGCTTTCGCCGGGGCAATACGAATTGACGTCCCAATTGACCCGTAACCCAACGGCTAGCGTGGTTTCGGGCAGCCGTCCTGCCAGTTCTGCGGTCCATATGACTTCGCGTTTCGAATCAAGGTTGACCACGGACCCTTGGACCAGTGCGGCCCAGAGTCGGTCACGGCTTTTGATCGGACCGTTGTATACGATTCGATCCGGCTCATAACCCATCGCTAAGGCCAGTTCGTACTCGGTGTCTGAGACGACTTCGGCCCACACCCCACGTTCTCGCATATACGACAGCAGCCAGGGCAGTGCGTTGGTTTTGAAGGAGTACGACAGAATGGAATTGGGCCAGCCATGAGCCAGAGCGTCTTGGAATCGGGTGACGAAGGAGTCGAGTTTCGGAACGTCCAAAACCAATGCGGGGGTCGGTGGCTGCTGGGGTGTCAGATGACTGCGTTGCATGAGGCTTACTTTCTGTCCTGCATTCCAACGATTGCTGACGGGCCATCCTGTGACGCCGCAGTGAGCTTTGCAGTACGTTGGAAAAAGCTGACAATCTGGTCAACTGCCTGGCTGATATGCGCTGCTGATCGTGCATAGGTTTGGCGAGATTTACCAAATGGGTCTTGAAGATCATAAAGATGTTCTGGGCTCAGTCTTGGTACGACGCCGCGCATTCGCATGACCGCGTCAATTGCTGCGGTAGGGCTCCTTTTGTGCTGAAACAGCAGCTGTTGAAGGCGATCATCATTGATGGACGACACAATATGGGCAAATTCGAGCAACGTGAACGCACGCCGAACTGCACTGGGCTGCAGCTTTGCTGCTTGGCTGCGGTGTTCACGTTCCATACCCAAAATCAGGTCAGCCTGCCCCACCAAACCGTGTGTGAGGACACGAGCACTGTGCTCATCTCTCCACCAGACACCCATGTCAGCAGCGATACGCTGCATCGTTTCTTGCATCGGATCACCCAGCATGGCTGAAGTCCCTGCGCTGGTGACCTTGAATTGTGTCCGATCAAGTTTGGAGGCAAGCAGTTTCGCGGCGAATGGGGAACGGCAGATATTGCCGGTACAGATGGTCAGGATGCGAAGTGTCGTCATGCCGCCCTCGATACTCGGGAGGTGCGGGTTTCAACGTTGTCAGCCTCGTACCGATATGCGGCATACCCGGCATTGCCGGAGCCTCGCGTTGGAACCTTATTGACGATCAACCCCAGAACTTTTCCTCCAACATTTTCCAGGGAGCTAATGGCTTGGTCGAGGTCTTGACCTCTGGTTTGCCCAATGGAACTGACCAGCAGGCTGCCCGATGCATAATTCGTCAAGATGGCAGCGTCTGTGACTGGCAAGACCGGCGGGGCATCGATCAGGACGTAATCTGCGGTTTCGCGCAGCATGTCAAGCAGTTCGCGCATCTTCTTGGAACCAAGCAGCTCAGCAGGGTTCGGCGGAATTTGTCCGGCAGGTAGGACCACCAGATTGCCAGGCCCCCATGGTTGTAAGACATCTTCCAGTGGAGCCCTGTCGATAAGCACATCGCTGAGTCCGGCCGCACCTTCAATGCCCATCACTTGTGCTAACCGTGGTCTGCGCAAGTCTGCTTCAACCAGGGCCACACGTGCACCCGTTTCGGCGAGCGCCACCGCGAGGTTTGCGACCACATGGCTTTTCCCTTCGCCAGGGGCTGCGCTGGAAACTACAAAGACGCGTGCGTGGTCATTTGAGGCAAAGAATTGCAGGTTGGTTCTCGTGGTGCGGAAGGCCTCTGTGCGTGGACTACGCGGATCGTCATGAACGATCAGCGGCCGCCGTGTGATCTGGTCGTCGTATGCGATGCGACCAACCACCGGTACGTTGGTGATCTCTTCAACGTCTGCCACCGAATGGATGCGGGTATCCAACGAACCTCTTAGGATCGCCAGCGCAATGCCTAATGCCAGGCCAGCCAAGAGTCCCAGTGCGCTATTGAGCGCTACATTGGGGCTGGTAGGTTCAGCAGGGACCACACCGGGATCGATAAGGCGGACCTGCACGGGACTATTACCACCGGCAGCTGCCACTTCAATGTCGTTTTCTACCACCTCAACGATGACCTCGCCGGCAGTGTTGACGAGTTCGGCTGCGGTAGCAGGGTCAGAGTGTTCAGCTGAGATTTTCAACAGTGATGACTCTGCTGGAGACTCCACAGTAAACAGTTCGTTCATGTTCTCACGAGGAACCGCCCCATCGAGTTCTTCTGCGACTTGATCTAACACAATGGCCGTCGTCGCAATGTCGACGTAGCTGGTCACCACAGTTTGAGCGTAACTTGTACCTTCGAAGAGCCCTCCAGAAGCATCTAGACCGGCACCTCGAACTGAGACGTAGAGGATTGCTGTTGATTGATATCTTGGCGTGATTAGAGCTGATGCGCCAAGGGCCAGCAGCAGACCCACCAGGGCGCCGGCTACAACAATCCACCAGTTCTTCGACAGCATACGCCAGTAGGTGCGCAGCTCCATGGGGTAACCGTTGTTGGTGTCTCGGCTGGTGAAGCCTTGGCGAGACTGGCCTTCATGAGGAAATTGAAACATTAGATTCCTACCCGTTTCTGGATTAGGCTCGTCAGCGGCTGGCGCCGATTCGCGGGTTGTGCGGCCGGGTTGTCTGCAGTGTCAAAGCCGATGATGCCTTCGTGTTTGGAACCGATGTAGCCGATTCGGTACTGGTCCCAGTCCGGTCGTGGCGCAAACCCGAGGGTTGAGGCCAAGTAGAAGTGTGGCACATCAGCTCCTGCCACGTGCATGAACGGATATCCGCCACCAAAACGTGGATTGACATCAATGACGTATGGCACATCGTCGTCGCCCACCAGTACGTCGACGTCAACGCTGCCTCGGATGCCTAGGGCAGCATTGAGCGCGGCGGCCAGCCCGATGAACGGGGTGTTCTTGACGGTCTTGGCGCTGGAGGTTTCGCCGTGACGCATAGCAAGTTTCCGGCGGGCTAGTACGCCGGCAACCGGTCCCCCACGCACTGCGGTAATGACATCCAGACCGTATTCAATCCCACCGACATCCGGTTGGACGATGATGTCATCGAGACGATGCGCTTCGGTGCCAGTGGCATGGTGGTAACGCTGCTCAACCCAGCGGCAGGCTTGCGCGGATGTGAAGCGCCGCAGCCCTGACGAGCCGCTACCCCACCGGTCTTTGACGACGATGTTGTTGGTGTTGTACAGCAGATCTTGCACGGCCGCGACGTCGGATAGTAAGACGGTGCGTGGGGTGCATATACCGGCCTGTTGTAAAACCTGGCTCATCGCCAGCTTGTCAGCCACGGCCCGGTGTGATTGTTCATCGAGTACGGGTGTCACGACTCCGCGTGCCCGCAGTTCATCTGCCAGGCCCTCGGACAATGCGGTGAGTTCGTGGTCGTTGAGCGAGAGGAACAATTCGGGTTGCAGCTCATCGATGATGTCGAGCATTGCGGGGGCATACTCCGGGCTCGTGAACGCCGGAATCGCACGATAGCTGTCTGCTGCAGCGGCTGTGGCAGCGTTCGGATCGTGCTCAATGACGATTACCTCTCCTACCAGGCCCGCTTCGTAAAGCGCTTCTTGGAACCACTGGACGAGGTAGACCCGGCGTCCGGCTGAACTGATAACAATGCGCATATCATGTTCCTGTCTGTGCTGCGAAGGCCACAAGCACTTCGCCTTCATCGATATGAGGCCTGTGGGAGGGTAGATCTATGGGGACGAAACCCAGCTGCTGAGCTCTATCCAAAAGTTCTCGGCTGGTTTCGGAGAGCCGCAAGAAAATACGGTGGGCATCGTAGACTTTGCCGTTATGTAGCAACCGGTGCAGCAGAGTCTCGACCGTCATCGGTGTGTTGTGGTTCGGGCCCAACACGAGGCTGGCATAGAGTTCCGGACCGCCTAAACCAGATAGTCCGGCAATCCCGATGGGTATCTCGTGGTCGTCGAGGTAGACCCAGTGGCGGGTCGTGTTGGGGTCGGCGCCCTCGTGGTTACCAATCTTCCTGGCGGCTGTGCTGCGTTGCCACGAATCCCACAGATCGTCCCAGCGGTCGTTGACGGGTCCTTCGGTCAGTCCATCGTGAGGTGGGGCACCGACGAACCGCATCATGGTTGAAAGGCGTTGGTCATCACGAGCCGTTGTGAAGATCGTGCGGGTGAGACTCAAGATGATGACTTTCAGGTCCATCCACAGCGTGTGATGGTCAACGTAGTGGACGTCGAAGTCAAAGTGTGTTTCCCAGGTCAGCGCTTGGTCGTCGTTGACCTGGGCGAGCCCGGTGAGGCCGGGACGGACTTCGTGGCGACGAGCCTGGTGTGGCGAGTACAGGGCGAGGTATTCCACGTTGAGTGGTCGGGGTCCCACCAAGCTCATCTCACCGTTGAGTACATTGACCAAGGCGGGAAGTTGCGCCAAGTTGCTGGCTTGCAGCCCGCGACCAAAACTGGTCGCAGCCTGGTCGTCGGTCAACACACCACTGGCTGGGTCGTCTTCGCGCACGGTGCGAAACTTCCGGACAGTAATCAACTCGCCGTCTCTGCCGGGGCGTCGTTGCATGACGATCACTGGTGTTCCAAGTTTGATGCGGATCAAAATCCACAGCAAACCAAAAACGGGCGCCAGCATGATCAACCCGAGGCTCGCTGCGAGAATATCGACGGTTCGTTTGGTCATGACAAACGCCCTCCGGTGTAATCATCCAGCACGCTCAACACGCGCTCGAGTTGCGGGGTCGTCATATTTGAACCGCTGGGCAGCATAACCCCGTTGGCAAAGAGTTCTTCTGCTGAGCCGGTTAACAGGTTGCGGGCATCGGAGAAGACCGGTTGTAAGTGCATGGGTTTCCAGACCCGGCGGGCCTCGATCTGATACTGTGCCATAATCTCAATGAGCACCTCGACTGCAACCGGGGTTTTCGACTGGTCGAAGACCAAAGGGGTCAACCAACAGTTGTCTTCGGCATCGTTGGCACCGCCAAGGATCTCAATTCCTTGTTTCGTAGCAGCCCACTGCCGGTAGACGTCTCGGATCTCACGACGACGGGCAATCATTGCATCGAGACGTTCCAATTGGGCTCGTCCCAGGGCTGCCAGCAGGTTACTGAGACGGTAGTTGTAGCCGATATCGGTGTGTTCATAGTGTGCAACCGGCTGGCGAGCTTGCGTCGATAGATACCGTACGTGCTCGGCGATCTCGGCTCGGTTGGTTAGCAACATGCCACCACCAGAGGTGGTCATGATTTTGTTGCCATTGAAAGAGAACACCGCGGCATCAGCCCACCAGCCGACTGGGCGACCCGCATGGGAGGCACCTGCTGCTTCGGCTGCATCTGCTAGGACTGGTACACCATAGCCTGCCGCAATTTCTTCAATCGCGGTGTAATCGGCGGCCTTACCAAACAGATCCACCGGAAGTACCGCCGAAACCCGCTTATTGCCGCGCTCTAACATGTGCAGCGCGATGTCGAGCAATTCAGGATCCATGTTGCCCGTAGTTGGGTCAACATCAATGAAGAACGGTTCGGCGCCCGTGTAGGCAATAGCGTTGGCGGTAGCTGCAAACGTCAGCGTTGAAGTGATCACCACATCGCCCGGTCCAACGCCCACAGCCAGCAATCCCAGATGAAGTGCTGCGGTGCCGGATGCGAGACCCACGGCATGATCCACGCCGACTCGCTGTGCGACTTCTGTTTCGAAAGCATCCAGATCCGGTCCGGCTGGTGCGACCCACCCTGACCGCAATGCTGCCATGACAGCTGCTTCTTCCGCTGGTCCAACATCAGGACTTGAGAGATGAATTTTTTCGGTGATGATGGGATCGGATGTGGTCAAAGGGATCTTAGTTTCAGTCATTTCTAGTTCTGAACTCTCATAGAAGTGGGTCTGTAGGTCAGCTCTGAGATCGATAGCGGTTCCACAACCGTGCGATTAATCAACGGATGTGCCGAAGGGCGCGCATCTTCATGTTCGGCGGTGAGCTCTTCGTGGAGCTTCTCTCCTTCGCGCAGCCCGGTGAAGACGATTTCAACGTCTTTACCCGACATGGCGATCATCCGTTTGGCGATGTTTAGGATCTTGACTGGTTCCCCCATGTTCAAGATCATCACTTCACCGGTGCTTCCGATGCCGCCGGCTTGTAGCACCAGTTGACATGCCTCGGGGATCGTCATGAAGTATCGAGTGACATCCGGATGGGTCACCGTCAACGGACCGCCTTGTTCGATCAGTCGAGTGAAAGTCGGCAGCATCGATCCTCGGCTGCCGATCACATTGCCGAACCGAACCGACAAATAGCGTTGTTGGGTTTGTTGGCCCATCCAGGAAGTGAGCTGTTCTGCCGCACGTTTGGTGTGGCCCAATACGCTGGTTGGATTTGCCGCTTTGTCCGTGGAGATGTTAACGAAGCGTTCAACGCCCACAGCCGCAGCTGCTTCTAGGACGTTCTGTGTGCCGACGACGTTGGTTTTCCAGCCTTCATCTGGGTGGCGTTCCAGCATGGGTAGGTGTTTCAGTGCCGCAGCATGAAAGACGACTTGTGGTCGATGTTCTTCGAAGATCCTGCGCAGCGCGTCCGCATCGCGGATGTCGGCTAATACGGTCTCTTTGGTGTTAAGTAGCCCGTTACCGTTGACTATAAGCTGTGCTGTTTGCAGTCCAGTCTCGCAACGATCCAACATAATGAGTTCGGCTGGGTTGAAGCGGCTGATTTGCTCACATAGCACGGAACCAATGGATCCGCCGGCGCCGGTGACCAGTACTCGGGCACCGGTTAGGTAAACGGCGATGTCTTCGACATTCGTATCGACGGGTTCCCGGCCGAGCAGATCATCTATCGAAATATCACGCAGATCAGTTGGGCGAACACCGCGTTCAAGCAGGTCATGCAATGGTGGGATGACTTTGACCTGAACGTCGTGTTCAGCTGCGATCTCTTGGACCTGGCGTAGCATCCGTGGGGCCGGTTCGGCGACTGCGACAACGACCACTCTGGATCCAGTTTGCAAGATGAGCTCGGATAGTTGCTCGACTTGGCCAAGCACTCGAACGTGATAGAGCTGTACATGAGCTTTCTCTGGCGCATCATCAATCAATCCCACCGGCCAGTATTTTGCACCGGGGGTGGTGACCATCTGGCGGATCAGATTGGTGCCGACCTCACCGGCGCCAATAACCAAGGTGCGAGCTGCTCTGCGGTCTGGCACGGCGCGTGCCAGACGACGCAGACGCTGCACGAACCGTGCTCCGAACATCATCAGGACTGCAGTCGGGATAATCAACACGCTCATCATCACCGGATGGTTAATGGTGTATCCGGCAATCAAGTTGGCAATTACCATGGTCAGTCCGGTGGCGAATCCGGTCTTCAACAAGGCGCGTATCTCGTCAAAGCTGCCAGTACTATACCGGAAGCGATAAAGAAAGGCAGCCCAACCAAATGTGAATTGTGCAAACGCTGCCACCAACACGAGCACTATGACCAGTACCGCGGTCGAAGGTGTGAGTGAGAAATCATAGTAGACCAGGTAGGCTGCGACGATGGCCACCGCCCAGCAGGCTATGTCGAAGTAGTATTGTGCGGTCCGAAACCGGGGTTTGCCATGGTGTCCGTATCTTGCAGGTTGTTCTGCTGCGTGTAAAGCGGTCATCGGAAGTCACCGCGATACACTGCTCGGCTCTGCGCGTTAATATGCGTTATAGACGTCGCCATGGCGGACCGACCTCTCCTTATGATGTGTGAGCATCCTGTAGTGTGTGAGCGCTGAGATGTGGTTGCGTGACATTTCCATTGAGCAAACGGTGACCAAGATCTCAGCTAATTCACAGGCTAGGGAGGCAGCGCGAGGCAATCACTAGCCATTTGACTAGTTTGAAGCTTGGGGTTCGCACCCCAACGGCTAGCTAGCGCTTGTGGGAAAGCGCTTGATGGGGCGCAGGTTGTCGCTAGGTTTGCGTTGGGTTTAATGTTCAAGGAGTGTTATCAGTCCAGGTGGCTGGCGGAATATTCAGCTAGGTTTGACTGATAGTGACCCGCGCTCAAAGGATTACGGCAATTTTCAACTAGTATTCGCACGCCTTTCACAAAATATGCGTGTTTGGTGAGAATAGTGTGGCTCTTCTATGGACCTAGTTGCGATTTGGTTATCGCTAAGTTCGCCCCCTAGCTTTGCTGCAGCATAAGGCTAAGCGGGTATTCGTGGCGATATTCAAACCTGCGCGTACCTTATGAAATGGACTGCCAACGACAAGAGCCTGTGTGGTCGCTGCGGGAGGGCGCATTTCGGGTTGTTGCGACCCTACAGCGCAGCCGATGCCGAAATGACACCAGCACCTGCCGTACTGCTTCATCAACTCACCAGGGTTGACTCGGATTCCTGCAGGCACCTGGATGGCGATAATTTGTTGAATTCATGGCGTGAATTAATTGCCCGCATTTGAGTTCCGATGGCCTGCACATACTGTCGGTCGGCTAGGCTAGGAGGCTAGGTTTTGGTTTGGCATCACGAATGCCCGAGATCATGATGACCCCGTTATCAGCGCCCTTATCGCTAGCAACATTGGGGAATTTGCGGCGAAAAAATCTTCACGAATTGGATGAAAAGACAGCCAGAAATTGTCTCGTTCAACAGCGTCTTGAGGGCTGGCTTGGCGATGTTCTGGACGCTCTAAATATGAGCATCCTAACGAAGATCATCACGCACGCCTTGAGCCCAGAGGATTATGCACCTCGGGTTGGTCTTGGTCAACATACGATGTGCACAGCGGTGAGCAGCGCACTATTGCCGTTCACGCAGCTCGTTATCAGCTGCCGTCAGATTCGAAACTATGGCTTCGAGTTCCTGTATTTTTTTCTTCAGTGCATGGAGTTCATCTTCGACCCGTGTCCCCAACAGTGTTCCGTCTCGAAGGTGAACAGGCTCACCATGATCATTGCAAATCTCGCCGATACGAATAACCCCATCGCCGCATTGAACTTCGTAGTGCTCGCCTATTTTCCGGAGGACTTTTCCAATGACACCGGCAGCTTTCGGTTTTTTAACCACACCGCCAGAACGTAGAATTCTGAGGCGCTGGCCCTTACTGTAAACGTATGCACCGGGATGGGGCGGAGCTGCCGCGCGAATGAGCGCATCCACTTCTCGTGCCGACTCATGCCAGTTAATCAAGCCGTCCCCTGGGTCACGTTTACCCAGGAATGTAGCTAAGCTATCGTCCTGAGGCACTGGGGACCAGTCTAGTTTTTCTAATTTGGGTAGGAGTTGGTCCATCGCTTGTGCGAGGGTTCGTAAGCATTCTGCTGTAACATCCGCCGCGTCCATGTCTTCGGTAACTTGAAACGGCACTTGCTCGAGAATCCCGCCGCTATCAGCATGTTCTGCAATTTCAAATAATGTCGAAGCTGCTGGAACTTGGCCAAGAGCAATCCAAGCAACGGGTGCTCTGCCCCGACCTTTGGGGAGCGCGGTAGGGTGATAGCCTACGCACCCCCTATGAGCTGTGGAGAGGATCTCGGATGAGACTAGTTGGGAGAGTCCTACAACGAACAGGAAGTCGACGTCCCATGCCTGAAGTTGATTAACGACAGATTTGTCGTTCACCCGTTCAAATCCGAAATAATCAACCGCCAGTTCTTTCGCGAGACTACGGAGATGCGACTCTTCCTGACGAGGTTCGTGCCCGGCTATGCCAACAAGTTGTATGCCACTTTTCGCGATATGACGTGCTGCGACAGCGCTACTGCCCACGGCTCCCACCACCGCAGCCCGGATAGTCTGTGTGCCCATTATTCCTGCCCCGTGGGTTTTTCACCAAAAAGTATGACTGACAAGGTTTTCAGCAGAATTCTTATATCAAATGAAAACGACAGGTTGTCGACATAGATCCTGTCATAGCGCCATCTGACAGGCCAGCTCAACGTGATGTTGCCGTTGGTCTGAGCATGACCGGTAAGTCCCGGTTTCACTAAGAATCTATGCCTGCCATCTTCGGTCACTTCCTCAAGGGTGTCTGCAAGAAGTGGGCGCGGCCCGACGATGCTCATTTCTCCGCGGAGCACATTGAAAATTTGGGGCAGCTCATCGATCTTCAACCTGCGCAAAACCCGTCCGACGCGTGTTGTATCCGGATTTCCGGGAAGGACTTCTCCAGTAGAACGGTTGCCGTGCCGCATAGTTCTCAACTTATAGATATTGAAGGTCGTCAGACCTTTACCGACTCGTTGTTGGCGAAACAACACCGGCCCTGGAGTTTCGATCTTCACAGCCAATGCAGCAGTAGCTACAACTGGGGCAACAGCTATCCCGGCGGTTACGGCCACACAGACATCGAATATCCGTTTGCCGTATTTCTCGTAGAAGGAGCTATTTCGGTTGAGGATCTCTTGCTGAACCCAAAGTTCTGTTGAACGCAGTTGATCCGACTGAACGGTACTGTGATCGCTTTGCCAAGTAGCTGTTTGAGAACTGTTCATGATGATCTTTTCTGGTGGGATTTACCAGGTTTCCTTAATGAGAACGAATCCCTCGGCTGCTTCGAGGCCTTGCTGACTCCCCCGCCACCGGGCAAGATGTTCTACAGCCTTGACTGACCTGGCATGGGGGAAAGGATACATTTGCGAAGCGTAACACCCAAGCGCTTCAAGTTTCCTCTCAAGCTGGCTTTCATTCAAACTTACCCATATGTTCGGGGTAAACCCCGGTTCAAGGTATGGCACATTCCAGTGGGTCTCGGACTGCACTTCGTACGCTAATACGCGTTTTATCCGTTGCCCCATCTCCGTGTTCGGTCGCCAAGCGACACTGGCAGCGTGAAATAGCGAACGATGATCCCCGTGTAAATCGAAAGGGAACGGGACATATAAAATCTCCGGTTCATGCTCCGCAATTAAACGGTGCACTTCCTTATTGACTTGCCATACGGGCTGTTGTGGATACGTGACAGCAGGTAAGTCTCCGAAGGTTAGTCTTGATACGCCTAACCCTTTTAGTGCCCGTGAGGCCTCAGAACGCACCGTATCGAATTCTTCTTGTGTGAATAGCGGATGTCCGTCCGATGCATTCCCCGGGCCAGTTGCTATAACAACAGCAACGTCGTCACCTTCGTCAAGGTGTTTGGCGATCGTGCCTCCGGCACCAAGCGTTTCGTCGTCAGCGTGAGGTGCAAGCACAAGAACATTTGCCATAAAA
Source organism: Enteractinococcus helveticum (assembly GCF_020742345.1). GTDB lineage: Bacteria > Actinomycetota > Actinomycetes > Actinomycetales > Micrococcaceae > Yaniella > Yaniella helvetica_A. Next base: position 40,347 of record NZ_DYXC01000169.1, on the reverse strand, counting down.
CAAGCCTCTTCCGGTATATGTTTATAGCTTGAACAAAGGTGTGATACAACTCATAATTTTCCTTCTGAGTCAAACAGGATCTTACAAGAACACCAGGGAGATAAGAACCTTCTACTTACCCTCAACAGCTTTTTATCCCATCCAGAAACGTAGTCACTGGCACAGAAAAGGCCGCTCATTTAACTGCGAGTTCAATATTAGGTCGCGAGCGCCCCGCATTTGGATTCTGCTGACCGGTTGGACCGAGTGGCTCTGACCCAGCCGTCGATCATATCCCAGATGGAGATGACGGCTATTCCAAAGCCGAATATCACTGCCAGGGTGTACAAGTTGTCCTCATGGACGCCATTGTCTGACCAGAGGTTGGTGAACTGCTCACTGAACAACTCACCTCGGACTAACAGGGTGATAAACCAGCTGAAAAAAGCCATACTCAGCAGGGTATTGACTGCGGCCATCAGGAAATTCCAGCCACCTCGGGTGTACAGGACGAGTGCAAAAATAGCCTCCAGGACCAACAGACCAATCAAACTAATCATCGCCCAGGGCCACAACTCGGGATTCAAAACGGCAACAGACTCGCCTTCGATGCGAATGAACGCCCGAGTCTGATCCCAGATAAGAGCAGCGAGCATCAAACCGATGAACACCAATGATGCGATGAAGTCACCTTTCCCGCGACGAGCGTCTTGTGGCTCAGGAAGGTTATCTACACTCCATGAAATTCCAAGGTCTCCCCCAGAACGTTCGATAATGACAAACGTCAGCGTGACCCAAAAGCACACATGAAGAATGGTCGAGATTGTTGCCACGATGGCTTCAGCCAGAATATCGCCAATATTGCCGCCGGCCAGCACCTGAGCGAATGCGACGATAACGAAGACGATCGGTGGGATGATCACCAGGAGGCGTTTCAGCAACCGCCACCACGTGAGATAGTAGCGCGGGCCAATCAGATGTAGTGGCCGATCCGCATAGTTTGCTGCCAGGAGACTAGGATCGCCCAGTTCGGTTAATACGGCACGCTCAGCCGTTTCACGAACCTCGCCTTGCTCAATGCGGGCCATGATGGCATCGGCAATAGATGCTTCGAGTTCCGCGCGCACGTCGTCGTGCATTTCAGCGGGTAGTTCGTTGATGGTAGCGGTGATATACCGTTCAGAAAGTGAAGTTTTCATAGGGGATTGCTCCTCACGAGCTAGGCGATTGATCGGGCAGTGCAGCAAGCGAGCCGGTCAATCTCTGCCACTCTTGATACAGGGCCCCTGCCAGTCTGAGCCCAGCCTCCGAGGTTTGATAGAACTTTCGTGGTCGCGATTCTTCTGTGTTCCAGTAACTCGTGAGGTGCCCTTGTTTTTCCAGACGCCGCAACAGTGGATACAACGTATTAGCTTCGGTTTCGAAACCCGCTGCTTCGAGCTCTTGCAGCAGGCCGTAGCCATAGCCCGGAGATTGCAGCAACTGCAGACAGGCCAGCACGATAGTGCCGCGCCGCAATTCTTGAAGATGGGTTTCGAACGCCTCAACCATGCAGCACACTATACTGTGCAAGGCACACTATTATCAAGGACGCAATACGGTTTCTGTCAGTACATCGTGCTCGCTAACGCAATGCTTCATGTCTCGATCGGTGGCGCAATATACCGTCCTTACTGATGATGCCGGGATACGAAATTCCGCAGGTCCCGTTGGCCACTGGCGTCCAGCGCGAATAGCATGACCCTCGTGTGGAAAGCTCTTGGTGCCCTGTGTGTAGGTCTATTCATTACGCTGATGGACCAGTCGCTGGTGGCCATCGCGCTGCCCCAAATTACCGAAGACTTAGATGCATCAGTCAACCAGGCAGTGTGGGTCTCGGCGGTGTATCTGCTGACGTTCGCGGTGCCACTGCTGGTGACTGGTCGCCTCGGCGACCGGTTCGGTCAACGCAAAATGTATTTGGTCGGCATGGCGGTCTTCGTGCTGGCCGCGACGGCGTGCGCGTTCGCTCCCACCATTGAGTTCCTCATTTTTGCCCGTGCGATCCAAGGTTTCGGGGCATCACTGCTGAACCCACAGCCACTGAGCGTCATCAACCGGATCTTCCCGTTCCACAAACGTGGCGCTGCTATGGGTGTGTGGTCAGCTGTTGCCAGTTCATCTGGACTCTTCGGTCCGGTCGTCGGTGGTTTCCTGGCCGGAGGTCTAGGGTGGCGTTGGGTCTTTTTCCTCTACATCCCGTTTGGCATTCTGGCGATCGTGCTGGTAGCAGTCTGGGTTCCCAAATTACCCACCGAGGTGTCCCGCATCGATCTACTCAGCGCCATCCTGTCGTTGATCGCGGTGCTTGCCATTGTCCTTACCCTGCAACAAGGTCCCGAATTGGGCTGGCCAATCTGGCTCTTTGCTGTCCTGGCGCTCGGACTCATCGCGCTTATGGTGTTCATCTGGCTCCAACGCCGAGCCCAACACCGCGACCAGGACGCCCTGGTGCCGCTGGAATTGTTCCAGATCCGCAACTTCCGCTGGGGTTCACTTTCAGTATCTACCCTGGGGTTCGCGGTCTACTCGATGAATCTGCCCATCATGTTGTATCTGCAACTTTCCGCCGGACTCAGTGCACAACTTGCCGGCCTGCTCATCCTGCCCCAAGCCATCGTATCCGTGGTGATGGCACCCATTCTCGGCCGGCTTACCGACCGCCTGCCGCCGGGACGCATCTCCAAGATCGGTTTTGGTTCTATGATGACGTCGATGGCACTGTTCGTCATCCTGATGTCAGCCGATGCGCATATCGGTTGGCTGCTCATCCCGCTGATGTTCCAAGGAGCGTCCAATGCCATGTGTTGGTCAGCGAACTCGGCCATCTCAATGCGTGGCCTTCCCGGAAACCTCGTTGGCGCAGGATCCGGCGTGTACAACACGTCGCGCCAGGTTGGTGCTGTCATTGGAGCCGCAGCACTGGGCGCGGTCATGCAGGTCAGCCTCAAGCACACCGGGTTCGCCCAAGCCATGGGTCTGTCGCTGATGTTGCATGTCGTGGTGCTGGGCTTGGGTTTTCTGGCGGTCTCACGCTTCCGGGCCGAAAAGCAGCATCAAGCATCGGGGCATGCTTAGGAGCCATCCCAACACAAGGCGCTGTCGCGCTCTTCCGAATGACGGCGAGCGCGACAGCAGGGACAAGTTTAGGTACTAGCCGCGTGCTGGTTGCAGTAACACTTTGGAGTAGCCTTCTTCGCGTTTATCAAAACGCTCGTAGGCATCTGGTGCATCAGCCAACGGGAGTTCCTTGGAAACAACAAAGCCCGGTTTGGCGCGGCCGGCGATAATTAAATCGCGCAGCCGGTGGGCGTATTTTTTCACATTGGCCTGCCCGGTGCCCATGGTCTGGCCCTTTTCAAAGAACCGGCCAATCCTAAACAACAGCTCACCTTTGGCCGAGTGCTCATCGGGTGCTCCGGGATCGGACGGCACATAGAGCCCGACGACGCCCAGTCCCCCGGTGGGCCGCACGGTATCAACCAGTTGATTGAGCACCACGGCTGGTTGTTCATGGCCATCAGGTTCGGTGGCCTGGTAGCCCACAGCGTCAATACCCCGGTCCACGCCATAGTCTTGGATGGCATCACTGATCTGTTGGGCAGGGTCGCCGTCGTTGAAATTGATCGGTTCAGCCCCCAATTCTTTGACCAATTCCAGCCGGTTTGGCACGTTATCGACCACAAACACCCGGCTGGCACCCTTGATCTGGGCGGAGTAGGCGGCCATCAACCCTACGGGCCCGGCACCATAGACCGCAACGGTTTCACCGGGTCTTACACCGGCCAATTCGGTGGAGTGATAACCGGTTGGGAAAATGTCGGCCAGCAGGGCGAAGTCTTTTTCGTGTTCTTCACCCTGGGGTAGTTGCACGCAGTTGTAATCGGCGAATGGTACACGCAGGTATTCGGCTTGGCCGCCACCATAGGGGCCCATCCCAACATAACCGTAGGCGCCACCGGCCTTGCCAGGTTCGTTCACCGTCAGACAGAAGGCGGAGTTACCGGCTCGGCAGTTATCGCAAAAACCACAGGCAACATTGAATGGCATGACCACCCGGTCACCAACGTTGACGGTGGTGACGCCGGAGCCGATTTCTTCAACAATGCCCATGTTTTCGTGGCCAAAGGTAATGCCGGGTTTGGCGTCCGTGCGGCCTTCATACATGTGCAGATCGGATCCACAGATCGCAGTCGAGGTGATTTTGACGATCACATCGGTGGGATCTTGGATGACAGGGTCGTCGACGTCTTCCACGGCGACTTCAAATGGTCCTTTGTAGACAACAGCTTTCATGAATTATTCCACTCCTGACGGGGTGTTGCTATTTCGGTGTGGCTTCGAAGGCTGCCACACCGGCCTCGGCAATGGTTTGATCGTTGTCGACGGTCGAACCGCTGACCCCAACCGCACCAATAACCGTGCCGTCGTCGAGTTTCAGCGGGATGCCACCGGGAAACGTAATGAGTCCGCCGTTGGAAAATTCCAGGTGATACAGCGATTCGCCCGGCTGCACCATGGGCGATAGGTCACCGGTGGGCATATCGAAATACCGTGCCGTGCGGGCCTTTTTGATTGAGATGTCAATGCTGCCCAGCCACGCGTCGTCCATGCGACCAAAGGCTTTCAAATTGGCGCCAGCATCGACGACTGCCACATTCATTTTCAGATCGAGCTCTGCTGCTCGGCGCAAACATGCGTCCACCACGGTTTGGGCCTGCTGCAGGCTAACGGTCGAGGGATTACTGGTCATGGTGCGACTCCTTATTCCAAGCGGGTTCGGGTGCGAATGACCAGACGTTTGCAAGGTTGCGCGCTATGAGATTACGCGGTAGCTCGCCAACGCCTCATATCCCATTGTGGTAGCTTTCACCCCTTTCCGAAAGGGGTTGTGTATTACAGCGAGGTTAAGTGCTGATCCAAATCCAGGGGCTTGCGTGGTTTATGCTTGCGCTTATGCTCGGGCACACCACCTACGTAGATCCAGCCGAGCAGCTGTTCATCTTTGGCTAATTTCATGGCTTTGCGAACCGGTTTGGAGCGTGTGGCATGCCCGGTACGCCACATGGTGCCCCAGCCGGCTTCGGCTAAGAGCAGGCTCAGGAAGTGTGCGACGCCGGCGGCCACGGTTTCTTGTTCCCAGTACGGTACCTTTTTACTGTGTTTCGGGCTGACGACGACGGCCAGCACCAGTGGCGCTCGGGTGGCTTTCGAAATGCCTTTTTCGTTGGGCGTCTTATTGGCCTTGGCCAGGGCTTTGCCTAGGGTTTGGCGGTCTTTGCCGCGCAACTCAATGATCCGCCATGGCCGCAATCGCGAATGATCAGGCACACTCGTCAGCACGCTGACCAATTCGCCAAGTTCCTCATGACTGGGTGCTTGGTCGGTGACTTTGGAATGTGAGGCGCGGCGGGTCATGGCGTCAAAGACGGGACGGGAAGATGCTGGCTCGGTCGTCGTCATGGGCATCCCTTATCTCGCGACGTGTCATGCACTACGCAGCGACGGCAGTACGGAAGTGCTGCCTATATTACTGGACGCAGGTAGCTAAAGCCCGTGGTTCTGGGGATTTTTTTCAGGTCAATCCGCTAGGGTGTTCGAGGCACTCAACGCCGTCCCCAAACTGTCACATTGCATTCGAGGTTCATCATGTTCGCAACGCCGCGTAAGTTCTTCCGCTTCTTTGCTGTCGCGGAGGTGATCTCGTGGACACTGCTCATTGCCGGGCTAATGTTGCGTGCGACCCAGGGCTGGGATGTGGCGGTGACTATCGGCGGCGGGATCCACGGTTTTGTCTTTTTGTCCTATGCGCTCACCGCGATCCTGGTGTCAAAGAACCAGCGGTGGTCGCCCGCTCCGATCTCGATTTCAATTGTGGCCGCGGCAATCCCGTATGCCACGGTGCCGGTCGATATGTGGTTGCATCGCACCGGCCGCTTGGCTGGTGGTTGGCGACGCACCGCTACCGAAAATCCTCGCGATCACACCTGGCACGACCGGTTACTGCGTTGGGTCATCAACCACCCGATACGCAGTGTCGTGATTGGTTTGGCCACCGTCGTCGTGGTCTATGTTGCCTTATTGTTGATGGGACCACCGGCCGAACGCTAAGCGACAAATCGCTAGTCGAACCAGCCGGTGTCCATGTCGATTAGCCAGTGATTTCGCAATGTCAAAGCGCGCTCCAGTGCTGCCAGAATGCTGAGCACCAATGCCGGTGTTGTCGCCCAGTCTGGTAATCGAATTGGCGAGGTAAACGGGTCGATATATTGTTGGGCAAATTCTGTGTGCGTGATGATCTCAGCAAGGTCCAGCAGCCCGATTGGCAACAGTGTTAGCAAAATGACGACGGCGAGAATACCGATCAGCCGACTGGTCCGAGGCGCTCGCTGCGCGAATCTGGCGCGCAGGCCCTCGGCGCTGGCGGGATCAGGTTTCAGCACTCGAGCTTGACCGGTGCGATCCACAAAGTGCATACGTTTCAGCCCGTAGGTGCTCGTCGCAACTTCAATTGTGCCACCCTCAACAGGAAATTCGGCTGGCAGGTCGGCTTGAGCAGTATGCACACCATCGAGGTAGAGGTCAGCCGTGTCGTCCCAGTCAAAGTAGTTAACGTTGACGGCATAGAGCTTCGCACCGCCATCAGAGGTTTCTAAGGGCGCATAAAATAACGACCGTGTCAGCCCTTGCCAAACACGGAACGGTTTGAGCCGGTGGCCGTCGCCGGGGCGTAGCTTTTTCTTTTTGCGACCAAAGCCCCAGTCTGAGCTACCATCTGTCGAACTCATCGAGGATAAATCATTCGTGGAGTTGGGCCTTCCATGCGCGCCACCGCGATCTTCACTTCATTGAGCTCTACTTCAAGCCCGTGAATCCGCTCATCTACCTTGTCGAACCGTTCAGCGACTTTGTCAAACCGCGCGTCCACTTTGTCGAAGCGCGTGTCCATACGTCGACTCAGCCACGCGAGGCCGGCAAAATAGCTACCACTGAGTGTTACGAGCAATCCGGCGGCTGTGATGATCGTTGTAATCACATCAGCTGACATGTACATATCCCTTATTGTGCCCCAAGTGTTCCTTCATGTGCCAGCAAATGTACAACATCACCGTCTTTCCTATCAGACGGTAGCCGGTACCTGTGGAAAACTGCGCGGGAGATAGGGGCGCCCATCGATCAAAGCCCAAGTACTTGGACAAGCACAGGTCCCGGAAATAGCTATGGCCGGGACCCGTGCAGCGTGACGTTAGAACGGGTACTGTGCAATCGAAGAGCGCACCGTCAGCCATTGCGTTTCAGTAAAGGCTTCGATATTGGCTTGAGCCCCACCGAAGCGCGATCCGGTACCGGAGGCACCGACACCACCAAAGGGGGCATTGGCTTCGTCGCCGACGGTTTGTTCGTTGATGTGAATCTTGCCGGATTCGATCTGATCAGCCAAATCCATGGCGGTGCCGACGTCGCCGAGGATCCCGACCGATAGGCCGTATTCGGAGTTATTCACTATCGCGGCGGCGTCTTCAATGGTTGCAAACGACATGACCGGAGCAACCGGGCCGAAGATCTCGTCTGCCCAGGCGGTGTTATCAACAGCAACGTTAGATAACACGGTTGGTGAGTAGAACAGGTCCTTACACTGGCCACCGGCCTCAACTTTGGCGCCCTGTGTCTGGGCCTTTTCAACGATCGAGTGGATATTATCGCGTTGGCCTGCATCAATGACTGGGCCCAGTGCCACGGCCTCGGTCGCGGGATCACCAACCGGCAAATTCTTGGCCTTCTCAGCCAGTTTGGCAACATATTCTTCGACTAGTGACTCGTGGACCAGGTGGCGTCCAGCGGTCATACAAATCTGGCCCTGGTGCATAAATGCACCGAATGCACCAGCGGAAACCGCAGCATCCAGATCAGCACCCGGCAGCACAACTAGAGCGTTGTTGCCACCAAGTTCCAAGTGTGCGCGTTTCAGGTTGCGACTGGCAGCCTCACCGACCTTGCGACCTGCTGCCGTTGAGCCGGTAAACGACACCACACGAACTTCAGGGGCTTCGGTCATGGCTGCACCGGTATCACCACCGCCCGGTAGTAGGTGCAGTACGCTCTCGGGCAGGCCAGCTTCTTCCAGAACGCGCGCGATCATCAGACCACCGGTAACCGGGGTGCGCGGATCCGGCTTCAACAGCACAGAGTTGCCTAAGGCCAGCGCTGGAACAACCGAACGGATCGACAGGATTAGCGGGAAGTTGAATGGCGATATCACGGCTACAACACCCGCGGGACGACGACGGGCGAACGACCAGCGTGGTTCATCTGAAGTCAGCACATCACCCTGCGGTGCGGTGCACAGTGCTGCTGCTTCATAGCATTCCTGTGCTGCCACGTGGAGTTCGAGGTCGGCTTTTGGTGGGATAGCCCCGGTCTCTTTCATAATCCAAGACTGCAGCTCTTCGGCGTGCTGCTCAAACAGCAGACCCGCTTTGCGCAGAATGGCAGCGCGCTGGGTCGGGGCTATCTTGGCCCATGCTTTCTGGGCGGCCGCCGCGCTCTTGGCAGCTGTTTGGACGTCGTCAGGGCTTGCCGAACCGATTGTGCCTAGAGTTTCACCGGTCGCTGGTTCAATGATGGCAATGTCTTCGCCGGTCCCGGATTTCCAGCCGTCGGACAGAATGTTGTTATGCCAGCGTGGATCGTCAAGCAAGGTGGTTTGTTCTTGGGTCTGCGTCATCGAAGTTCTTCTCCCTTGTGGAAAGCAATGAGTGGTAGGGACGAAAATCCCCCGGCATTCCGGGGCACCTCTTACCAGTGTGCTGCATCACAGGGCGAAGGTAAAGATCATGTCTCTGGCAGCGAATGTCATCACGCCGAGCATGTGACAGATAAATCCGGTGATTTCGCAAGGACACCTATGTGTGCTGTAGAAGCTCTACAGTTCATTTTTGACAGTAGCGTTCTGCGTGTCAGCCAGTCGGGTCCTCAAGACTTCAAATGTTAAAACCCAAGCCGACGAAACCCGGGGGTCTCGTCGGCTTTCGCCTGAATTGTAGACCGAACTACTTCTCTGGCTGGTCTATCGGTGTGTCGCCGTTATCATAGACCGGCCCAGATTCTTCACCGGTGACCAGTTTCATGGCGCTCGTCGCGGCTTCTTCCTTATACCAGTCAGTGTACTTCGGGTCCGAGACGTCTACGGCACTACCGGCACCGCGACCGTCCGGCGAATGTTTGACGGCGAGCTCGAATTCTTCGCCGTGGTCTTCAATACCGCGGATAACGGCGTCGCTGACTGCTTTCTTTGCGTAATCGTAACGAATCCGAGCAGGGTCCGTGGACAGGTCTTTCAAAAACGCCCAGACCATCAAAATCAGCACGATACTGAACGGCAGTGCAATGAGATAGGTCAGGCTCTGCAGGCCAGATAACGCGTCTTCACCACCTGACAGCAGCATGACGATAGCAATCCCGATCATGCACAGGCCCCAGAATACGACCAAGGTTTTCTTGGGCGCCGGGTTGCCGCGCGACGTCATCATGCCCATGACCACGGATGCCGAGTCCGCTGCGGTGATGAAGAAGATTGCGAGCACTGCCATGAGAATAAACGGCGTAATCGCATTGAAGGGCAAGGAACCGAAGAGATTGAACAGCACTGCTTCTGGGGAGGCGTCGCCGTTGAATCCTTCGACCCCGTTGATGGAGTTGATGATCGAGGCACCACCAAATACGGTGAACGCTAGGATCAGAATCAGGGTTGGGACGCCCATGGTAACCAGCGCAAATTCACGCAGGGTACGTCCACGTGAGATACGGGCGATGAAGGTACCAACAAACGGTGTCCAGGCAATCCACCACGCCCAGTAGAATGCGGTCCACCAGGTTTGGAATTCGACGGTTTCGGGACCCCAGGATAATGATTTGGCCATCATGGGCAGGTAGTTGTCGATGTAGTGCAGGATGCCGGATGGTATCAAGTTCAACAGGTACAGGGTCGGGCCGGCGAAGAACACGAATAACACCAGACCCAGTGTGAAGGTGATATTGATGTTCGATAGGTAGCGGATACCTCGAGAAACACCTGATACAGCACTGATAATAAAACCGGCACCCAGGACGCCGATAATGATGATCAGCGTGTTGTTCCCGATTGGGCCGATGCCACTGACGATGGTGACGCCCTGTCCGATTTGGATAGCAGACAGTCCCAGCGTGGTCGCCGTACCGAAGAGCGTGGCGATGATGGCAAAGATGTCGACGAGTTTGCCGGCGAAACCTTCCGTCTTGGATTTGCCGAAGAGCGTTTGGAAAATAGACGAGATCAGTGTTGGCCGACCGCGGCGGAACGTTGCATAGGCCAGCGCACCACCAACGAGTGCGTACATACTCCAAATGTGCAGACCCCAATGGTAACTGGCCTGGGAGACACCCTGGTGGATGGCTTCTCGGTTGACCTGCGGAGTCTCTCCTGCTGCTTGTTGCAGGGCGTTCATCGTCTCTTGTTGGGCTGCCAGCGTGTGCGGTGGCGGAGAAAGAAAGTGCGACAGCGGTTCTGAGGGACCATAGAAGAACAGTCCGACGCCGAGTCCGGCACCGAACATCATGGCAACCCATGAGAACCGTGAGAATTCGGGCTTCTCGTCGTCTTTGCCGAGTTTGATCTTGCCGTAGCGCCCGAACGCCACGTACAGCATGACGAATAATCCAACACCCATGGCGAGGTTCAGCAGCCATCCCATGTTTTCCATGGCCCAGTTAAACGCGACGCCAGCAACGGTGCCAACCGATTCGGGATTCAAAATGCCCCACAGCACGAAGGCCACAATCAGCGATGCGGTGACGGCGAAGATAACCTTATCGATGCTGAAGTTGCGATCTTGATCGTCAATCCCAACACCCGATAGTAGGCCGGGGTGAATATCGCCGGGATACAACCCCAGCGCTAGGATTTTTCGTTTGGAACGGAGCTTGCCTACAAGCGGGGTTTTGGTAGTTTTACGCTCGGTAGCAGGATCCGAGGGGTCGAGATTCAAAACTGTGTCTCCTTTGAGATCACGGTGCAGGGTAATGTCGCCGCGTTGGAAAGCTTGCGCAGGTGTCGTTGTCCGAGGCCACGAGTATTAGACTTTCGTGCAGGTAATAATGCCACAGCTGACAACACAACGCTGTAGATGATCTCTGGAGCATGATGACTCTGGAGCGTGCCTCAAAGCACCCACTGTACTACCGACGTCGATAAACTCCCAATTGGGACGGTGTCGATTTTGGCACATATGCCAGAGGCACCACACACCTGTCGGGGTGTGCAGCGCCTCATGGTGAGCTAAGAGCTCAGTTGTGTAATGGTATTGGTTTAGTCGGTGCCAGTATCGAATGCGGCGTTGAGTCCGGCGGCTTCCTGATCTGCATTGAGGTCGACGTCGGAGACCGCGATCTGTTCTGCGCCACCAACTTCAAGTTCACCCATGAGTTCGGCGGTTGGGCCACCCAGGGTACCGCGGGATGCGTATTGCTCCAGACGAGCGCGTGAGTCGGCGATGTCCAGGTTGCGCATGGTGAGCTGACCAATGCGGTCGTCGGGACCGAAGGCGGCGTTTTCGACGCGCTCCATCGATAGCTTCTCGGGGGTGTAGGACAGGTTTGGTCCGGTGGTGTCCAGGATGGTGTAGTCGTCACCGCGGCGCAGGCGCAGGGTGACTTCACCGGTAATGGCGGAACCGACCCAGCGTTGAATGGATTCGCGCAGCATCAGTGACTGTGGATCAAACCAGCGGCCTTCGTACATCAGACGGCCCAGACGGTACCCGTTGACGTAGTAGCTTTCGATGGTATCTTCGTTGTGGATCGCGTTGAGCAGGCGCTCGTAAGCAATGTGCAGCAGGGCCATGCCTGGTGCTTCGTAGATGCCGCGGGATTTTGCTTCGATGATGCGGTTTTCGATCTGGTCGGACACACCCATGCCGTGTCGGCCACCGATGGTGTTGGCTTCCAGTACCAGTGCGACAGGGTCAGTGTATTCGGTGCCATTAATGGCCACCGGACGACCCTCGTGGAAACGGATCGAGACTTCTTCGGTTTTGACTTCGACGTCGTCACGCCAGGCGGCAACGCCCATGATCGGTTCAACAATGTCGAGACCGACGTTGAGGAATTCTAAGGATTTGGCTTCGTGGGTCGCGCCCCAAATATTGGCGTCTGTCGAATAGGCCTTTTCGGTCGAGTCGCGGTACGGGTAACCGCGTTCAACGAGCCACTCGGACATTTCTTCACGGCCGCCGAGTTCTTCCACGAACTTGGCATCCAACCATGGTTTGTAGATCAGCAGGTTGGGGTTGGCCATCAGACCGTAACGGTAGAACCGTTCGATGTCATTACCCTTGTAGGTGGAGCCGTCGCCCCAAATGTTGACGTTATCTTCTTTCATTGCGCGCACCAGCAGTGTGCCGGTGACCGCACGCCCCAGCGGGGTCGTGTTGAAGTAGGTTTTGCCACCTGAACGGACGTTGAACGCACCGGTCTGCAGGGCTACGAAGCCTTCTTCAACCAGTGGCTTCTTGGCATCGACGAAACGGGCGATTTCTGCGCCGTAGTCTTTGGCTCGATCAACGACGCCTTCGATATCTGGCTCATCGTACTGGCCAATATCAGCGGTATAGGTGCAGGGGATAGAACCGTGTTCGCGCATCCACGCGACGGCCACAGACGTATCGAGACCACCTGAGAAGGCGATACCAACGCGTTCGCCGACGGGGAGAGAAGACAAAACCTTAGACATGGTCTCAAGAATAGTGGTTTAAGGACTGCTTCACCGAATCGTTGCACTGAACGACCTGGCACTGTCAGCTGACCTTCAGCAGATGTGGCGTAATCTGGGTGCATGCCGAATTCTGATGCGAACGAACCCAATCGTCTCGTGAGCTTCCCGATTGACCAGTGGGGTGTGCCGGATAACCCGAACATCGGCATGGTCATCGGCTCCGACAATACCGGTGAGCGCTTCAACCTGGTGGCTGTTGCTCCCGATGGCACCGTGGGATCTGCTGCGTTTCGCGACCGACCTGACGCGGAAACAGCTGTGGAACTGATCAACAAAACACTGGACTCCCCCGCTACCGGTCGCATGGGTGGCCCGTTTGTGATGTTTCGCAAGGGGAAATTCAAACAGGGCATCCGCTGGGTGGGTTTTGATCTAAAAACGGTTCACGGCAAACCGGCCCCGGATACCGACAATCCCCGTGCCATGGTGTGGCTGCTGCCCGCTTCTGATGAAAAATCAGTTGCCCTGGTTGATACCCGGGACCCAGAGAATTATCGACCCATCGGATTCTTTTTCACTGTCGACGACGCCAACGCGTTTGTCGACACGATGGATGCGATCGTCTCTTCCATCTCCGAATCCGCCGACTAGCGACGCACCCTGCTTATTCGTCGGATTGGGGGAGGAATTCCTCAGGTAGCTCAGCAACCAGGATGATCACCAGGTCATGAAGTTTCCAGTCCATGTCACTGAGTTGTTCACGGGTGTCTTCGACTTCTTCCAGTGACGGCTGTTGCCCTTCGTGGGGAACGATAAACACTTCGGTATGGAAAACCTGGCCCTGATCACGGAGTCGCACATCAGCTTCTTTGACCCAATCCAGCTTCAGGATGGTCTGCCGCGTTTCAGCGATCAACGGGTGCGGTTGCTTGGAATCCGTCGTGGTGGCTCGTGCATCAATAAGGCCGGCCAAGCAGCTGCGGAGATTATTGACGCCGTCGCGAATAATATCGACAGAAATAAAAATAGCTGCCGCCGCATCAAACCACCATAATCCTGCGCCAACACCAAGAATGCCGATACCAGTAGCAAACCCGGTCATCCAGTCGGCCTTATTCATATCCGCATCGGTATGGAGCACTTTATTGTGCAGTAGTGGCGCAAGTTTAGCTTTCATCCGGCCTAAAAAGACGCTCGGAATCGCAACCAGAATCGAGGCACCCGACATCAACCATCCGACCCACAGCTGGAGACCGAAAATTTCTATCATGCCAATGGGTGGCCGCTCGCCTTGGACCAAACCCATCGCAGAGTCAACAAATAGGTAACCGCCCAACGTAAGCAACGATGTAGCAGCCACCAGGTGACCGACTCCGATGGCCCGGTGATATCCATACGGATGGCGCGGGGTTGGTGCCCGACTAATAAATCGGATAGCCACTAGAAACGCTAATGGTGGCAATAGTGACAGTGCATCTTCGATCCAGGCAGCTTTCATCGCTTGAGAGCTGCCAGCCAGCAGCAGAATTACCGCGATCGCTATGAGCTTATACGCCACGGTGATGCGCTCAAGCCGGACGGCTTTGCGCAATGCGTCCTGTTGTTCTTGGGGCAGGTCATGGTGCCCGAAATACTGCACTCGTTTGGTCGGCTTAGCATTCATGGACGCATCTCCTCGGGCACTTGTTGATCAATATCTTGATCCAAGAGGAATCGTTCCAAACTCGTCATAAAGGCGTTTTCACCCATTTGTACTGCCATGACATGTTTGGTTGTTTTGCCATCTACGCCAAGGGACTCCGCATAGGAGGTCGTCAAGCCAGCATCAGAGGACCACGGTGATTGATCGGTGAGCCCGCCAATGACGACATCAAGTTCACGTTCCGACAGCAACTTGATCAGGTGTTCCTCACCGCCAGCATGCCATTCAACTTCAGCATCAATCGATGCGGCATAGTCTGCAATGAGCTGAGCCTCAATGCCCCCGGGCTCATCAGGGCTGTGCTCCTCCCCTGTATCGGTCCACGGCGGTTGGTGCGAAACACCGACGCGCAGTGTTGTACCGCTAATTCGGTTCAGAGTGCCATCCGGATCTGCTGGATAGTGGCCACCACATCCGACCAGGCCAAGAACCAGTCCACAAACAATCAGCATCCGACCTAATACATGTGCTAGTGGAACGGGAGTTTTCACGTGGTCCACCGTCCTTTCACAAGGTGGTCAGCGAACTTGATGCTTTAAGTGACCTTCTTCGACCCTAAAGAGTTAGGGGTTGAAATACAAGATATTTCTCGCTGACTTCGCATCCACGGGTAACTGCCTGAGGTCTGTTGACTCTGCAAGCTCTGACTGCAAGCGTGGAAAGTGTCAGAGTTCCCCCGAATTGAAGGAGAGAACGATGGTAACAGCTCGCGAAATCATGACCGCTGATGCCCAATGCATCGGGGTCAATGACACCATTACCCAGGCGGCTGCGAAGCTCCGGGATCTCGGCGTTGGTTCGATGCCGATCTGCGGTGAAGATAACCGGTTGAAAGGTATGTTGACCGACCGCGACATCGTCATTGGCTGCATTGCGGCCGGAAAAGATCCTAACGTGATGACCGCAGGCGAATTCGGCAACGAAAAACCTGTGACTATTGGAGCAGATGACTCGATTGACGAAGCGATCGCCACAATGAAGGAACATAAGGTGCGTCGTCTGCCAGTCATTGATGGCCATGACCTGGTCGGCATGGTTGCTCAGGCAGATATTGCACGTTCCATCTCCGATGACAAGGTCGGCGATCTTGTAGAACTGATTTCTTCTTAGCTCGTTATCCACGTGCAGAGATTTGAGAGGTGCCAGATATGGCGACATGTGATGTGTGCGGTAATGACTATGACAAAGCCTTTACCATCACCCGTGGAGATCGCAGCGGTACATTCGATAGTTTCGAGTGCGCTATCTCAGCGATGGCTCCGCAGTGTGCAAATTGTGGCGTGAAAATTATTGGCCACGGTGTCGAAGACGCCGATCAGATGTACTGCTGCGCCCATTGTGCACGACACGAAGGTCAAACAGCAGCAGCTGACCGAGTTTCATAGTCTGAGAGTTTTGGCCTGGAGATTACCTGAGATTATGGTCCAGCAGGTCAGCCAGTTGCTTGGGGTGTTCCAGGGGCAACAGGTGCGCTGCATTTTCAATGATCTCCAGGCTAGAGTTCTGGATATGTTGCGCCATGTGTTGTGCGTGTTCGACGGTGCACATCTGGTCCTGGTCACCGGCTGCGATGAAAATTGGTATGGCAATTTCGTCTAACCGGTCGGTGGCGTCATAGGTGGCAAGTGCTCGACAAAGTTCGGCATAGGACTGGTCGTCGGTGGCGACCATGGAGTCTTTTTGTACTTGAAGTTTTTTAGGTTCGGTAAAACCGTTGGCCACCCAGAGGCTGGCAGACATTTCGACCATGGCTTCGGTCCCAGATTCCATCACCAGGTGGTAGCGCTCTTCCCAGTTTTCCGGTTCGTCGATTTTCGGCGCGGAGGCGAGCACTGCGATCCCGTCAAACAGTGCTGCGTGTTCTAACGCGAGTTGCAGAGCTACCTGACCAGAAATGGATAACCCTGCAAAATAGACCTTGGATCCGGTTTTGATGGTGCCGGTGTAGCGGAGGTTTTCCACCAGTTCTGCGACGGCGTCAGCAATTTCTTCGATCGTGATGGATTCGTGGTGGGCCGGTGATTGACCCTGGCCTGGCAGATCAAAACCGATGACTTGGAATCGGTGGGACAGATGCCGGGCCATGTCCATAAACAGCCCTTGCACTGAGGTGCCCATGCCTGGGCCCACGATTAATGTGTCTCGCACACGTGGGTCAAAGGAGCCGGATTCGGTCAGTCGGATCACTGCAATGTGCGGTTTGGCCACGGTCAATCACTCATTCCACAGTTAGCTGATCAATAGGGCAGGTTCCTCCAGGATAGCTGCCACATCAGCCAAATAGGTGCCCGCCTCGACGCCGTCAACAATTCGGTGATCAAATGATGCGCCCAGCGTGGTGACCCAGCGAGCTTCGATCTTGCCGTCAACAACCCACGGTTTTTGTTTGATCGCCCCGAAGGCCACGATCCCGGTCTCCCCTGGATTCAAGATGGGGGTACCGGTGTCCAGGCCGAGCACACCAATGTTGGTGATCGTGATAGTGCCACCGGTCAGCTCTGCCGGTTGGGTTTTGCCTTCGCGTGCCCGCTGGGTGAGTTCTTGAATCGCTTCGGCCATTTCCAACTGGCTGAGTTGGTGGGCGTTTTTGATATTCGGAACCAACAGACCGCGCGGGGTGGCTGCGGCAATACCGAGGTTGACGTGATGGTGCAGCGTGTAAGTGTCGCCATTCCAGGTCGCATTTGCCTGCGGAGTGTTCAGTGCCGCCTGGGTGACCGCCATAGATAATACGAGCAGCGGTGAGATGCGCACATCTGCGTAGCGCGGATGTTTCTTCAGCGTCTGAATGTATTCCATGGTCCGGGTCGCATCGATTTCGCGGAAGACCGTGATATGCGGGGCGCTGGTATAGGATTCGGTGACTGCTTTGGCCGTTGCCTTGCGCACGCCGGCCACCTTGATCGTCTCCGAACCTTCCGGAGCCTTCTGCGCTGCGGCAGGTTGTGGAGCGGTGCCGTCTAGAACGGCTTGAACATCGGCGCGGGTGACCTCACCGTGTTGGCCCGTCGGGGTGATCGTGCTCAGGTCGACGCCGTGGTCTTTGGCCAGTTTTCGTACGGGTGGTTTGGCCAAGACTTTGGTGAAGAGATCGGATTTTTGCACCGGGGCTGCTTCCGGCGCGGGGGCAGCATCTGCAACCGGTTCTGGTTCGGCGGGGGTTGTGTGCTCGGCGGGTGCTGCTTCTGGCTGTGGACGGCGGCGACGTCGTCGTCCGGGGGTATCTTCTTTGGGCCCGGAGCCGACCAGCGGGGCCTGGACGGGTTCATCGTCGTCGGTGCTCTGGGTGATTTGGATGGCGAAGAAGTTGTCGCCCACGTTGACCGTGTCGCCGACTTCGACGAAGAGGTCTTTGACAACTCCGGCCCAGGGGCTGGGGATTTCGACCAGTGATTTGGCGGTTTCTATTTCAGCAACGACCTGGTTGACGGTCACGGTGTCGCCGACTTTGACCATCCAGTTGACCAGATCGGCTTCGGTGAGTCCTTCGCCGACGTCGGGCAGGGTAAAGATCTTCATGTGTGCTCCTTGCGCGGCGTTAGTAGGTGAAGGTGTCGTCTACGGCGTCCAGGACCCGGTCCACTGAGGGCAGGTAGTCCTGTTCTAACCGCGATGGCGGGTAGGGCATGTGGTAGCCGCCTACGCGTTTGACGGGTGCTTCGAGGCTCAAAAAGGCCTGTTCCATGAGTCCGGCGGAGATTTCGGCACCGAATCCGGCAAATGTGGAGGCTTCTTGGATGACGACGGCGCGGCCGGTGGATTGCACCGCGGTGGTGATGGTGTCAATATCTAACGGCGAGATGCCACGGATGTCGAGGACTTGGAGGTCATAGCCATCTTCGACGCCGGCTTCGGCTGCGGCCAGTGCGGTGGCGACCTGTGGGCCCCAGGCGAGCAGGGTGGCGTCTTTGCCCGGGCGGGCTTCGACGGTGGCAAAAGGGTCGGTGACCGGGTTGTCGAAGTCGACGTCGCTGCGCACAAAGTAGTGCTTTTTGGGCTCCAGCAGGATGATCGGGTCGGCCGATTGGATCGCCGCCCGGGTGACCCAGTAGGCGTCGTGCGCGTTGGAGTAGGTGACGACTTTCAGGCCCGCGGTGTGGGCGAAGTAGACTTCGGGGGATTCCGAGTGGTGTTCAACCGAGCCGATCCCGCCGCCGTAGGGCAGTCGGATGGTCACGGGGAACTGCTGGGTGCCGCGGAAGCGGGAGTGCATCTTGGCCAGCTGCGAGACGATTTGGTCGAAGGCCGGGTAGACGAATCCGTCGAACTGGATTTCGGCTACCGGACGCATCCCGGCCTGGGCCAGCCCGATTGAGGTGCCGACGATGCCAGATTCTCCCAGGGGTGCATCCACCACACGGTCGGATCCGAATCGGGCGGCGAGGCCCTCGGTGACGCGGTAGACTCCGCCCAGGGCGCCGATATCTTCACCCTGGAGCATTACGGATTCGTCTGCGGCTAATTCATCGGCCAGTGCGCGGTTGACCGCCTGACCGATCGTGAGTTTTTTCGTTCCGGTGGAAACGTCATCAAACACAGCGGTCACGCGTCTTCGCCCTCCATCCAGCGGTCGAATGCGGCGGCCTGTGCTTCGACCAGCGAGTGACCCTCGGCGTAGACGAGGTCGAATTTCTCGCGCAGGCTCACCGTATCGGGCGCGTCAACAACCTTGTCGCGAAGATTGCCGGCAAGCTCTTCGCCTTCGGCTTCTACTTCGGTAAAGAATGCATCGCTATAGTCAAAACGACGGCGCAGATACGCTTCGGTGCGCACCATTGGGTCGGCTTGGGCGTGTGCTTGTTCTTCTTCTTTGGTGCGGTATTTCGTGGGATCATCGGCGGTGGTGTGGGCACCCATGCGGTAGGTGTGGGCTTCTACCAGCACCGGGCCTTTACCGCGGCGGGCGTGGTCCACGGCGCGGTCCATGACGGCGGCCGTTGCGATTGGGTCGTTGCCGTCGACGGCGAATCCGTCGAAGCCGTACCCTTGGGCGCGTTTGAATAACGGCACCTTGGACTGGACTTCAAATGGCGTGGAGATAGCCCAGTAGTTATTCTGAATAAAGAAGACCACCGGCGCATCGAACGAGGCGGCAAAGACCATGGCCTCGTGGACGTCACCCTCAGTTGATGCTCCATCACCAAAGCAGGCTATCGAGACACGGCCTTCTTCTTTGCGACGAACATCGGTCCAACCGCGCTGTTTCTGGGCCATACCCCAGGCGTACCCGGTTGCGTGAAGCACCTGGGCGGCGAGCACCACGGTATAGGGCTGCATGTTATATGCGTTGGGGTCCCAGCCGCCGTGGACGGCGCCGCGGAAGAAATCAAAGACGTGTTCATCGGGGATGCCACGACCACGAGCCATCACGTGTTCGCGGTACGTTGGGAAGATCCAGTCGCGATCCTCCAGCGCGGTGACCACACCGGCTTGGGCAGCCTCTTGACCAATCGATGGTGTCCAGAGCACCAGCTGTCCCTGACGCTGAAGATTCACGCCTTCTTGATCAAGACGGCGAGTGTGCGCCATCAGCCGGTACATTTCGGCAACACGTTCGTGGCCGATGGCAGAGGCTTCTTCTACAAAAGCTTGAGCGGCTTCGGTCGGGTCAAAGAACCCGTCAGCAGATAGAATCCCGATGGCTTCTTCGGGCAACTGCTGCCCGGTCGGAGACGAGATGGTCGACATATGCATTTCTCCTGGTGAGAGATGGACGCTGACGCTTCAGGTCATGAAAGCGAACAGCGAAATTTTTCTGACATTAGCTTCATCGTACCCGGTGGTGGAGGGCAGTCGTGAGGCTAGTCACATGTATTCTACACCCATCACCCTAGTCGCATGTATAGCTTCCTGTACACTGACGGCGGTGGCTGGTCAAGTGTGTATCTGACGCGGATTTTCGCCACATTTCACGCTTCGCTACGCTTGCGCCGATGTACCCAAATCACCTCACGCCGAAGGGCCAAAACTAGTGGAATTATTCCACCAACTCTGTGTTGTGACGCATTCGAAGAAATGAGAGATAACTCATCTGTAACAGTTCGGCGTTTCGCACATTTCATCCCAAAGAACATGGCATTGCCGATGCATCATGAGCATTTGTCAAAACGCGTCAGGAGTGTTTGTAGACTTGAATAGTTAGTGCCGAGTTTCAAAAAAGCCGAAAGGATTGCTCGATGTCTGCTTCTCAAAATGTCTTCGTTGCCGGCGCGGGTCTCATTGGTCTGTGTACTGCCTATTCGTTAGCGCGCGCAGGTCACCGCGTGACAATGATAGACAAGGATGAGGTGGGTTCCGGTGCTGCACGTGGCAATGCCGGTGAGATCACCCCTATCCAAGTGACCCCCATGCCACAGCCTGAACAACTCAAAGAGATCTTCCGTGGGATCACCTCGAATCGCCACTATTTGGGCATTGCTCCGCTGGCCGCTCCGATGCTGACGGCGTTCGGCACCGGTTTCATTTACAACACACTGCCGTCCAATGTGCGTAGAAATACCCAAAATCTGGATCAGCTTGTGCGGGGAGCCTTCGCAGCGTTTGATTCCTACCACGCTGATGGCATCTCCTTGGCGGGTGGCGGTTATGGGTTCCTCAACACGCATACCTCCGTTGATGCTCTCCGGGCATTCCGCGACGAGCAGGCGGCTCGTGCAGAAATGCTGGGACAAGAAACCCCGGGACAGATCATGCTCGACGGCGATCTGCACGACTTTGAACCAGTCTTGGATAAACACGTGCGTGCCGGGTTCTTAGCACCGACCGAGCGCTACATCGATCCCAGTCTGTTCGTGGACGAAGTGCATGCCAAGCTCACCGAACTCGGCGTCGAAATTCTGGAGCACACCGAACTGGTGGGCATCACCAACAACCACGCCACGTTGCGCACCGACCAGGGCCAAACGACCCGTGGGTTTGATAAAGCAGTGGTGGCCACCGGTGCTTGGACAACGTCTGCCATTGCAGGCTTGGCTGAAGCTAAAAAAGCCCACGTCACTTCCGGGACCGGCTATTCCTACCACGTCCAACCAGACCGCCTGCCCGGTCACCTGCTGGCATCAATTGACCGCAAAACCATCGGGGTACCCATGTCAGGTACGCTGCGCGTAGTAGGCCTCATGGACTTCTCCACGAAGATCGAACAATTCTCCAAGCAGCGCATCGATCACCTGGCGTCACAGGCATCGGCCTTTATTCAAGGCATTGCTGATAAACCACGCTTTGATGAATGGACCGGCCCCCGCCCCATGACTCCAACCGGGCTACCGATCATTTCACCAATGAAGACCAACCCGAACGTTATTGTGGCAACCGGTCACAACATGCATGGTTTGTCGCTGGGACCGGTTACCGCCGAAGTTGTAGTGTCAATGGTCGAAGGCAAACCCGGTGTGGTAGCCGGCTCGCAAATCGACATGCGACCATTTGCACTCTAAGCACAGACCAAACTAGCCGATAAGGCGTGATGCGAAGTCGGTGGCCACTTTGATCACTCGATCATTGGCCTCGACTTCGCCAATTGAAACCCGCACACCCTCGGGGTGGAATGCACGCACCGACAGCGCCTGCTCGTCACAGGCATCCGAGAATGCTTGGGACAGCTCGCCCAGCGGCAGCCACACGAAGTTCGCTTCGGTAGCCGGCGGATTGTACCCTAGGTCACGAAAGGCTTGCCAGACCCGGGTGCGCTCAGAGACCACCTTTTCGGTCCGAGCCAAGACCTCGTCAAGATGAGTCAGCGACGCATATGCGGCTTCAACACCAACACTGGAGGTCGCAAAGGCTGGCACCACCACTTTCAGTGGTAACGAAATCTGCGGTGCAGCAATCGAGTACCCCACACGCATATTTGCTAACCCGTGGGCCTTCGAGAAGGTGCGCAACACAGCAACGTTGGGGAACTCTCGGTATAGCTCAAGGTAGCTATCGACGTCGTCATTACGGACGAATTCAAGATAAGCGGCATCAATGGCGATCAGGATATGGTCTGGGACCTGCTCAATAAATGCTCGCAGAGCGCTCGTTGTGGCGATGGTGCCGGTCGGGTTATTTGGCGTGCACAGCATGACCATTCGAGTACGCTCGGTAATTGCGGCCGCCATACCTTCAAGGTCCATGGTGCCGTCTGCTTTGAGCGGGACCTGAACATCTTTGGCACCGGCGGAGCGGATGACGATGGGATAGGCCTCAAAGGAACGCCACGGGATAATGACTTCGTCTTGGGACCCGTCGTCATTGGTTCCTGCGAAGGTTTGGACCAGGCCGGTCAGGATACCCAGTGAGCCGGCCCCGACGGTGACGTCGTCAACGGGGACATCATAGGTTTGGCTGATCAGTTCGCGCAGTTTCAGGTAGGTGGTTTCCGGGTAGCGTTGCACGGATTGGGCTGTCACAGCGGAGACCATGGCTTCAAGTGCTTGTGGCACCGGCGCATAGGGGTTCTCATTGGACGCGAGTTTATAGGGAGTCAGCCCCGGTGTTTCAACCGGCGGTTTACCGGATTGGTATGCGGGTAGTTGTTTGAGCATGGGGCGCGGGTAGACAGCTGAAGATTCCATGCTCGCTAGTCTACCGATGCACCTGATGTTGTGGCGCGTTAGTGTCAGGCTAGGCGGCCCCAAGTCGGTCGATGATGTCTTGAGCACCCCGGCGCAACAGGTTGGCGATATGCGCCTCATCGACTTCCTGACGTGGAAAAACCACCGCTAGTGATGCGGGTAGCTGTCCGGCAACCAGCAGCGGTACGGCCACAGACCCGACCCCCGGGATCACCTCGTCAAATGAGGAAGCATAGCCGTTGGCTTGCGCTTGAATAAGGTCAGCTTGAGCTTTCTGGGACAGTTCTAGCCCTTCCAGATCAGCACGTTGCTGCTCGCTGAGCCCAGAAAGGAGCGCCACGCCCGGGGCGCCACGGTCCAGATAATGTCGGGTGCCTGGGTGTTGTGTCACCGCATGCGAGGTAGTGGCTTCAACCGTGACTAGGGTAAAGCAATCAGTACCTTGGGCGACGGCGATAAAACACGACATTTCCAGGGCATCGGCAATCTTCGTCATAATCGGCACCCCAACGGTTTGCAACGAATTTTCCACGCCTCGTGCCAGATGTGTCAGCCCTGCGGCCGGCAAGATCTTACCGGCGTCATCGCGTCGCAAAAGATAGTGCGCCTCTAAGGTGCGCAGTAGACGATAGGCCGCAGACCGATGGACCCCCAAGTGTTGAGCGACGTCACTAATGGTAGGCGGCACATCAGCTCCACAAACAAATTCTAAGAGCTGAATACCTCTAGACAGCGTCAATGACAGGCTGCCCCCGGCGGACTCGGACATAACTTCTCCTCGACAATGAAATTTGGCAAATGAGCCAACCGTGGGTAGGCTCACAGCTAGAAGTTCAGTAAATGAACACCATGTTCAAATATAGAACATACATTGTTTTCGGCAACATTGCGAGCCGTACAGGAGTAAGTCATGCAATTTCACCATCACGGATATGTCTCCACTCAGCCACGAGTTCAACCTGCCGCCGGCACCGGCTTGAATCGTAGTGAGGAACTTCCCGACACCATGGACGTGTTGATCGTTGGATCCGGTCCAGCAGGGATGACGACTGCTGCCACCTTGTCCTGTTACCCTGATGTGCACACTCGCCTGGTGGAGCGTCGTGACGGCCGCCTGGAATTGGGGCAAGCTGATGGCATTCAGGCTCGATCGGTCGAAACGTTCAACTACTTTGGCTTCTCCGATGAGATCACCAACGAAGCCTATTGGCTAACCGAAATGAACTTCTGGACCCCCGATGAGCAAAACCCAGAAAACATTTGCCGCACTTCGCGAGAACTCGATGACCCAACCGGTATCTCCGAGTTCAAACACTTGGTCGTCAACCAGGCTCGAGTGCTGGACTACTTCGCTGAATTCGCCGAGCGTTCACCGTCCCGTCTGAAACCAGACTACGGCTATGAGTTTGTCTCCCAACACGTCGATGAAACTCACGACTACCCCATCGAAGTTGCACTGAAAATCACTGCTGGACCACATGAAGGAAACATTCGTCGGGTTCGCACCAAATACCTTATTGGTTCTGACGGCGCCCACTCGAAGGTCCGTAAATCCATTGGTCGTGTTCCAATCGGGGACAAATCAAACCATGCCTGGGGTGTTATGGACGTGTTGGTCGAGTCTAATTTCCCAGATATTCGCACCAAATGCTCAATCCACTCTCACGACGGCGGCTCGATCCTGCTGATCCCACGCGAAGGTGGCTTCCTGGTTCGTTTCTACGTCGACCTGGGCGATGTGGATCCAGATGATGGTGGCAAGGTTCGCGAAACACCACTGGAAGAAATCATCCACCGTGCCAACAAGATCCTGCACCCGTACACCGTGGACGTCAAAGAAGTCGCCTGGTGGTCGGTCTACGAAGTGGGTCACCGGGTAACCGATAAATTCGACGACGTCGACGCTAGTCAGGAAGACGAGAAGAACCCGCGTATCTTCATCACCGGCGATGCCTGCCACACCCACTCAGCCAAAGCTGGTCAAGGCATGAACGTTTCGATCCAGGACGGTTTCAACCTCGGTTGGAAGATTGGTCAGGTCTTATCGGGCTACTCAGCTCCTGCACTGCTGCATACCTACTCGGGTGAACGACAGGAGATTGCTCAGAATCTGATCGACTTTGATAAAGAATGGTCCAGCCTCATGGCAACGAAACCAGAAGATCTGCCATCGCCTGACTATGTGGCAAAGTTCTACACCAAGACTTTCGAATTCCCCTCCGGCTTCATGACCGAATACAAACCATCCCCGCTGACCACCGACAATGCCCACCAGGATCTGGCCCAGGGCTACACAATTGGCAAGCGTTTCAAATCAGCGAAGGTCAGCCGTGTTTCGGACACCAACCCAGTGGAATTGGGTCACTTGCACAAAGCAGACGGGCGCTGGCGCATCTACGTATTCGGCGACGACAAAGCCGCGACTGATATTGCCAATGGGGCCAATACCTTTGGTGAGTGGTTGGGTAGCGGCACAAACTCCCCAATCCTGAAATACACTCGCAATGGCTGCGATATCAATAGCGTCTTCGATGTCAAAGTCATCTACCAACAGCCCAAGGAAGAAATTGAACTGATGGAAACCCCATCAATCTTCCGCCCGGTTGTTGGACCGTTCCACATCACCGATCTAAACCAGGTTTTTGGCATCCTGCCCGACGACAGCATCTTCGACACCCGTGAAATCTCGAAAGACGGTGCAGTCGTCGTCGTTCGGCCTGATGGATACGTCTCGACCGTTCAGCCGCTGGCTGCTACCGGTGCCATCGCAGAATTATTTGACGGAATCTTCACTCCACAAAACTGACCTGCAATAACCAGCCGTCGCCGGTGCGTTCGTAGTTGACCCCATGAGTGCGTTTCATCTTGGGATTCGCAGAAAACCATAAGGATTTACTCACTCGGTTCGAGGTATGCGCGCTTGAGCCCAGACATCATTTGAAAAACCGTTGAGCCGCAACTGAGACAGTATTTCATATTTGTGCACTGCCTCCTGCCGACATGGCTGGGGGATACTATGCATGGATGATTGATCAACGAAGCCCGCTCGGGACCCCTTGTAGAAACCCAGCAATGTATAAAGGAACTCTATCTGGGTATGCGGGGCTATATAAGGTCGCGTTTAGGCATCATCAATATCTTCGTGGCACGATTGTCTTATGTATTATCTTCTCCGAACCCTTGTCACCGCAGCATCATTCTGGGTAGCCCTGTGGATCCTGCCCGGCATGGACATCGCTTCCGATTCCGGAACCGTAGGTACCAGCGAAACCATCATTGGCTTGTTGATCGTCTCGGTCGTGTTCGGTCTCGTCAATGCAATCGTGCGACCAATCGTCAGTTTCTTATCGTTACCCATCACGTGTTTGACCCTGGGATTATTCACAATCATCATCAACGCGGCGATGTTGTCGCTCACGGTATGGATTACCTCTTTCTTACCCATTCACGTGATCATCGACAGCTTCTTCTGGACGACCATCTTGGCGGCGCTGATCATCTCAGTTGTTTCAGCAATCGTGAACCGTCTCATTGGAGCAGTCACCGAGTAACCACTGCTACTTGGTTGCTGCTGCTGTCATCCATTCATCCAGTGGTCGAATGGACACGATCTTTTTCGGTTCTTGACTGAACGCGCTCGGGTGAGCAAAGGGATGTTGCGGAGGCGCGGCCGGTTGGCGGTTCAGGTGAAATTGTTGAACTGATACCGACCCGTTCATTTTGTTTTCCAAGCTCTCTAACGGAACCTGTGTTGCTCTGGCAACTTCAGGATCGTGGAGTGCCTCGGCAAGCTGATGATCGATGACTTCGAAATTATGTTCGGGACCAAAAACTCCGGCAGGCACTTCATGGTCGGGATAGCCTTTGACTTCTATTGTGGTGCGATTGATTCGTCCCTCATTGCTGGCACCGGTGAGTGCGGTGACTTTGTCATGTTGGTGTTCAATATGCACAAAGTTCGTTGAAAGATCATCGGTTCGACGGTGGCCCGTCGGCGCTGCGACGGTGAGGACATCTGGGATGGCATATTTGGCCTTCATTTTGTCGCTCATCGCAATATTCATCGCATGTGTACCACCTTGGCTATAGCCCATGGGAATGATCGTCGCTCCAGCCGGCACACCAGCTTGTTCCAAAATCTGCATGGTTGCGTCCTCAACATGGACTGAGTCGGCTGCAACAGATTCCACTACACCGGTTGCTCCAAAAGCATTTTCTTGGTGCAGCAGGCCTAGCGGCCCAGAATCATCACCAAGGGGTGTGGTGCCCGAATACATCACAGCATATGCGTCTGTCCCATCCGGCTGAACGATCTTCGCGACGGTTACTGTGTCAGGTTCGTAAGCATAATCTTTCATTAACTGCATGGCTTTCGTTGACCCACCATCGTATATCGACTCACGGGCCTGCCAACCGTCACCCCCCGGGGCCTGTGTGATGTTTTCGATGTCATACGGCGCCAGCTGCATCAACCCGAGTTGTTCTAAGGTGTGGGCCAACATTCCGTAGGTTCTTTGGGTCGGGGCCAAGTCCCAGATGTTCTCGTCGAGTCCGAAGGTCCACCCAATGGCATGTCCAATGGCAAGTTTTGATCCTGGAACGAAACGATCAGCTGCCGAAAATGCGGTTTCGACCGGAGCCCACAAATAGCTGGTGGTGCCATGGATGGCCAGCTCATATGCATCGTTTGGCACATCCAGGCTCGTGGTCGCGCCCAGCACACTGAGCACAACCGCACTGGGTGTGACCGCAAGGGTCATCAGATTGGTGATTTGAGCTTCGGCTTCCAGATACGCAGCTACAGCGAATTCGACACCATGGGTCAACACCTCAACTTCAGCCTGCATCCCCATCAGCCCAGTGGACAGTTCAAAGGTTTTCGCCCCAATGAGTGGCCCCTGGGGCGTCATGATCGTCACCCCGGTTAGAATGCCTCCGGCCAACATGGCATCGCCAGCTAATTGCATTGTTTGTTCTGTGGCCTGTCGCAGGTGGGCTGCACCCAGGGTCAGTTCATCGAGATTCGCTCGCCAATGCGTTGGCCCACCGATAACGTTGGCACTCATCAGCACACCTGCTCAATCGCACTGGATGCAGCAGCGCCAGCGGTAGCTCGAACGGTTGCCAGTAAGGTCTGCAAGCTGGCTACTACGGTGCGCAGTTCGTCGATACTCAGCCTGGCCAGGCGTACCGTGTCCAAAGCCGTGGCTTCAAGCTCTTTCGCATTCAATTGCCGGGATCCCAGCGCTTCGCGAAAAGCTCGCCCCGCCGGTGAATGCCATTCCAATTCTTGTGCCGCCACAAGTTTGACGTAGACCTGCTCGACTCCCTGGGCTACCCCTCGAAGTTTAACCACCAGCTGTTCTAGTGCCTCGATTTGTGCGGCCAACACGTTGAGCCCCATTTGAGCTGTTGACGGACTGTTGATCCACTGTTGGACTGCCGTTGATGCCATATCGCAGGCACCGTTTGTTACGTATCCAATGCCCGAGGTAATTTCGGGCAGTGAAGGAATGAGAACCGTCACCATCAGTCGCCTCCTCAGTAGAAGAATTCATGCATTGGCACCAGCGTAGAAACCTGCGACCAGACGGAGTAGCTCATACCGTATCGATGTGGAAAACCGCTGTCGTTGGATGGTGCTGTGGACAAATATGCGTACACGACAGTTGTCACGGGCGACATAAGAAAGGTCAACCCACGCCACGGGTGGCAGAATATGTTTCATGACTGATAATATGCGCGCACGTTTGGCCGATACTGATATCCCGTTGGGTCCTCTAGATGGTCGCTACCGCGGGTACGTAGCTGACCTGGTCGACCACCTGTCGGAAGCGGCACTCAACCGCAACCGCATCCACGTTGAGGTTGAATGGTTCATTCACCTGTGCGACGGCATGGTGGTCCCCGGCCTGAAGCGTCTCACGGATGCTCAACGTGACGGCCTGCGCGCAATCGTCACCGAATTCAACGAAGCCTCGGTCGCCGAGCTGGCAGAAACCGAGGCGGTAACCGTACACGACGTCAAAGCCGTCGAATACTTCATCGCCGCCCGCCTCGAAGCACTGGGCCTGGGGCATCTGAATTCACTGGTGCACTTTGCGTGCACTTCCGAAGACATCAACAACCTGTCCTATGCCCTGGGTGTTCGCGACGCTATCCAGGACGTCTGGTTGCCAGCCGCCCAAAAGATGGTCGATGCCATCGCTGAAGTAGCCAACACTGCAATAGACACCCCCATGCTGTCCCGCACGCACGGCCAACCAGCTACTCCAACCACTCTGGGCAAAGAGCTCGCGGTCTTTGTACATCGGCTAAACCGTCAGCTGCACCGTATCTCGACCCAGCAGTATCTGGGCAAGATCAATGGCGCCACCGGAACCTACGCGGCTCACGTCGCCGCCGTCCCACACGCCAACTGGCCGGTCATCGCTCAAGACTTCGTTGAAGGTCTCGGTCTGACCTTCAACCCACTGACCACCCAAATCGAAAACCACGACTGGATGTCAGAGCTCTTTGACGACGTCGCCCGGTTCAACCAAATTCTGCACGGCTTCTGCGTTGATATTTGGAGCTATATCTCCATCGGCTACTTCATCCAGATCCCCGTTGCTGGTGCGACGGGCTCATCCACGATGCCGCACAAGGTCAATCCGATCCGTTTCGAAAATGCTGAAGCTAACCTCGAGCTGTCCAATGCCCTGCTGACCACGCTGGGCACCACGCTCATTGAATCCCGTTGGCAGCGCGACCTGACCGACTCGACCTCCCAGCGCAACATTGGTGTCGCCCTGGGCCACTCAGTGCTGGCCATGGCCAACGTCACCCGCGGCATGGGTCTGCTCGATGTCGCCGACGACGCGCTGACCGCCGATTTGGAGACCAACTGGGAGGTGCTGGGCGAAGCTATCCAGACTGTGATGCGTGCAGAAGCCATCGCCGGTACCGCTGGCATGGAGAATCCCTATGAGCGGCTCAAAGAACTGACCCGTGGCCAGCGGGTGGATGCCGCCCGCATGCGCGAGTTCGTCGGAGAGCTGGGGCTATCGGACGCCGCTGAACAGCGTCTCAAAGACCTCACCCCCGGCACGTACACCGGGTTAGCCGCTGATCTTGCCCGCGAACACCTTGGTGGACAAAACCACGGCTAACAACCACATACCGTTGCGTTAACAGCGCTGCGGACGCCCCGGGTGGGAACGTCCGCAGCGCTGTGGTATTTCAGCAGTCTAGCCGGTGGCTCCTGGGCGCATGGCTGGGTGTGCGAATTCGGTTGAGATGTTGATATTGACCACCGCAACCCCCTCACCATGCTGGATCCACTCGGCAAAGGTGTCCAGGTCCTCCAGCGTATTGACCGTGATGCCGGTGGCGCCCATAGCTTGTCCGATGGCCGCAAAATCGATGGGCGGCAAATACATCGCCGTAGCATCAGCCCCGATTGCGGCGTATTGGTGAATTTCAGCACCGTAGGCCGCATCATTGAAAACGATCACCGCACCGTGGTCGGTTTCGTGCAGGAAGGTGGGCAGGTCAGCCAGGGCCATTTGTCCGCCGCCATCCCCGGAGATAACGGTCGTGAATTTCCCCGGAGTGCCCACCGTCGCTCCAACGGCCGAACCAAAACCCAGCCCAATCGACTGAATCGCGGTACCCACGGCAATCATGCTGGCCGGATCTGGAATATCTAGACGCTCGCCAATCCAGGTAATGAAGTGGCCGCCGTCCAACACGATCTGGCGATTGGCCGGCAGTAAACCATTGAGGCGTTCCGCGACGTGACGTGGATGCAGTCGGCCGTCGGTTCCAAACACCGGTTCGGTTGCCAACGTATCTTGTGCCACCAGCTCTGCCAGCTGGTCACGATAGTTCGACGGCGTGGGGTCCAGCCGTTTGACAGCGTCTACCAGGCGCGGTAGGGCGTCGGTCAAATCCGCGCCCACGGTGTTGGCCTGTGGCAGGGTCAGGTTCCACTTGGAGGTCAAATCAATGCGGTATATATTATCGGTACCAAATAGCGCACCTTTGCGGGTTTGGAAGTTATTACTCGTCGCACCCAGAATCAACACCATATCGGCAGCCTGCACGGCGGGCAGCTTATATTCTGGGGTGAATCCCCCGGCAATGCCCAGCGAGTGTTCGGAACCGGTAACGTTGGCGGCGGTCAGCGAGTGCATGAAGACGGCGCCAACAGTATCACCGAGTTTGCGGGCCAGTGGTCCGGTATTGGTGCGTACCACACCCCCACCGGTCAGAATCAACGGACGTTGGGCGACCACCAGAGCACGGGCGATCTCATTGATTTGTGCATCGCTGGCTTTGGGCCGGGCAATCGGTTCATAAGAACTGGTGGCCTGCACGTCGTCCACGGGTGCATCGGCCAGGTCATAGGGCAGCATAACCACCACGGGTTCTTGGCCATCGGCGGCCATATCGAAGGCCTGCGCGATGCCGGCGGCAGCATTATCCTGGTGTAGGGTGACCACCGGAATGTTGAGTCCAACGGTCACCGTGGTCTGATCGACATCAAATGGCCGGCGCCCGGTAGAGGGTGCATCGCCCACCAAAACCACCATCGGGACCCGGGCCAACTGGGCCTCGGCCAGCCCGGTGGTCATATTGGTGAAACCCGCACCGTAGGTGGCCGTGGCAACCGCCATGGTTCCGGTGGCCCGGTAGTAGGCATCGGCTGCGGTTACCGCCGCGACTTCGTGGCGCACCGAGGTAAATGGGAAACCTGCTACGGTGAGCGCCGAGATAAAATCGACGTTACCGTTGCCGATGAGCCCAAAGACGCGATCCGCACGTTCAGTTACGACCTTGACGAGCGCATCTGTGACGGTTGTTTGTTGTACCGGTGATTGCACCATGGAAGTCCTCCTGACAAGCTATACTGTGATTACCTTCACTGAATAGAGCAGGAAGATCAAGTCACTGAAAATTAATTGAGCATTATGCTCAAGAACCCCTAATAGGAAGTACGGAATGGCAACCTCGAAGCCGACACGCGAGCTTGACGGGCTCGATGCAGAAATTCTGCTGGCGCTGGTCGAAGAACCCGACGCTACAACGGTTTCCCTTGCGCAGCGGCTTTCGGTCTCGCGCAATACAATCCAGGCGCGACTACAAAAACTCAACGACGGCGTCCTGGAATCATTCCAGCGCCGTATTACCCCGCGGGCGCTGGGATATGAGGTCACAGCATTTATGAACGCCTCAATCCGCCAGGGCTACGATAAACAGACCATGCATGCGCTATCGGAAATCCCTGAAATCATGGAGATTTTTGCCACCACTGGCGACGCTGATTTACGACTGACCATTGCGGCAACCTCCCCCGAGGATCTCTACCGGGTCAACCATCTGATCCTCGATATCCCTGGGATCGTGCGCACCTCAACGGCCGTGGTACTGCGCGAATTTTTGGGCTATCGCACCAAACCACTGCTGGAGCGCATCGCCGAGTAGTTTTACTCGTCGTCGAGCATGAAGGCACCGCGGTTGGTCAGCGCATAGATCAGATCGTCTTGGGTAACCTGAGCTTCGTTGCGCATGATCGCCGCCTTTGCAGCAGACCGTGCCGCAAGTGTCAGCTCGGCCTGCGATAGCCCCTCAAAGTACTGCTCGTAAACATCGGCTTCATTCATGACCGGTGTCGGAGCACGGTCCCCCAGCTGGGAGCGAAGCACTCGCATTGCTTCCTGTGAGGTGGGCAGCGAGAAGTTCAACACGGTATCAAAGTGGCGGAACATTGAGCGGTCCAACACCCCGCGACGGTTGGTTGCCGCAATCGCCACCGACCCTTTGCCTAACACATCGACGAATAACAAGAATGCTTTGAATACGCGCCGGGTCATCCCGGTGATGGTGTCATCACCAATCGTGTCGAAGACATCAAAGAGATACACGGCACGACGACGAGCCAAACGGTCAAAGACCTCACGCAACGACGGCACATCTTCTTCCGCTGAATACACGTTGAGCAGGTTATCCAGATATACGGTCACTAACGGGATACCCAGCTCTGCCGAGAGCACTTCGGCGGTTGCAGTTTTACCGGTTCCTGCTGGACCTTCCATGAGCAACCGGTGGGCCGGGGTGAACCCAAAGTCGCGCAGCAGCGCTGCATTGCGATGTTCTTCAAGAATTTGGCGCACCCGCTCAATGAGGTCCCCAGAAATGGTGAGTTCGTCAAAATTTGCATCAGGTCGCGAAACTTGAATGAATTCGGCCAGATCAGAGTCAATATCGACACCCAGATCTTCGTCCTCAACGGTTTGCAATTCAACCGTCTCGCCGCGCGCCAGCTCAATGGCTTTGCGAATTTCAGTTGCCGCGTTCCGGCGTCCTTCAGACAGTTCACGGTGAGCCACATCAAGGGCCACCGCATAAAAACCGTCTTCGTCGCCCGCCGCGTGGTTCGCCACCATCGCCGCTATGTCGTGGCTTAATCCTGACATGGTTGTATCAAATCCTTGGGGAACATGAGTCGGTGCGATACTTTACCATCAACTATAGTGAGCTTGCCGACTAGCGTGAAAGGTGCCATGAGTATTGCCATCATCGCCACCCTTATCGGTTTGGCCATTTTGGATGCCTCAACCCTATCGACCCTACTCATACCCTTATGGCTGCTGGCCCGACCGGGCGCCTTTGAGCCCCGTAGGCTCATCACCTACCTCACCGTCACCGCCGTAACATACCTGTTGCTTGGCACCGCGGTACTGGTATTGGCTCACCAGTTAATCGACACCTATTTACAAACGCTCCAAAGTCCTACTGCTGATCGCCTCGTCATTGGGTTGGGCGTGCTCGTCATCAGCATGGGAATCATTGGGGTTTTCCGGGGACGACGTGAAGCCAAGCCTGGCCCCTCGGTTGTCACCCGGTTGCGCGATAGGGCGCTGGCTACCAACACTTCAACTGCAACCCTGGCTTTATCCGCCATAGTCGTGGAAGCTGCCACCATGTGGCCGTATCTCGTTGGCATCAGCCTGATCGCAGCCAACGGCCCCGGCCTGCCCTTAGACATCTTCTGGCTGGCGTTCTATAACCTCATCATGATTCTGCCGGCCTCTATCTTGACCTGGGCGCGTACCAAATATCCGGAACAAACCGACATGCTGTTATCAAAGACAAAAGAGACCATGACGGGCGCGGGTTCCACCTTCACCGCATGGCTCGCCGTCATCATCGGAGCCTGGATTATCCTCGCCAGGCTGTTCTAAGCACTGACTTACACGAGCAGCAGGCCCTGCGTTTCCCCTTGGTAGTTGATGCGATGGTTGGATCGCAGTCCGGTTGGGCCCGTGGGACCGCATCGTTGATTTGACCCTCTTTGGCCCCAGCTCCTTCGAAAAAGACACAGCGTCGACTTATAGTTCATCCAAGATGTTGTTTCCAAGCCGTTGTTCAGCAGCAATCATTCTGTGCCGAGCCTTATGGGCAGCCTGGTCCCACGGCAGCCGGTTCTCCAGAGTTTCGCGATGAAAATCGGTAAAGAGTTTCACAGTACAAAGAAAGTCCGCGACGTTGTTGGGATCCGGGTATCCCTCGATAAGATCCATCCAGGATTCAGCTTCTTCAGGATTTCGCGGATCGATTCCTGCCTCCTGTGCGTCGTCAAGCAGAAACTTGAGTATTTGGCAGACAGTTTCGATGCTCAGCTCCTCTTCATCGAACCAACACCATTTACGGAAACGTATGAATTCATCGCGAGAAAATGCAGGTTTTACTCTCGCGAGGGTCATCTTTTTTGCGTCCGTATCAGATGGCAAAATTTCGTCGAGGATCTGTTCAAAGCTATGGGGTCCGGTGATGGAGAGCTCAGCTACTGTTTTGGCCAATACATGTACGGCCGCTGACGCCACTGCCCGCGCACCATTACTATGTACTAGTTTGTCGTATCCCTCGAAGGCGCGACGCTTCTTGGCACACGTATATACATCATCGGCAGATATTTTCTCCAGAAGAGTCAGGTCAGAAAACCATGCCTGAGAGTCAGGTGTTCGCTTGAGCGGGTAGTGGGTATATAGCTCATCAAGGGCTGCCAAGGCCACGCCATTGAATTGTGCGACGCTTGGGCGATACGACGTTGAACCGAGCCCAAGAACATTTAAAACTTGTTGAGCGTACACGTCTTGATGTTCGTGTAGTTTGCGGGTGATCGTTCGGATGGTATCCACGGTCCGGTTCCGATCATCACCGGATGGTCTCCGAATCACGGACTTGTGCCATTCTAGTGCGCGAGCTACTGCGGCTTGGAAATAACCTATGTCAATATCAACTGACAAACAATTTATATTGAATCCTTCGGACGCGAGCCTGGGCACAATATCATCCAGAATTTCTGGCGCAATTGCCGATTGCACCCGAACAATGGCGGCAATTCTCGCTAACCGTGCATTATTACTTTCGGAATTATCCCATAGGACACTTTTTCTTGTCATGCGACGAAACTATCAATGCCCACACCGCCTTGGAACCATCCTTGACCAAACTGTGGATAACTTTTGCGTCATATCCCTGCTGCACAAGCGGCGCCGAGGATACTTTCGTTGGTGATCCGTGAACACAGCCGGCCACTCCGAGAGTTTCGAAGTGGCCGGCATACCTACTCGGGGTTTATCGAGCTGGGAAGTTTCCTCAGTTTTAGTTCAACTCATGGATCTCGCGTTTCGAAGCGTCCTGCGAGAAGAGTAGCGAAACCAGACTCACAGCGGTAAAGCTAATCCACAGGATCGCCACCAGGTATAGCGAGCCTCCGCCTGCCGCGACCAGCGCGGTGGCCATCATCGGTGTGAAGCCTGCACCAAGTAATGCCGCGAACTGGTAACCAATGGAAGCACCGGAGTACCTGACATGGGTTGGGAAAAGTTCTCCAGCATAGGCACCATATGGTCCAGCAGTGAATCCCTGTACCAAGGACAGTCCAAGGATAATGGCCAGCATGAAAGCCATAGCTGACCCCATTTCCAACAACCACATCACGGGGAATGCCAGCACAATACCCACGAGGTTGCCCCAGATGAGCACTTTACGACGTCCAAGACGATCAGACAGACGCGCGGCGATCACGACAAAGGTAATGGTAAACACTCCACCGATTGCTTTCAGGTTGAGCACCTCGGATTGATGCAGCACAGCTTGCTGCACTGCAAAAGCGATAGCCCAAGCACCCATCAACCCCTGTGCCATTTGACCAGATAGGCCACTGCCAATGGCGCGCAGCAGTTTTGTTGGGTGATTGATGACCAGTTCGGCAACAGGAACTTTCTTTGGCGCTGGTTTCTTCGCCAGCTCTTTGAATACCTCAGACTCTGACACTTTCATGCGGATGAACAGACCCAGCAGCATGAGTACAGCGGAGAAAATAAACGGAACACGCCATCCCCAGCTGAGGAACTGGTCTTCGGGCAATAAAGAAAACCCGGATAACGCAAGTGTCCCGATGATTGTTCCAGCCGGAGCACCCATGTAAGCAAACGCTGCAGCAAAGCCTCGTTTTTTGCGTGGTGCGGATTCAAACGCCAACAGCATCGCTCCGCCCCATTCACCACCAACAGCGATACCCTGAATGATTCTCAGACTGACTAACAGTGCCGGTGCAAAGGCGCCGATTTGATGCGCCGTGGGTAATAGCCCCATCAGAGTAGAGGCGATCCCCATGATCAAAACGGTTACCACAAGGATCGTCTTGCGTCCGAGCCGGTCACCCAAGTGTCCGAAGATCAGTCCGCCTAAGGGGCGTGCAGCATAGCCGGCGGCTAGCGTCGCAAAGGATAAAATCAGCGCGACATGTTCGTCCAATCCGACGAAGAAGACGCGGTTGAAGACAATACCGGCCGCTGTGGCATACAAAATGAAGTCATAGTATTCAATGGCCGTACCAAGAAAACTGGAAAACTGAATCCGGCGCAGTTCTTTCGGGGAGGCATGATATGCACTCGCGTTGCTGCCGCCTATGTCAGGCGACGTAGTGATCTGCTTTGTCATGCTGTGCACTCCGTTCAAAAGAGATCTGATCGAGGTCTTGGGCGATCACGAGACGGCCCGCAAATGTATTAGCTGCTTTTTGCCACACTTCAACAGGGGCATGGCTTGGCACAAGATGATGAAGGCCTAGGGTTTTTGCACCTGCCTGAGTAGCAATTCGACCGGCGTCTTCCGCGGTGGTGTGAGCTCGACGGTGATGATCCATCGTCGCCTGCAACATCACGGTATCGGTATACATGCTCGCCATGGTTTCCAGACTGATGACCTCATGCAGCAGCAGATCTGTGTCGTGAGACAATCTGATGAGATTGGCACACGGAGCGGTGTCACCTGAAATGGTCACGGAACCGTTGTCGGTATCAAACCGGAAGGCAAACGCCGGCGCCGTCGGATGATGCGAGACCAGAGTCGCTGTGACGCGGACGTTTTCGTCGGCGAATACCACAAACGGTTCCATCGCCGGTGCGACGTTATGGTCTGGGTCGAACGCCACGTCTGCAGGTAACTGAATATCTTGGGGTGCAAAGTATTCGTATGGCCCCTTGGTCAATGAATCCATCACACGGTCGTTGATGTCAGCCGAGTAGGCATTCACCAAGCCAGCAAAGGTTGCTTCGATGCCTGCCCCTGGTTGGTCTGGATTGACCGGCTGCGGCGTGGTTGTTGCGCGGGGCGACAGCGGTGTGACTCGACTTCGGTTTGCAGGACCATACAGCGGGATCGGGCCTCGTCCGGCCTGCTTGATCTCGAAGGGTGCAAACAACATCAACGCCCCGAGATCCACAATGTGATCCGAATGCATGTGGGTAATGAAGATCCCTTTAAGGTCGGCCATCGATAGCCCGGCCCGTTGAATTTGCCGGCCCACTCCCGAGCCGGCATCAACTAAGTACCAGCCATCGTCGACTACCACAGCGGTTGCTATTCCCTGTCGAGGTTCACCCTGGTGGTCTGACCACCATCGGGGGCCGCCAGCTGTCCCCAGCGTGACAACGTGAGGCGTCGCGCTTGCTTCATGAGCGCTTCTACAATGAGTCACAAGAATCCTTTCGTGATTCACATCACCAACAAGCCTTTACGTTACCCGCGTCACACTTCCTTGCATATCGAAAAGAACTCACGGAATCCTTAAGCTTTACTTATGAATGAGTTGACCCTCCGCCAGCTGGAATACTTTGTGGCTGTAGCTGAAACCCGATCCATCACCAAAGCCGCTGCCAGAAGTCACGTGAGCCAAGCAGCCGTCAGCCTTGCTCTCACGGAACTAGAGAAGACCCTCGGAGTCACGCTAACGATCCGTCGTCCTGCAAAAGGAGTGGCACTCACCGCTGAAGGTCGCATCATTCTCCCTGAAGCCAGAGCCATCCTTGATCAAACTCAGCAGCTGGCCGACCATGTTTCTCAGGTGAAGAACACCTTGTCAGGGCCGTTGTATATTGGATGTTTCCGTACCTTATCGATGCATGTGATTCCGCACTTGGTCGAATGGTTTGGCATACATCATCCTGAAGTTGAATTGATTTTCGACGAGGATAACGCCCAGGAACTCCAAGAAAAAATGCTGGCGGGGCAACTGTCGGCTTGTCTGCTCTATGAAGCGCAGCTAGAGCCAGGGTGTCGAACTATTCTGGTTCAAGATCACCGCCGACATGCCGTCCTGTCTCCACAACATCCGCTGGCAGCATCCGAGGAAGTGTCACTAGCACAATTAGCCGATTTTCCTGCGGTGTTGCTCGACGAGAGGCCGGCCTTAGAAAGAACTCTCAATGAGTTTTACAGTCGATCGTTAGATCCCAAGGTAGGAATCCGAACGCGCAGCGTTCAAACCGTGCAGAATCTTGTTGGCCGGAACATCGGTTACGGCCTGTTAATGCATTCGACATCGACGTCACCTGAAGGCCGCCCACTCGTGGCACGGAAAATATCCGATTCGGTTCCACGCAACGCGCTGATGTTGGCTCTGCCACCGGGGCATACAACTGCCACAGTGCAAGCCCTGATAGCAAGCCTTGAGGAACTACCGCAGCACTGACGTACCGCTGACATAAGAAAGGTCAAAGCTACCTCGTTAGGGTGTTGGAATACCACCGTTGACGTGCAGCGTTTCACCGATCACGTAGCTGGATTCGGGTGAGGTAAGGAAAACGAATGCTGGGGCAATTTCCGTTGGTTGTCCGGCCCGTCCGAGCGGAGTATTTTGACCAAAATCTGGCAGCTTTTCTTTTGGCTGCCCCTGGGACGGTTGGATCGGCGTCCAAATTGGTCCTGGTGCTACGGCGTTTACACGAATCCCCTTGGGCGCTAGCTGTTGGCCCAGCCCTTTACTGAAATTATTGATGGCAGCTTTTGTCGATGCGTAGTCGATCAGCATCTCATTTGGGTTATAGCCTTGAATCGAGGTGGTATTGACGATCGTTGACCCTGCAGGCAGGTGTTTCAGTGCCGCTTTGGTAATCCAAAACATCGCGTGAATATTCGTCTTATAGGTTTCTTCCCACTGATCATCGGGCAGGTCTGTCAGGCTTTCGGAAATCACCTGTTTGCCGGCATTGTTGACGAGGGCATCAAGGCCGCCAAGTTCACGGACGGCATCTTCAACCAGTTGGTTGCAGAATGCTTTATCGCGGATATCCCCCGGCAGCGGGATGGCCTTGCGACCAGAGTCGCGGATCGTTTGAATCACGTGCGCAGCGTCTTGCTGTTCTACGTCCAGATAGTTGAGTGCAACATCGGCTCCTTCGCGCGCAAACGCTATGGCCACTGCCGCACCGATACCCGAATCAGCACCGGTGATCAGCGCGCGGCGGCCTTCGAGCCTGCCGGTACCGCGATATGATGTTTCGCCGTGGTCAGCTTTCGGAACGAGTTCGGCATCAAATCCTGGCTCGGGTTGATCTTGTTTCGGAGGTGAGATTTCCGGGAAACGATCCACCGGATTCTGAAAAGATAATTGGTCGGATTGTGCCATAACGAATCCTCCTTTGGCCTTCCAATGGGTCAGGAATGCTCGGAAGTTTTCCGACTACTTTCCTTTTCCAGTGCGTCGATAAGTTCGTCTTTGGTCATCTTTGAGCGTCCGGAGATATCAAGCTTTTTAGCCTGTTCGTAAAGATGTTCTTTGGTGGCATTGGTGTCAACGCCGCCTGCCGTATCACGGTCAGTATTCTTGCCACCAGCTGCTTGCGCGTCGGAATCACCTTTCTTAGGCTTGCGCTCCCAATGATCGCCTACTTTCTCATATTTTTGTTTTACGGCATCCCAGGCTGTTCGGTGTGCTCGTTCCTCATCCTGGTATTGTTCCATTGCTGAGTCATAGGTTTTTGCGA
>NZ_DYXC01000168.1 GCF_020742345.1 Enteractinococcus helveticum | reverse complement strand
AAGGTTCTGGTATTTTCTGCCTTTGCTGACACCGCAGACTACCTTTACAAGAACCTCGCCCCGGCGCTAGCCACCGCAGGGCTAGAGACGGCCGTGATCACCGGTGGTAACCGCGCGCAGACCACGCTGGGCAAAGGCTACGACTTCCAGCAGATCATGTCGATGTTCTCCCCACGCTCTAAGCAGCGTGACGTGATTATGCCTGGTGAGACCCGTGAACTCGATGTGCTCATTGGCACCGATGTCATCAGCGAAGGCCAAAATCTTCAGGACTGTGACTACCTTGTAAATTACGATATCCACTGGAACCCGGTTCGTATCATCCAAAGGTTTGGGCGTATCGACCGTATCGGGTCCACTAATCAGGTCATCCAATTGGTGAACTTCTGGCCGGACATCTCACTAGACGAGTACATCAACCTCAAGGAACGCGTAGAGAATCGGATGGTTATCGCCGATATCGCGGGCACCGCTGATGACAATGTGCTTACTCAAGAAGGTACAGATGCTGCCTTCCGTAAGGAACAACTCCGGAAACTCCAAGACGAAGTCATTGAGCTCGAAGACGTTCGGACCGGTGTCTCTATCACTGACCTGGGGCTTAATGACTTTCGTATGGACTTGCTCGGATATATCAAGCAGTACGGCAATCTTTCGACAGTTCCGAAGGGATTACATGCCGTCGTCCCCGCCGATCCTGACAAAGGGCTGGTGCCCGGTGTGATATTCGCATTGCGAAACGTCAACGCCGACGAATCTCAGTTGACTGCAAAGAACGGGAACCGTGGTAACCGTCTCCACCCGCACTACCTCGTCTACCTCGACGAGGAAGGACAGGTGATCGCCGACCATACTGAAGCCAAGCACCTGCTCGACCTCCTGCGCACTGCATGCCGTCCCTACGACCAGCCAGTGCCTAACGCAGTTGGTGTATTTAATGAGTCGACACAAGACGGTGCCGACATGAACCAGTACTCTCAGCTGCTGACGGATGCAATCCATTCGATGATTGAAATTTCCGAGGAGCGCGACATTGACAGCTTGTTTTCTCGGGGTCCCACCACCGCGCTGACTCAGACCATAGCCGGACTCGATGACTTTGAACTCACAGCGTTCATTGCTGTGGTCGATTCCGTAGAGGAGGCGACTGCGAGTGCCTGACCTGTTGTATCAGTGGCCAAGCGCAGCCTACTTTGGGCGCCGGGTTCCGAAGGAGAAATTTTACGAGCGTGCCAACGTCAATACGGCTCTGCGGGAAATATTCGTCGCAGAGATCGATCATGTGGTTTGGGCATATGACTTGGCACAGACAACCATCAACTTAGTGGGCACTGATGAGGTTCCCGACATTGCGGTATTCCAAGTGAAAGCTAAGGGCTCGGACGTTTCCGAACAGGTGCTCAGCGCCGTTGATAGGTCAATGCCGCGTCCGCTCATCTTCGAGATCAACCGCGATGTCGCAGGTAAGCGTGAGACACGTATGGTCGCAGCCCACAAACAAATCGGTGCAGGTGCCCCAAAGATCAGTCAGTACTTCAGTACCAGTTGGCAGCACGCTGACACAGAGCGCCAACCGTTGCCGACCGCGATCACTTTGCCAGCTCTTTATACTGCTCTGCTCGAACCGCTCACTGAGATCGAGGTTCAAACCGGCGAAAGTATGGCTGCGGTTGCTGACAGACTAAAGGCTGTGGGCAAGCTCGAACGCGAAATCAAGGCACTGGAGCGCAAACTCAACAACGAGAAACAGTTCAACCGTAAAATAGAACTGCGCCGAACTCTTAAAAGCAAACAAGCACAGCTGGAACAGCAAAGGTAAGTCCCATGGAAAAACTACGTGTGACATCGCAAGATGTAACTCAAGCGAACATCAACAAGCTTGCCGAGCTGTTCCCATCCGTCATCACTGAAACTGTCGACGCTGATGGTAACCCGCAGCGTGCAGTCGACTTTGACTTGCTACGCCAAGAACTTTCCGACCATATCGTCGAGGGCCCACAGGAGCGGTATCGGCTCGACTGGCCTGGAAAACGCGCGGCAGCGTTTGCCGCCAACGCGCCCATCGCCAAGACTCTTCGCCCAGTACGAGAAAATTCGGTCGACTT
This sequence comes from Enteractinococcus helveticum, assembly GCF_020742345.1. Lineage (GTDB taxonomy): Bacteria > Actinomycetota > Actinomycetes > Actinomycetales > Micrococcaceae > Yaniella > Yaniella helvetica_A. The sequence goes on along the minus strand of NZ_DYXC01000168.1, from coordinate 9,639 downwards.
CGACACAACCAAGAACCTCTTCATTGAGGGCGACAACCTCGACGCACTTAAGCTTCTGCAGGAGTCTTACCTCGGTAAAGTCAAACTCATCTACATCGATCCGCCGTATAACACTGGGCGCGATTTTATCTACGATGACGACTTCGCCGAATCAACCGAGTCGTTTCTTCGCCGCTCGGGCCAGACAGATAACGAAGGCGTTCGGATGGTGGCGAATAGTGATGCCAACGGTCGCTATCATTCTGACTGGTTGAGCATGATGTACCCACGTCTTAAGCTCGCACGAAATCTCCTGAAGGATGATGGAGCAATCTTTATTTCCATAGATGACCACGAAATCGACAACCTTCGCGGGTTGTGCGATGAAGTCTTCGGTGCGCAGAACTTCGTCTCCCAAATCATCTGGCAGAAAGTTTTTTCTCCCAAGAACTCCGCTCAATGGTTTTCGGAAGACCATGACTATATCGTTTGTTACGCACGTGACAAGCAACAATGGAGGCCGAATCCACTTCCGCGCACTGCGGAAATGGACGCAAGGTACAAAAACCCTGACGGCGACCCAAAGGGGCCGTGGGCATCGTCTGATTTGGCGGCGCGAAATCGCTACGATGCTGGGCTATACCCGATCGAGACACCGAGCGGACGAATCATTCCTGGACCACCAAAGGGAAGCTACTGGAGGTTTTCCAAAGCTCGATTTCAAGAGCTTGCTAACGAGGGCAGAATCTGGTGGGGCAACGGTCCGGACAGTACCCCAAGGCTTAAGCGCTATTTGTCCGAGGTTTCTGATGGACGCACTCCACAAACTTTCTGGCCATACTCCGAGGTTGGCCATACTCAGGACGCCAAGAAGACACTGCTGAAGTACGTGCCGTTTGAGCACACGGAGAATGTGCTTAACTCGGTAAAGCCCGTTCAACTCATCCAGCGCATACTCCAACTTTCCACAAACACGGATGACAGCGACATTGTTCTTGACTTCTTTAGCGGCAGCGGAACGACCGCGCACGCCGTCATGGTCCAGAATTCAATTGATGGCGGAGATCGTCAATTCATCTCTGTACAGATTCAAGAACCGCTGGAAAAGCCCGAGCCAACGTTTGACTCGATTCTCGGAATGAGCCTTGAACGGCTCAGAAACGTGGCAACGGAACTCTCTGGGGAGTTGACATCTCCAGATATCGGATACCGGCTCGTAAAGATTGATTCCACTAACATGTCCAACGTGACCCGGGAGCCAGACGCTACTGACCAGCTCGTGCTTGGTGAACTTGAGCGCAGTGTTAAGCGCGATAGATCTAGCGAGGATGTCCTATTTCAGGTCATGCTCGACTGGGGACTGGAACTTACAATGCCCATTCAAAAGGAAAAAGCCAATGGTTTTGATATCTACAATGTTGAGGAAGGGGCTTTAATGATGTGTGTCAAGTCACGCGAGAATTGCTCTCTCTCTCTCTCTCTCTCTCTTCAGCAGCCATTGCGATCGCCGATCGCAAGCCGCTTCGCGTTGTGTTCCTCGACGAGGATTTCGCGGACGATGCGGAACGCATCAACGTCGAGCAGATCTTCCGCGAAAAGTCGCCATCGACCGAGGTCAGGGCGCTGTAGATGCTTACTATGGCAACGGCCTGCCATCGTGGCAGAACAAGTTCGCAGGTCATTCTGCTCTACGTTTGGTGGTGCAGCATGATTGAGAAGCTGCGTATGACATCACCAGATTTGGCAGAAGCTAACATCGACAAACTTGCCGAACTGTTCCCAACCGTTGTCACAGAGACCCTTGATGCTGAGGGGAACCCGCAGCGTGCCATCGACTTCGACTTGCTACGTCAAGAACTGACCGGTCGCATCGTCGACGGGCCACAGGAGCGGTACCGCTTGGACTGGCCTGGGAAACGCACTGCGGCTTTCGCGGCTAATGCACCGATCGCCAAAACGCTTCGTCCCGTCCGTGAGGAATCGGTGGATTTCGACACCACGAAGAACCTGTTCATTGAGGGCGATAACCTCGACGCCCTGAAGTTGCTTCAAGAGTCCTACTTGGGCAAAGTCAAAGTGATCTACATCGACCCGCCTTACAATACCGGGTCGGATAGGTTTGTCTACGAGGACGACTTTGCGGAGGATGCCGAGGCGTTCCTTTTCCGTTCTGGCCAGGTGAATGAAGATGGTGAGCGAATCACCGCCAACTCAGATACGAGTGGGCGGTTTCACTCCGACTGGCTTAGCATGATGTACCCGCGTTTGAAGCTCGCCTGGAACCTCTTGACTCCAGACGGGGCAGTTTTTATCTCGATTGGCGATGCTGAATCCGCGGCGCTGAAACTCCTTCTTGATGAGGTCTTCGGCTCTAAAAACTTCGTTGCTACCGTCATTTGGCAGAAAGTCTATTCGCCGATGAACAGCGCGACGCAGTTTGCGTCGGTTCACGACTACATCCATGTATATGCCCGCAACGCGGCGACGTGGACATCGAATCTCTTGCCACGCACGGAGGAACAGAACGCAGCATACAAGAATCCTGACGGTGATCCCCGGGGTCGGTGGAAGGCGGCGGATGCAACAGCAGCGGCCGGTCATGCAACGCCGAGTCAGTTTTACGAGCTATCGACACCAACAGGTAATGTTTTTACTCCACCTCCTGGCCGAGCCTGGCTTTACACGGAACCACGCTACCGTCAAATGATTGCGGACAACCGTGTGTGGTTCGGTTCCGACGGCCAGGGGCGACCGGCAATTAAGCGCTTCCTGACTGAAGTTAAACAGGGGCGAGTCGCTCAGACTTTTTGGCCATATGACGAGGTCGGTCATAGTCAGGATGCGAAGAAAGAATTGCTTGCGCGGGTGCAGTTTTCAAATGGCGATACTGTCTTCGACACACCGAAGCCGACCATGCTTATTAGGCGAATACTCGCGCTTGCGACCGAGCCGAACAGTGATGACATCGTCATGGATTTTTTTGCAGGGTCAGGAACAACTGCCGATGCTGTGATTCAGCAGAACGCTGAGGACGGGGGTTCTCGTCGTTTCATCCTAGTTCAATTGCACGATCACGGAGACGGCAGGAAAAGAGGTATCCCCGAAGTTGCCCGAGAACGTGTCAGGAAGGCAGGTCAATCGATTTCTGACGCTGCGGGTCTCCATGTATCAACCCTTGACGTAGGTTTCCGCTCGCTCCATATCACAACAACCAATATGGTTGATGTTCGTAGGTCCCCTGACGTGCTGGAACAGTCTGAGCTTAATCTCTATCAAGGCAGCGTTAAACCGGATCGTTCGAGCGAAGACCTACTGTTCCAGGTGTTATTAGACTGGGGACTTGAGTTATCACTGCCGATAGTTCGGGAATTGGTTGACAACCGTGAGTTGTATTCCGTTGATGACGGTGCGCTGATTGCCTGCTTCGCGGAGTCAGTATCTCCGGAAGCTATCCGAGCTATTGCCGAACGTAGCCCGCTGCGTGCTGTCTTCCGTGATGACGCATTTGAGTCTGACGCGGCGCGCATTAATGCGGAGCAGATATTCCGTGAAGTGTCTCCGTCCACCGAAGTGCGAACGATCTGAGAAACGCCATGACCTTGATGAATGATGAACTCACCGAACTTCTTCACCGGCTGCTTACTGGATGGGAGAACGAAGTTGTCGAGTTTAAGGAGGCTGCGCGTCAGTTCTCCGTGGACAAGACCGGTGAGTATGTCTCAGCACTGAGCAATGAGGCAAACCTTCGTGGTGTCAGTGCGAGGTGGCTTGTATTCGGCGTTTCGAATGATCACAAGATCGTTGGCACGACCCATCTCGTTGATAGTCAGCAGCGGCAATCACTCAAGCAACACATTCATCAATCAATTGATCAGGGACTTACGATCCGCGAGGCTCACGAGGTCACCATCGATGAAAAACGGGTGGTGCTGCTGGAGGTGCCTGCCGCCCCACAAGGTATTCCGATCTCGTGGAAGGGTGACTACCGCGCACGCGCGGGCGAGAGCCTCGTGCCACTCACACTCGATAAATTGGATGAGATTAGGCAGCAGACTATTGGTGCGGACTGGACCGCCCTCGTCGTTCCTGAAGCAACGATTGCTCATCTTGATTCGGCCGCGATCGCCCGCGCACGTCAAGGCTTCGCGGAGCGTCACGCGCCGCGTCTCCGTGCCTCCGATATTGCAGCATGGGATGATGAGACGTTTCTCTCTAAGGCGAGGTTAACTCGTGACGGGATGATCACGAGGGCCGCACTTCTACTTCTTGGTGCTGACACTTCCACGCACCTTTTGACTCCGCATCCAGCTCAATTGACCTGGAAGTTGGTAGGCGAACAGCAGGCTTATGAGCACTTCCGGCTACCATTCCTCCTCAATACCACGGCGCTGGCCAATCGAATCCGGAATGTACAGCTTCGACTCTTACCGCCTAATGAACTGATATATCGAGAAATCAACAAGTACGACGAACGCAGCATTCTGGAAGCACTTTACAACTGTATTGCGCACCAAGACTATGCGCAGAACGCTCGGGTCATCGTCACAGAGCACTCTGACCGCATCGTATTTGAAAGCGTCGGCGAGTTTTTTGACGGCACGCCCGATGACTACGCACTCGATGAACGTACCCCGCGCCGATACCGCAATCCATTCCTCGTAGAGGCAATGACGGAATTAAACCTCATCGATCATATGGGTTATGGCATTCACCGAATGGTTCAAGATCAGGTTAGACGCTTCTTGCCATTGCCTGACTATGAACTCAGCACACCGGATGAAGTGAAGCTGACAATCCCCGGAGCAGTGATCGATGAAGCATTCTCACAACTGCTTATGATGCGCACAGACCTGCCACTCGAAGATGTGCTTGCGCTTGACCGTGTACAGAAGGGGCTGGAGATCTCGCGTCCTGCGAATACCCGCCTACGCAAAGCAAAGTTGATTGAGGGGCGGGGGCGCGGTACCCGGATAAGTTCGGCAGTAGCGGCGGCTACTGGTCAGAAGGCTGACTATATCCGTACCCGTGCGCAGGATGATGCTCACTATGCTCGATTCGTCGTCGACTTTCTCACTGAGTACGGTGGCGCATCTCGAAAAGAGATTGATGAGCTCCTCGGCAAATATCTTTCAGAGTTGCTCGGCGAGACTCAAAGGCGTTCGAAGGTGACTAACTTGCTGACGCGTATGCGCAAAGAGGGAACGATTTATAACGCTGGGACGCAACAAAAGCCGCGATGGAAACTTGTTTAAAAACCGTCCTAATGACCTTATTAAAACAAGATTTAAACAAGCAATCTGGCTAAATTCCGCGATAAACTGCAGAATTACTTGTTTACAGCATGTTTGTGAAGCCGGACCTTGCAGAAAGAAAAGCAATCAATGAAGCTCCAATTCAAAGTACAGCAGTACCAGACCGATGCTGTCGATGCCGTTGTTGAGGCCTTCGCTGGCCAGCCTAAACACGACGGTATTTCTTACCGGATTGATCCAGGTCGGATAAACCCAGTGACGGACCCTGCTCTGTTCGAGACAGACGACCGTCCGGACGCCGGTCTCCGCAACGCCGAGCTTGCCCTGTCGGCTTCCCAGATATTGGGAAACGTACATGCTGTACAGCGGTCTAATAACCTGCCATTGTCGGCAAAACTTGTTGATAGCAAGGCAGCCCCTGGAGCTCCAAACCTAGATATCGAGATGGAGACTGGTACTGGCAAGACCTATGTCTACATTAAGACGATTATGGAGTTGTACAAGCGATATGGCTGGTCGAAGTTCATCGTTGTTGTCCCCTCAGTCGCGATTCGTGAAGGTGTGAAGAAGACATTCGACGTAACTGCTGAACACTTCCAGCAGCTCTACGGCACTAAGCCACGCTCGTTTATCTATAACTCCTCCCAGTTGCACGAGCTGGAGCGCTTCAGCTCTGATGCCGGGGTGCAGGTAATGATCATCAATATTCAGGCATTCAACGCGACGGGCAAAGACAACCGCCGTATCTATGACGAACTTGATGATTTTCAGTCCCGCCGACCCATTGATGTGATTAGCGCTAACCGGCCGATTGTTATCATCGACGAACCTCAGAAGATTGGGGCTCCTAAGTCCTTGGCGGCGTTGGCGCGATTTAACGCGCTGATGATGCTGCGGTACTCCGCAACTCACAAGGTTGAGCACACCAAGGTACATCGCCTGGACGCACTGGATGCGTACAACCAAAAGCTAGTCAAACAGATTGCTGTCCGTGGTATTACTGTCAAGGGCTTGGCGGGGTTCACGGCATACCTCTACCTCGAGGCAATTGAGATTGCGAAAGGCGCGTTGCCACGGGCACGGGTCGAGATCGAGGTCCAGACCAAGACTGGGATCAAGCGTCAGGTCAAGCGGGTGGAGAAGGGGACGAATCTCTACGACCTCTCTAACGGGTTGGAAGCTTACCGCCCAGACGGTAAGTCCTTGGTCGTCGTCGATATTGATGCGAACCGTGACGTGATTGAGCTGAGTAACGGTGACATCGTGTTTGCGGGACAGCTTGCTGACCGTGACGTCACGGAGGACACCAAGCGCCGCATCCAGATCCGAGAAGTCATCCGTGCTCATCTGGACAAGGAGCGTGAACTGTTTAGCCAGGGCATCAAGGTGCTTTCCTTGTTCTTCATTGATGAGGTGGCGAAGTACCGCGACTACTCCCGAGAAGACACATTAGGCGAGTATGCGCGAGTGTTCGAGGAAGAGTACACGCTGATTCGCGATGAGATCCTTGGAGAACTGCCCATTGACGAAGCGACTACTGCTTACCAGGCTTACCTGCGTCGTGACGAGATCCGAGAAGTTCATCAGGGTTACTTTTCCATTGATAAGAAGTCCAAGCACCAGATTGATGGCAAGATTTCTGGCCGCGGTGATGATAAGGGGCAGTCCAGGGACAAAGATGCCTACGAACTGATTCTCAAAGACAAAGAACGACTGCTTTCCTTTAACGAGCCCGTGCGGTTTATCTTCTCCCACTCAGCACTGCGTGAGGGTTGGGACAACCCGAATGTGTTTGTCATGGGGATGTTAAAGAAGAGCGACAATACGGTATCTCGACGTCAGGAAATCGGACGTGGTCTCCGTTTGGCTGTTGACCAGCGTGGTGAACGTATGGATGAAGCAACGATTGGCGCTCGGGTTCATGACATTAATGAACTTACTGTAGTGACCGACGAGTCCTACACCGAATTTGTCGATGGCCTCCAGAGGGAACTGTCAGAATCCCTGGCTGCTCGCCCACACAAGGCCAGCGTCGAATTTTTCAAGGGCAAGACGATCCAGACCACCGATGGCGAGTCGATCGTGGAAGAACAACTGGCTCGAGCCCTCTACAACTACTTGGCACGCAATGACTACATCGACGATGACGGCCAAGTCACATCAACATACAAGGAAGCCAAGTCAGAAGGGACGCTCACAGTTCCGACTTCAGAGGTATTGCTGCCGATGATGGACTTCGTCTGGCCGTTAGTCGACTCGCTGTATATGGACGTGCCCAAGCCTACAGACGACCGTAAACCAAAGAAGATTCCACTCAACGAAGAAAATTTCGCGCGTAAGGAGTTCCAGAGCCTGTGGGGCCGGATTAATCACAAGGCGATCTACCAAGTCGATTTCGACTCAGACGAATTGATCCGTAAAGCCGTCGACCACATAGATAAGCACCTCAACGTTTCATCCATGCAGTACGTCATTCGGGCTGGTAAGCAACTCAGCGACCTCGAGGTTGACGATCTGTCCAAGGGGACAGGATTTGAGGTGTCGAGCACTAAAACCGTAACCGAGGCGGTGACGTCTGGCTCGCAGGTGAAGTACGATCTTTTGGGTGAAGTCGCCGGAAAAACGAAACTGACTCGCCGTACGGTCGCAGCTATTCTCCAGGGCATTCGACCAGAAACATTTGGGAAGTTCCGATTGAATCCGGAACAGTTCATCGCCGAAGCTTCACGGCTGGTCAATGAGCAAAAGGCGACGGTCATCGTGGAACACCTCGCGTACGACGCACTGGACGAGACCTTTGACTCGGCGATTTTCACTGCTAACCAGTCCAAGCAAGATCTCACCCACGCTGGCGGTAAGCTTTCGAAGCACATCTACGACTACGCCGTGACCGATTCCAAAATCGAGCGGGCCTTCATCAAGGAGTTGGATACCAGTACGGAGGTTGCTGTCTATGCGAAGCTGCCACGCGGGTTCTTCATCCCGACACCAGTTGGTGACTATAACCCGGATTGGGCGATCGCGTTCAAGGAAGGCACCGTTAAACACGTGTACTTCGTCGCAGAGACCAAAGGATCACTTTCAACTCTCCAATTGAAAGGCGTCGAGGATGCAAAGATTGAGTGCGCCCGCAAATTCTTTGCCTCGCTCAACAAGAAGAGCGGAGATGACGTCACCTACGACGTGGTCACCGACTACACCGAGCTAATGCAACTCGTGGGGGCATGACGGACGCCATCGCACCGGACCCCAAGACTTTCTAGTTTTCGGGGTTTGGGCTTTCCCTCTTGTGATGTACCTGGTAAAGCAGCTGCAGCCTGTTGAGCAGCTTGTTCACCCGTGGCGTTATTCAACAATTCCGGGGACGTTGTCAACGTTGAGCGTTAATGCGGCCGGGCTTTATAGCGTTCGGCGCATCTCGGGCTATTTGTGATTGGCTTTTCGGCGGTTGAGGAACCGCCCGATGGCGCGGCGGCCGAAGAGTAACAGTGCGGACATGGTGATGGCGACGATGAGGAAGCTGTAGTGCGGCAATGAAGAATTCACGAGTGCCCAGAAAATCATGCCGAAGATAATCGCGGAGGCCCACACAACCAGGCCCTGCATCCAGATGTTGTTGGTCTTGAATACCCACGTCAATATAGCCCAGCCGATGACTGCGCCGAGTGCCCAGGGCCAGAAGGCATCGAAGATGCCGCCCAAGGTGACGGGTGGGTGAGCGAAGCGCGCCAAGACGGCGAAGACGGCAATGGCGATGATGTCATAGGTGAGCTGCTTGGTCATTGTGTTTCTTTCTCATTATTAGGCTCATTATTGGGAATGCTCAGCGAGGATAGGGTTAGTCCCTTGCGGGCATAGTGCCAGAAGTAAATTACCCAGCCGATGGCGGTCATCAGGGCAAAGGAAATAAGTCGGTAGATGACCGCGGCGCTGGTGGCTTCCACCGCGGTCATGCCGGTTGCCACCAGCGTAGCGATGATTGCCGCTTCCACCGTGCCCAGTCCCGCCGGGGTGATTTGTGCGGAGCCAGCTAGCTTCGCGGTGATATAAGCCAGGGTTACACCGGCGAGGGTGGTTTCATTGTCGCCGGCATTAATCCATGGGATTGCGCCGCTGACAGCCCACACACATGCCCACAGGGCAACCATGTCAAAAAGGCGGTGGCCGAAAGACAGCGCGGATACGGAGAGGAATTGATACCGCGATAGGTGCACTTCTTTTAAGTTGCGGGCTTGTTCAACCAGTCCGTCGCGCACTTTGCCTTTGATAATCTTTTGGCGCTTTAACCAGCGCTCTACTGTGCGGGGATTGTTGGTGACCCAGAATAGTCCGGCGAGTAGCAAAACCATTAGCACCAGGGAAGTTATCAGTGCGCCCAGGCCTATCGATGCGCGCAGCAACATCACCC
>NZ_DYXC01000167.1 GCF_020742345.1 Enteractinococcus helveticum | reverse complement strand
GCAACGCCTAAGAAAGCAGTGATACCTTCAGTGTTGTTGGCCCAACACATATTGCCCAGACGACGTACTCATGAACACAACGACGAGCTCAGTTGGTCGTTGGCCGGAGCATGGGTCGCGTTTCGTGGTGTAGCAGCCCTTGCGACCGGTGTTCCGGTAGGTGTGCTGCGATTCGGTGGTATCCCAGGAGATCAAAACCTCAACCTCCGTGAAGTTGCACGTCAACAGTTTTGCTCACGCGCTGGTATGGCACCAAGTAGCGCCGGTGATCGATTTGGATATAATAATCCGACCCAACTTTGGCTTTACGCCACACTGATTTCGTCCATGCCGTGGCCGGTAACGGTTGTAGATATTCGCCTTCGACCTGTACTAGTTCGGCAAAGCGCCTACCTAGTTTCGCGACCGAAACAGACACGCTAGTGGTTTTACCCCTAAGGGTTCACAATCACACTCCTAACCCGACCCAGTCTACGAACATACACTGGCCTGGCTGTGGCGAGAGTTTCTCTATCAGGTTACGCAGTTGAGCGTTTTCGTTGAATCGGGCGCAGGATTGCGGATAGCTATCGAACTTCAAACCCGCCGATGCATCGGCAGCCGTGCAGCGTCCCCACTCGACTTTCAGCGTGGATTTCCTACCCGACGGATCCGGCGATCGCTGTTCACGAGAAAACTGGATTCCGCAAATCCCGCCGCTACCACGGCACGACGATGAGGCAATAAACTCTACACTTCTTCAGGGCCCAATGTGGTGACTTGTTCCAGCGTGAATTCGTTGGCCATCTTATTGATCTTGCTACTCGTCCGCCGCAGAGAACGACACCGCGCTAAGATGTCAAAATAACCCACGCCTTCGACCAACAACGACACAATGGTCCACCACCAGGTCGACCTCTTTTTTGCTATTCAACGACAGTCACTGAGACTGTCATCACTACAATGAACCCTAGAGTATCCAATAGCCAGAACTGCAGTAACCTATACCAAGATAAGATTTCAAGAACCCGTGCTATCACTTACTCAGAAAATTCTAACGACGAATCTTGTTGCAATTTCCTTTGCAGACTTCCAGCAAGCGTCTCGGCATAGGTCGCTGTGATATGGTGACTATCGCGCCACACGATGACGCCACCAACAACTGGCGCACAAGCCTCCGGCGAGCATATAGCATCCGTCATATCAACAGTCTCCGTATCGGTAGCTTCTGCGGCATCCAAGAGTCTTCCGTGACCGCTGAATTTCACAGCTTCTGTGCGATCTGCTGCGCACTCGATCAGATTTTCCTCATTTTCGGCTATACACTCCGGTACATCCATACGTGGCCTAGGCGTGTCGAGCAATACGGTCAGTCCTACACCTGCGTCCTGAATCTGAGTCCAGGCGTTTTCGAAGCCTTTTCCGACGTCACCGGTACGGACTCCTTCTGGGACTTCCGAGCTATCAGAGGCAGAATATGTTGACGCGCTCGCTATTACGTGATCGGGCGCCTCGGGTCCAGTAAAATGATCCAAAACATTTTCACCCCAGCCGTAGCAACTTTCATAGAAGCTTCCGCCAGCGTTCACTGCGACTGTGTTCAGCGCACACGCACTCTTGGTGTAAGTCTCTAGGCGCCAGTCATTAGCAGTGGCTATCTTCTGCAGTGCGGGTACCCACTGTGCAGCGTGCGAATCTCCTACGATTGCCACCACATAGTCCGAATCCGGATTGCCGTAAATACACGGGTCGAACTCTGTGGACGTATCATCTACGTGACAACCATCTCCATACACGTCGGCGACATCGTCATCAACTGTTGTAACATCTGGAGTCATATAAGTTACCTGATTCACCGGTTCTAGAGCGTCAGGGTCAATCTCTACAACCTCAGCACCCATGGGCTCATCTGCAGACAAAGCCATATCGCCGGTAGACGCTAGCTGGTTACTGGTAACTACGACTGCAACACCGATAACGCTTGTCGTAGCCATTAGTGACACCCCGGCGCGTAGCGCGCGTCCTGTTTTCTCTTTCAGTCGCTGCCAATGCCGGAAGGGTTCTTCGATATATTTGTAACTGAGCCAAGACGGGATGATCGCAAGAAGTACAATCAGCAACCCATACCGGATGCGTAGTACACCACCCGCAAGGTAGGCTGCGAATACTAAGAGCGGCCAATGCCACAAATATAGCGAATACGATAGGTCTCCAATCCATCGCATCGGTTTTACATTGAGAACTGTAGCGAATCCTCGTGTTGCCCTTCCGCTCATTCCGCCAACGATCACGCCAGCAGCTCCCAATGTAGGCAAGAGGGCAGCATATCCAGGGAACTGCGTTCCCTCAGTGTACAAAAGACCAGCCATTAAGATTGCCAGGAGACCGCCACCTTGAAGAGCGAATCCAAAGGCATCCGGAATCCTCTGCAGCTGCGTAGCGAAGATCGCAATTGCCGCTCCAATTGCAATCTCCCACAATCGTGTCGTAGTGACAAAATAAGCAGGGGCAGGATTCGCGTCTGTGTAATAGATCGACCAAATGAATGATGGCACGATCGCGATACCGACAGCGATTTGTAAAAGGATCTGGATGCGCACCCTGCGCGCATCCACTGTGTCAGGGCCTTTTCTACGCTTTGTCGCGAGCCAGAGTAACCCGATAAGCAGCGCAGGCCATAAGATATAGAACTGTTCTTCAACCGCGAGAGTCCAGAAGTGCTGAATCGGACTTGCAGCCTGTTCAGCGTTGAGATAGTCCGTACCACCGGCCAACACCCAGTTGACCACATAAAACGCACTAGCAATTATTTCAGTGCCAATGGCGTCCCATCTTGTACGCGGCAGAACGAGTAATGTCACAATCGCGACGAAAGCTAATACCACTGTGGCCGCTGGAAGGATTCTTCGGATCCGACGGGCATAAAAGTCGGCGAGCTCGATTCGACCTTTTTCCATCGACTGACGAACCAACATGCCCGTGATCAGAAACCCTGAGATGACAAAGAATACGTCAACTCCGACATAACCACCGGGAAGGAACGGTAATCCCGCGTGGTATAGCAAAACCAGACCCACAGCGACAGCCCGTAGGCCTTGAATGTCAGGTCGGAACTTAGAACCCGCTTTAACTGCGGGTTCACTGGGAGGTTTAGTTGTTGCTGATGTCATCGGAAATTGAATCTGCTTTCACTGTCGTGTTTGCGAACCACCGAGTCATGTTAACAATCGTTCCTGTGAAGTCTCCGTGAAGTTCCAGAACGGATGAAGCACTGAACACACCGAATTTGGCTGGTAGTTTCTTATTTGGCCACGTTCATGAACTGCTAATAGGATCTCTGCAACCAGAAACTTATGCCCGATATAGAGAGCCCCGCCTAAGCGAGGCCTCGATACGCCATTAGAAGCCTCCTCGCGCCCACACACCCTGCCAGGAAATCAACGTCTATTGCTGAGATCTGCAGACTGTCATAACGCTATCTCAACATATATGCAATAATCGTGCCTCCAACGTAGCCCAAACACTGTTTGAACTTCGGAGGTATGTCCATCGCCTGGCTTCAGCCAAGGTGTCCACCAACGGATCACCTCAAAGATCAAAGAACTAAGGCGGAAGAGTTGTTCGGCCGCGCTTTTTAAATTCCACGGACGGCGGGTAGGAACAACCTAAACTAAATCCATTGATATAAGAAAACCGTCTTACCTTCCCTGCACCAGCAGGAAGGAAGGTAAGACGGTTTTCCATTTCTGTGGGTCCTACCGGGATCGAACCGATGACCTACTCGGTGTAAACGAGTTGCTCTACCAGCTGAGCTAAAGACCCATGTGCTTGGCGTTTCCGCCCTGCAACAAGATTCAATAGTAGCCCATTATTTTTTGTTTTGCAAAACCGAGAGATGCTCGGTCATATTGCGGGCACCTTCCGTTGAGACAATCGTTTCCAGCACGTCTCCTTTACGATCAACCAGCAGGCTGACTCTCTTGGGCCGTCCCGTGGTCTCATCAAGGATTCCGTATTGCTTTGCTGCAGCACCATGCGGCCAGAAGTCAGAAAGAAAGGGAATCTCCAAGTCCAGCTCATCGGCAACTAGACGCAAAACAGGCGCTGAGTCTGGTGCTATAAGTCGTAAACCCACACTCATACCAGCCAGTTGATGAGCGACACTGCCAATCTCTTTGAGTTCTGACATACATACGGGGGTATAGGCGCCCGGAATGAAGATAAGCCAGGTGGCATCATGACCTGGCTGATCGGGCCCTTCAACGGGAGGAAATGGCCATTCCTGCCCGTACTGATCACGTAATGCGGGAACTGTCACTAGTGCGCGACTGCAGGTTCGAGTCGGGTTGCCAACCAGTCTTCAGAAACACCTGCCGTGGTGGTGGCACGAAAACCGGCCACAGTAGCGGCCTCAGAGATATCTGTTGGAGAGACATGACCGGGCTGTGAAGCCCGAGGCACCAGCAACCAAATTGACGCATCCTCATCGAGGTTGGTGGTGGCATCTTCAAGGGCATCAGTGAGATCAGCGACATCACCGTCATCGTCTCGCCACCACAGGAGCACTGCGTCGACCGGCTCTCGGTCCTCTTCGGTGAGGAACTCTTCGCCTAGGGCGTCCTCTAAACCGTTTCGGAATTCGAAGTCGATATCTTCATCCCATCCCAGCTCTTGGATAACATCCCCAACAGCTAGTTCGAGTTCAGCAATATAATGATTATTATCTGGGTTTTTACCAGACGCCGAGTTGCTCACAACACTCCTTTTACAAATTGTGGTTACTCTATTTTTCAAAATTCTTGAGGTATTAGCAACATCTTGCCATCTTATTGTGTTCTAGCTTGACCAGCGAGAGATTGCAGTTGACGTAACGAGTACTGATTACCCCTCCGATTGGACGGACAAGGGTAGAATCCCCTTTGAGATCCCTTTGACGTGACGCAATTGATCACAACCGAGATCATATGCGTGCCAATAAACGACAAGACACAATAGTCGTTAGTGAAAGAAAAGAGGTCAGCAGTGAGCACAGCTGAAGAAAGCTCTGACATCCTAAGTGGTTTGACCGATCACGCCCCCGACAAAGATCCTGAGGAAACTTCTGAATGGATCGAATCCTTTGACAGCTTGGTTGATGCCGCTGGAACGGAACGCGCCGAGTACATCATGCGCCAACTGTTGCAACGTGCCGGCACCAAATCTGTGGCCGTGCCGATGGTCACCACCACTGATTATGTCAACACCATTCCTGCCGATCAGGAACCAGAATATCCAGGCGATGAAGAACTAGAACGCCGTTACCGTAACTATTTGCGCTGGAATGCTGCTGCCATTGTGCAGCGAGCACAGCGTGACGGAGTAGGGGTTGGTGGCCATATTTCTTCATATGCTGGTCAGGCGACCCTATACGAAGTTGGGCTAAACCATTTCTTCCGCGGGCAGGACCATCCTGGCGGCGGTGACCAGATTTTTTTCCAGGGTCACTCCTCCCCCGGTAACTATGCACGGGCTTTCCTTGAGGGTCGTTTGAGCGAGAAAGAGCTCGATGGTTTCCGCCAGGAAAAATCTCAGGCTCCAAATGGCCTGCCATCGTACCCGCATCCGAAGATGCTGGATAACTTTTGGCAATTCCCAACTGTCTCAATGGGTCTCGGCCCCCTGAACGCTATTCACCAGGCGCAGTTCAACCGCTACCTTCATGACCGCGGGATCAAAGACACCTCAGACCAGCACGTTTGGGCATTCCTGGGTGACGGTGAGATGGATGAGCCCGAATCCCGCGGTGCGCTGCACATTGCTGCAAACAACAAACTGGATAACCTCACTTTCGTTATTAACTGTAATCTGCAGCGTCTCGACGGGCCGGTCAGAGGTAACGGCAAGATCGTCCAGGAGCTTGAAGCTTCCTTCCGTGGTGCCGGTTGGAATGTAATCAAAGTCCTGTGGGGTCGTGAATGGGATCCACTATTGGAAGCCGATGACACCGGTGAACTCGTTCGCGTCATGAATGAAACCCCAGACGGTGACTACCAGACTTACAAGGCTGAGTCCGGTGGCTTCGTACGCGAACATTTCTTCGGGCGCTCTTCAACAACCAAAGAACTCGTTGCCGACATGACTGACGATGAAATTTGGGGCCTGAAGCGCGGTGGCCACGACTACAAGAAGGTCTACGCTGCATACAAGGCAGCCGTTGAATACAAAGGCAAACCAACGGTAATTCTTGCCCATACTATTAAGGGCTACGGCCTGGGCCCTGGGTTCGAAGGCCGTAACGCGACCCACCAGATGAAAGAAATGACGATTGACGAGATCAAGATCTTCAGAGATCGTCACCGCATCCCGATTTCTGATGCACAGATCGAAAAGGATCAGTACGCCATGCCGTACTACCATCCGGGTCAAGACGCTGAAGAAATCAAGTACATGCAAGAGCGTCGCCGACAGCTCGGTGGATTTGTACCGGAACGTCGTAAGAAATACGATCCGCTGCCGCTGCCGCCAGAGTCGACATATAAGCACTCTCGTAAGGGATCGGGCAAACAGCAGATTGCCACCACCATGGCATTCGTTCGCCTGCTTCGTGACTTGATGCGTGACAAGAACATAGGTAAACGTATCGTGCCGATCATCCCGGATGAGGCGCGCACGTTCGGTATGGACTCGTTCTTCCCAACCGCAAAAATCTATAACCCACGCGGTCAGAACTACATGTCCGTCGACCGCGACCTATTCCTGTCGTATAAGGAATCCCCAGAAGGCCAGCTATGGCACGTAGGCATTAACGAAGCCGGTGCAACCTCAGCGCTGACTGCTGCAGGTACCTCATACTCGACCCACGGCGAGATCATGATTCCGGTTTACATCTTCTACTCGATGTTCGGATTCCAGCGCACCGGTGACAGCTTCTGGGCTGCAGCAGACCAGCTGACTCGTGGTTTCGTAATCGGTGCAACCGCAGGACGCACCACACTTGCAGGTGAAGGTACGCAGCACATGGATGGCCACTCGCCAATCCTCGCCGGAACCAACCCGGGCGTGAAGCACTACGATCCAGCATTCTCATACGAAATTGCCCACATCATGCGCAATGGTCTGTACGAGATGTACGGTGACCACGATATGGGTGATCACGTTCGTAACGTGATGTACTACATCACCGTTTACAACGAACCAATCACTCACCTCGACGAACCAGAAGGCATCGATATTGAGGGGCTGTTGAAGGGCATCTACCGATTCTCGACCTCTGATATTGGTGGGCCGAAGGTTCAGCTTATGGGTTCGGGGGTCTCTCTGCCATGGGTTATCGAAGCTGCTGAGGTCCTGGCCAACGACTGGGGTGTATCTGCAGACGTCTGGTCAGTCACGAGCTGGAACGAACTGCGCCGCGACGCTGTCGCTGCGGAACGTGATCAGCTCCTGAAACCAGACCAAGAACCACGGATCCCCTACGTCACCCAGGTTATGCAAGAAACCGAGGGGCCAGTAGTAGCAACCACTGACTTCGCTACCTTACTTCCAGATCAGATTCGACAGTACATTCCGAATAAATTCGCTACCCTTGGTGCCGATGACTTCGGATTCTCTGACACTCGTGCCGCTGCACGTCGCTACTTCGGTATCGACACCCACTCTGTTGTGGTTCGTGCACTGCAGCTATTGGAAGAAGATGGCAAGGTCGAAAAGGGGACTGCCGCCACTGCTTTCGCACAGTACCGCCTTGACGACGTCAACGCCGGTACCACAGGAACCGCAGGTGGAGACGCCTAGCCTCGCACCTGAGCCTTCATAACGAGCTCATTCTGGCTGCTGGTTCACTCCAGCAGCCAGAATGTTTAACAGTGCAGAGTGCTATGAGCTGAGCTACGATAATGTGGTGGTTAATCATTCTTCTCGCGTTGCAGGCACAAGTACACGGTCCAAGTTGCCGGCCTTATTCACAGACCGGCGATTGTTCCAGTAGTAACGGCTACTGTGGAAAGTCCTGCAATCTCCTATTACCTGACCCGGTTGCAGAGGATATAGAAATGTCTGCAATACTCGATACCTGAGCAATCCCCAATAATTTTTCTAGGCGATGTACACAAAATCGATCCCAGATAGTCGGAGGTTGCCAAATAAGTGAAGAACAGTTGGTCTGCCAAAATTCCTAGGCCGGTCTCCGCCGAAGCAAAAGCCGCGGTGCGTGCCCATCTTGGTGAGCTCAAAACCGCGGTCTTACATCAGCTCAACACTTCACTACCCTGGTATCGCGATTTGCCAGCGAGCCAACGAGCAAGTTTGGGAGAAATTGCACAACAAGGGCTCACGACTTTCGCTGATTGGTTCGAACATAGCGAGAACACCGTGAAGACCTCAGTCTCTGGAGTACTGCATTCGGTGTTCGGCAATGCACCAACGGAGCTCTCTCGTACCGTGTCTCTGCAACAGGCGGTACAGCTGCTCCGCACAGTCCTTCAGGTGGTTGAAACCCAGCTACCAGCGATCGTTGCGGAACCTGATAAAGCAGCCGCACGGTATGCAGTGGTGTTCTATTCTCGAGAGATCGCGTTCGCTCTTGCAGAAGTCTATGCTCGCGCTGCTGAAACCAGGGGTTCCTGGGACGCCAGATTGGAAGCGCTTTTATTAGATTCCATCCTGGCAGGAGACCGCGCAGATGAGATACGGTCACGAGCGGCAGCAACTGGTTGGAAAGCAAACCGCGGCATTACAGTCATGGTTGGCCAACCAGATCAACTTGAGGAACCTCAATTGGTTGCCAAGCTTCGCGAAATCGCTACGCGTGCCGATCTAGAAATTCTTATTGGTGTCCTTTCAGATCGGCTCGTCATTGTTCTGGGGGATGTCAATGATGTTGAAGCCGACACGAGGACCATTCAACGTGGATTTGGTGAGGGCCCTATTGTCTATGGCCGGATAGTTGACTCATTGGTCGATGCACCCAGCTCTGCGCAGGAAGCTCTTGAAGGATTTTCCGCGGCTCCGGCTTGGCCCGCTGCTCCACGGCCAGTAGCTGCTTCAGAACTTTTACCGGAACGGGCTTTAAATGGCGATACCGTTGCGCGAGCAGCGCTAACCAGTCAAGTGTATCGGCCACTATCGCGTGCGGGACATTCTCTGCTAGAGACTGTCGATGTCTACACGACAACGGGAGGGTCATTAGAGGCCACAGCACGTCAATTATTCATTCACGCCAACACTGTGCGTTATCGACTCAAGCGCGTCGCTGAGCTGACCGGATGGGATCCAACATCGCCAAGAGATGCATATGTCCTACAAGTAGCACTCATGACGGGTAGACTTGATACGGTCTTAAACCAGCCACAACAATGACCAGAAACAAGAACACCTTTGAGTGAACTCCAATTGTCGTTGTAGGAAACCTACAAAAACATTCGGTATACTCGTGGGCTAGCTTGACTGGTTATGTCCGAAGAATTTGGAAGAGTTGAATCTATGCTCGCAATCGTGTGCCCGGGACAGGGCTCTCAGACTCCAGGCTTTCTGGAACCGTGGCTCGAACTGCCCGGTATCTCTGAAACCCTCAACCAATGGTCAGAAGCCACTGGCGTCGATCTTGCAACCCACGGAACGACTTCTGATGAAGAGACAATCAAAGATACTGCGGTAGCTCAACCGCTGATCGTGGCAGCCGGACTCCTGGCAGCTCAAGCCCTCGAAGTCGAGAAACTCGACACAACTTCCTGGATGACTGCCGGGCACTCGGTCGGAGAAATCACCGCAGCCGGACTGGCTGGAGTGCTTTCCCCCATTGAGGCACTAGAATTCGTTCGGGTACGGGCACAAGGCATGGCTGCCGCCGCGGCAATAGAACCCACGGGTATGGCAGCAGTCCTAGGTGGTGACCAGGACGAAGTTATTTCATATCTGGAAGAGCACGGCATCACACCGGCAAACGTCAACGGTGGAAGCCAAGTCGTTGCTGCAGGCTCCAAAAAAGCTCTAGCAGCGCTTGCCGAAAACCCGATGGAAAAGACCCGCGTAATTGAGCTCAAGGTCGCAGGAGCATTTCACACTCAATATATGGAACCAGCGGTTGCGGAACTTGAAGCGTTTGCTCAAGGACTCATCACCCAAGATCCTGTAGTGGCTGTGGCCTCCAACAAGGATGGCACGTTGGTAACATCAGGCCAAGAATTTCTACACCGTCTCATCAGTCAAGTCACTTCACCTGTTCGCTGGGATCTATGCCAGCAGACCATGGTTGATGAAGGTGTCACAGGCGTCATCGAACTTTTGCCGGGCGGTACCCTGACCGGCATTGCACGCCGCGCTATGAAAGGCGTCAAGACGCTTGCAATCAAGACCCCTGGGGATCTTGAAAAAGCCCAACAGTTCATTGCCGAACATACCCAGACCATCTCAGCGTAAGGTTTTTTGTGTCCACAGCAACGTTAAATCAGTACACCACAAATACGGCTAGCCGAATTCTAGCTGTTGGCGGTTATCGTCCGTCTAAGCGCGTCACGAATGATGATCTGGCAGGACCAATCGATTCTTCCGATGAATGGATTCGCCAACGCACCGGTATCGTCACTCGCCAGCGCGCAGATGCTGAGACCAGCTTGACTGACATGGCTCTGGCAGCAGGACAACAGGCGATTGAACGAGCAGGTCTCGAAGCGGCCAATATCGGCGCTGTCATTGTTGCCACGGTAACCTTCCCATACCCCACCGGCTCAGCTGCTGCAGTCATCGCAGGAGAGCTAGGAATTCACGTACCCGCTTATGACATTTCAGCAGCATGCGCGGGCTACTGCTACGGCGTTGCGCAAGCAGACTCCTTGGTTCGTTCCGGTATGGCCGACTATGTTTTGGTCATTGGTGCCGAAAAACTCTCCGACTTCGTGGATCCCACCGACCGCTCGATTTCGTTCCTTCTCGGTGATGGTGCCGGAGCTGTTGTCGTTGGGGCTTCCGAGGAACCGGGTATCTCCAAATCCACCTGGGGTTCCAAAGGCGAAGACTGGGACATGATTCGCATGACTCGCTCCAGCATCGAAATGCGAAATATCATTCAGGAAGTCGAACGAACCGGAGATGCAACTGCAATCGTTGAGCCTGGTAGTCAAGGCAGCGTATGGCCGACTCTGCGTCAAGAGGGCCCATCAGTCTTTCGCTGGGCCGTGTGGGAAATGGCTAAAGTAGCCAAACAGACTTTAGCGAACGCCGGCGTAGAGGCAGAAGATCTTGCTGCATTCCTGCCCCACCAGGCGAATATGCGCATCATCGACGAGTTCGCCAAACAACTCAAACTTCCAGACCACGTTGCCATTGGACGCGATATTGCAGATGCGGGCAATACTTCAGCGGCCTCAATTCCACTGGCAATGCACCGCTTATTAGAAGAACAACCAGAACTATCTGGTGGTTTGGCTCTTCAAATTGGTTTCGGCGCCGGGCTGGTCTACGGCGCCCAGGTTGTACGTCTTCCCTAAGTCGGCACAATCTGTTCTGACCACAACATAGTCCGAAATAGTGCAAAGATCCTTCTTGCACGCCTACTTACAAGGAGCTGCTCATGGCTAACAAAGACGAAATCCTCTCCGGCCTAGCCGAAATCGTCAACGAAGAAACCGGTCTGGAGACTGAAGAAGTCCAGCTGGACAAAAACTTCACCGACGACCTCGACATCGACTCAATCTCGATGATGACCATTGTCGTCAACGCCGAAGAAAAATTCGACGTAAAAATCCCTGACGAAGAAGTCAAAAACCTCAAGACCGTTCAGGATGCTGTCGACTTCATCGCGAACGCTTCCTAACGGTAGAAGTCGGACATTACAGTCCGCCATGAGCGGTGGGCCGGGAACTTTCCCGGCCCGCTAGGCCGCCGGCGACTTCACGAAAACTCTAAAACCCTGGCCGCACTGTTGGCCAACAATTAATCGAGGCATTGGATATGACCCGTAAAGCCGTAATTACCGGTCTTGGCGCTACATCCCCAATCGGTGGCGACGTAGACACCATGTGGGCAAACGCCCTGGCAGGTACCTCTGGTGCGCGGCCAATAGAAGAAGACTGGGTAGAACAATATGACCTGCCTGTAACTTTTGCAGCGCAGCTCACGAATAAACCAACCGAAGTGCTCTCACGCGTCGAAGCACGTCGGATGGATCCCACCACACAAATGGGCTTAGTCGCAGCGCGCGAAGCCTGGGCCGACTCTGGGCTCAATGAATCGACGGTCGAATCAGAACGACTTGCGATCGCATTCGGCACCGGCATCGGTGGTGTCTGGACCCTATTGGATTCATGGGATAACCTGCGTGAACGTGGGCCCCGTCGTGTGCTACCAATGACCGTCCCTATGCTCATGCCAAATGGTGCAGCAGCAGCTATTTCCATGGATGTTTCTGCACGCGGTGGTGCACTGACCACCGTCTCAGCTTGTGCTTCCGGTACAGAAGCTATGGACAACGCTCGTCGTCTGATCGAAACTGGACAGGCTGATGTCGTCATCACCGGTGGAGCCGAAGCAGCTATCCACCCACTGCCCATTGCGGGATTTGCCGCAATGCAGGCCCTATCAAAGCGCAATGACGATCCACAAGCCGCATCACGCCCGTACGATACCGACCGTGACGGCTTCGTACTCGGTGAAGGAGCCGGTGCACTGGTACTGGAGTCTGAAGAACATGCGCGTGCGCGTGGCGCAAAGATCTACGCGGTTCTTGCCGGTTCTGGCGTTACCTCTGATGCTCACCACATAACTGCACCAGACCCAGAAGGTATGGGCGCATCTCGAGCTATCCGCGCAGCTCTCGAGTCAGGCGACATACGAACGGACGAAATCTTCCACGTCAATGCTCACGCAACCTCGACTCCGGTCGGTGACCGTCCTGAATATATAGCAATGAAATCCGTTTTTGCTGGTCACCTGGATAATGTTCTGGTATCGGCGACCAAGTCTCAAACGGGTCACTTACTCGGTGCATCAGGTGCAATTGAAGCGATCCTGACGGTACTTGCCATCCACCACCGTAAGGCACCGGTCACGATCAACCTAGATAATCAAGATCCAGATATTCCACTGAATGTGGTACACGGCCAGCCAGCTGAACTGCCCTCCGGCAATATTGCCGCAATGAGTAATTCCTTTGGCTTTGGTGGTCACAACGCGGTTGTTGCATTCCGCAGTTATTAGACACACAGAGTTAAACCAAACAGCGAAGGTCGGTTCCCGCTTGGGCACCGACCTTCGCCGTTAATGAAGGATCGTTGTGGAGGGTTAGCCTACCCGATGGAGCCAACGGACATTCGCACCATCAGCTGCCTGCCGGAAAGGTTCTAATTCTTCATCCCAGGCCTCCCCCAAAGCCAAAGAAAGCTCATGGTAGACAGCAGACGGGTCGCCGTTTGCATGTTCGTAGGCATAGCGGATGCGGTCTTCTGAGACCATAATATTGCCGGTTACGTCAGTTGTGGCATGGAAGATCCCCAGCTCTGGAGTGTGCGACCACCTGGAACCGTCCGATCCTAGTGATGCTTCTTCAGTAATTTCGTAGCGCAAATGTGCCCAGCCACGAAGTGACGAGGCCAATTTAGCCCCACTACCCTGAGAGGCAATCCAGTCGATCTCAGCACGATAGGTGCCTGGGGCTGCCGGCTGAGGCTCCCATTCTAACTTTTCCTGTGCACCCAAAGCAGCCCCAACTGCCCATTCAATATGTGGGCAGAGGGCTGCAGGGGCAGAGTGTACGTAGAGTACTCCTCTTGCTTCAATGTCAGACATTCCGATCCTCCGTTACTAGCGGTACGTCTTCCCCTACGACCACTGGATACAAGGATCCGAATGAACTAACAGCAACCATTATGCCCGATGACAATCGATATAGCCAACACCACGTTAACAGATGACGTAACGCAGCAAAAATACGACACACAGCAGGGACCGTCAACTTAACGACGCATAGATAAGCCCTTGCTGAGCCGCGACCTATGCACGCGGATGTGCCTGTTTATACCCCTGTCGCAAGCGTTCTATTGATACGTGTGTGTAAAGCTGCGTTGTTTGCAAGGATTCATGGCCCAATAGTTCCTGAACTGAACGTAGGTCGGCGCCGCCGTCGAGTAAATGCGTAGCTGCCGTATGCCGAAGGACGTGAACTCCTGAGGCAGACGTATCGCCTAATTCTCGCAGCATGTTATTAACCACTTCACGTATCTGACGCACACCGATGCGCCCACCACGAACTCCAAGAAAAATCGCAGGAGTATGTGGTTTGTCAGCAATAACTGACGGTCGGCCAATGCTCAACCATTTTTTCAGCGCCTGTACTGCAGGAGATGTTAACGGCACAACCCGTTGCTTGTTGCCTTTACCTATTACTTTGATCATTTCGTTTGAGAAATCTATATCCCCGATGTCGAGTCCTTCTAACTCCGCAACGCGAATTCCGGTAGAGTACAGCACTTCTACCATCGCAAGATCCCTGAGAGCAATCGGATTGAGTTCGGTCTCATCTTTGTTGAAAACGCGCGCGTGTAAGGCATCAAGTATTTGCCGGATTTGTGACTGGGTAAGTGTGCCTGGTAGTCGAGACGTTTGTTTAGAGGCAACTAGGCGGGCAGCAGGATTCTCGTCTCGCATATCTTGGCGAACTAACCATGACATGAACTGACGAATTGCTGTAGTCTTTCGAGCAATTGTGGTTCTACTCATCCCGGACCGATTAAGATGCGCCAACCACATTCTGAGATCGTCTAATGTCACACGTCGGAAAACTTCAATGGGTTCATCCTGCTCGGCTATCAAATCAGTGACTAATCCGATCAGATCAGATCGATACGATTTGATGGTATGAGCTGCACGATTCATTTGGTGCTCTAAATAATGACAGTACTCATCGATTAGTGCAGCGTCTTGGGACGATAGGTGGCTCTCCATATTTTTACTCTGACATGAAACGGCTCCGCTACAAAGCACTCGAATCAGGTGTTTCTCTGCTTTCGCCACATGCCTGCTTCTTGCTCTGCAAGCTTATGTCGCTCAAGTTTCGTCAGAATCCCTGTAATGGATGGTACCGCGAGGCCTGTGATGTCGCACAAATGTTCAAGTGTTGTTCTTTGTTGTACAGGTAGCGCTTCGAAAACTAACAGCTCTTCAACATTCAGCATGTCGTGGTCGCGCGCCACTTCGACATTGGCATGGGTGATATCGCTCCTGAATGGTTCGCCAAAGAGTGTGTCAAGATCGGCGGGATCATCGATAAGCATCGCTGGCGTCTCTTTGAGGAGTCGATGGCATCCTGCGGAAGTTGGCACCTGTATGGGTCCCGGAATTGCACCAACTATCCTGCCGAGCTCATGAGCGTGGTTTGCCGTGTTCAATGCACCAGAACGGTAGCGGGCTTCGACTACGATAGTTGCTGCCGAAAGCGCTGCAATGAGCCTATTTCGATTCAAGAAACGGTAACGGTTGGGTCGCATGCCCGGAGGCATCTCGGTTACCAGGACACCCTCTCGTGTGATCTCACGGAGCAGCTCTGTGTTACCCGCAGGATACAGGCGGTCTAGTCCACCTGCAAGGACACCGACGGTTGGGACTCCCTGACCCTCAACGGCTAGCGCTTGACGATGAGCGTGAGCATCAATTCCGTAGGCTCCACCAGATAACACCGTGATACCTTTTTGACGCGCTTTGATAGCCAGCATCTTTGTAGCTTTCTCACCATAATGGGTAGCTTCCCGGGAGCCAACTAGTCCTAAAGTAGTTTCCGCCGATGGAATGTCTCCATTGCCAAGTAGCCATAGACCGAGGGGTTCGGTAACTCCCAGATCCGCGAGTGCGGCAGGCCACTGCTCTTCCTCCGGAGTGATAAATCGTCCACCAATCCTGGCAATGTATCCTAAAGCTTGATCAGGCTTCAGATACTTTTTGCGTCGACGCCATCGTTCAATGGCCTCACCGAGGTTCCGCCTAATCTTTTGAGCTAGTTCTTCATTATCTGGGTCATAGCCAGTCAGCGTTTTCCAATCTTGCTGGCTCGGTATCGCTCCTTCAATAATTTCCAACAGTCGCTGTGGTCCCCAGGCTTGGGCACCTACGACGCCTAATGCGTCGGCTGGTTCAATGACTTGGGTCAAACCTGCACGTGCCCGGCGGAGTTCTTGATCAACCATGATGTTCTCCGGAAGTATTGAGCCGTAGGTACAGTGCCATGTCTATGTGTTCGGCACCGGGTTGGTCTGCCTGCAGTAGGTCTGCAATGCTCCAGGCCACGCGTAGAACACGACCATACCCGCGAGCGCTAATATCACCAGCATCTAGTGCGCGATCCAGGATACGTTTGGCTTCTGTGCTTACTTGTAACGCTGGTTCCCGGAATAGTCGCGCTGGAATGTGATGATTGCGTGTCAGCCCAAATCGGGATAGCCGTTGCCGACTCCGTTGTATGGCTTCAGTGACGCGACGAGCTACGGTCGCAGATGATTCCGCAGATTGTACGCCCGTTAGATGTTGCGAAGTTACCGGATGGACAGTGACCTGTAAGTCAATCCTGTCCAGTAGCGGCCCAGAAAGTTTATTAATATAGCGACGTCGCTGTAAAGATGTGCACCGACAGTGTTGGCCAGTGCCGTAACCATAACCGCAAGGACATGGATTTGTGGCTAGAACCAGCTGAAATTGTGCTGGAAACTCGACCGTGTGACGAGCCCGTTCCAATGTTACTTTGCCGCTTTCCAGTGGTTGTCTGAGCATGTCGAGGACATCGCGGTTGAACTCTGCGGCTTCATCAAGAAAGAGCACTCCCCCGTGTGCTCTGGATACTGCACCAGGTCGTATGATGCCCGATCCACCGCCAATGAGTGCTGTGGCAGTTGCAGAGTGATGGGGTGCCTGAAAGGGTGGACGTGTGGGTAGCTGTGTGTTGGTGTCTTCACTGTCCAGCAGCGTACGGATCGCTGCATTTTCCAAGGCGGTTTGTGGCTCCATGTCCGCCAAAATAGTTGGCAACCGCTGAGCCAACATGGTCTTACCTGCACCAGGTGGCCCTTGTAACAAGATGTGGTGTCCCCCGGCAGCTGCAATTTCTAAGGCCCACCGTGCTTCCTGTTGCCCTTGAACTTCAGCTAAGTCTAATTGTGGTTCTTCTTGCAAGCGGTTATTCTGTCTCTGCCAAAATGAAACACTTCGAGGTTCCAACGGTGCTCCAAAAGCATGGGCAACTTCTGAAAGATGGCTGAAGGCTCGCACCTGTGCACCCGGGACCATGTTCGCCTGAGCTTCAGCTGCGGTAGCAACAATAACTTCTGGATACCCGGATTCAACAGCAACCATAACTGCTGGCAAGATACCTGGTGCCGACTGGAGAGTACCGTCGAGACCAAGAGCAGCGAGAAAAATCGGCCCTGACTCGTTTGCGACTGCATAGTCAGCTCCCCAGGCCGCCATAATAATTGCAAGATCGAAATGGGAACCTCGCTTATGTAAGGACGCCGGCGTTAGGTTGACGGTGAGATGCCGTCGAGTTAAAGGGAGCCCAGTGTTTCGTGCTGCTGCTCGGATTCGGTCTTTTGCCTCCTGGAGCGACTTATCCGGAAGTCCTAAGAGGGTAAAGCCTGGCAGTGCATTGCCAATGTCTGCCTCGACGGTGACAAGACGCCCAGTCATTCCATTCAAGGCCACACTATAAGCCCGACCAATCCTAGTGGGTGAATCGACGTTGAGTACTACAGGAGTTTTGGCCTCTGACTCCATCTATCCCACATCCTGCAGTAAATCAGCGGTAATTTCCCCGTTGCTATCAATCAGGATTCCAACCACATCGATACGCATTGAAGTATGGGCATATCGCGGGTAAACAGCTTGCTTATAGTGCAGCAGACCGCGTTGGATGCGCCGCAACTGTGTAGCCGAAACTGAGCCCAACGGGTCGCCAAAGCCCATGCCTGAGCGAGTCTTGATTTCAAGGGCAACCAGCTGCTGACGTTGGTAGGCGATGATATCGACTTCTCCGGTAGGAGCTGGCCAATTGTGCTCTAAAATCCGGTATCCAGCATTGGTTAGTGCTGCTATGGCAATTTCTTCGCCATAGTGGCCTAATGCGATGTGATCGTTTTGTGAGGGGTTGATCGTCATATAGCCTCACCTCCACCTTCAGTCTGAAGGTAAGTCACAACTTTGTGGCGAAGGCAAGACCGGAATGTGGATAACCTCGAGGGCCACGAAACCGTTGCGGGAATGGCAGCTATTCGATCGGCGGTGGTGCTACGAACGGACCGTCGGCTGGCATATCTGGATCATCTCGGCTCGGGAGTTCTTCGATATTGACGTCTCGGAAGCTCAGAACCCTGGCGCGTTGAATAAAGCGTGAAGAGCGGAAAACATCCCAGACCCAGGCATCAACGAGTAGCAATTCGAAATATGTGTCCCCGGTTTCATGATGCGTGATGACTTCAACCGAATTCGCTAAGTAGAACCGACGATCCGTTTCGACAATGTATCGAAATAATCCGATCACGTCCCGGTACTCTCTGTACAGGTTGAGTTCTTGGTCGGCTACATAATGCGCCAACTCATCATCGCGATCAGTCATGCCTCACATCGTAGTGGTTTCTGCCATCACCTGGCATCCGGGATTACAACAAACGCGGTTGTATCGCTGCTGGCACAAGGTTCCACGACTTTCGGTGATAGTCCGTGACGCCTCGTTCGGCGAGCGCTGTCCGGTGGGCCGCTGAACCATAGCCCTTATTACGGTCCCATCCATAATCTGGATGTAGCTTTGCTAACTCAACCATCAGCGCATCTCGTGCAACCTTGGCTGTAATGGCTGCCGCAGAGACGGTTGCACAGGTGGCATCGGCTTTTGTTTGCAATACGATATGCGCATCAATCGGTGCGAGCAGTTCCACCAAATCTGCTGGTGCATTCTGTAGCCATTGCGTATTACCATCTAACACCAAACCCGCCGGCACGGGGCTGTGCGAGACGAGTTGATCCCACGCCCGACGACCAGCCAAACCAAGGGCCGCAGATATGCCAAATGCGTCGATCTCATCTGCTGTCGCCATCCCGACAGCAGTCGACGCCCAGACCGGAATAGTCTCCATAAGCTTCTCACGTTGTTTCGCAGTGAGCTTCTTTGAATCTCTTAAACCAGGTAGCGGCTGACTCATTGCAATATCTACCGCTGCGATTCCTACAGCGACGGGGCCAGCAAGAGCGCCCCGACCTACCTCATCCATTCCAGCGATCATGGTGTGACCGCACATATCAGCTAACTGAGTTTCGATGGAAAAATCTGGGACGCTGATCATCGTTCTGGAACCTGTTCGAAGGGTTCGTTGTTGGAGCCAGCGGAACCCCAACGTTGTATTGGCCAAGCGATAACCTCAGCGCGCCCCACGACGTCAGTCACATCTACGAAGCCGTCATTCGGTCCATTGACATGACTGCGTGAGTCACCGGAAGCATCTCTGTGATCTCCCATGACCCATAATTTACCTTCCGGAACGGTGACATCGAAATCGACATCAGATCCGGCGACCCCGGGGTATAAATACGGCTCATCGATCGGAGTGCCATTGACTACGAGCCGCCCAGTGCCGTCTTCGACGGTAACATGGTCGCCGGACTTGCCGATAATGCGCTTGACCAAGTGCTGCTCTGAAGTCGAAGGATAAAGGCCGAGTACTTCGAGAGTTTTATAAAAAGCGTTCGTTTCCACTTCCGCAGGAGGCAACCACCCGTAGTGATCTTCGAAGACCACGACATCGCCACGTTCTAGATTCTCTTCGGAATCCACGATGAGATTGACGAAAATACGATCATTGACCTGTAGCGTTTCTTCCATTGACCCAGAAGGGATCAAGAATGCTCGGAAGAAGAATGTGCGGATCACAAAAGAGACGACGAGGGCAATCGCAAGGATGATCAGAACTTCTCTGATGCCCCGCAAAAACCCGCTGGGTCGTCTCCCAGCCGATCGATCTGAATGTTTTGCTCTCATCGTGTACTGATCACCGGCCCATAAATCTTAGTCTTCTGAATCATACCCCCGCCTGGAGCACCGAGTAATGCTCGTGAGTCGATCGAGTCGTATCGGTTGTCTCCCAGCAGGAATACCCTATTCTCTGGAACTTCCACCAGAAAAGGACTAGAAGACGCTGGGCGATCTGGCTCGGCTAGATACGGTTCATCTAATGATTCGCCATTCACCTTGAGACGTCCACTGGAATCACAACACTCGATGGTGTCACCTGGCACTCCTATGATCCGTTTCACCACTGCGTTATGCTGTGGCGTCATACCAAGCAGGTTTAACGCACCGTCAAAGAAACGCTTCATCGTAGTTTCGGATTCATATGGATAAAAGCTGCCAGACCCATCAAATACGACGACATCCCCGGACTGAGGTTCGTTGGTTTCGTAGGCATCAGGATCCACCTCAATGCGATCACCAATTTGTAAACCTGGCTCCATGGAAGCTGATGGAATCGTATAAGTATTGACGTTATATGCTCGGAAAATAAAAACACCGGCAATCATTGTGATGAGTAATAGCAGACCGGTCAGCATCCACTTATTAACGCCAAAAGCGGGCCGACTCCCCTGCGAAGAAGGATCCCCGGCCCGCTGTGATCTAGACGAATTCGTCACGAACGGTAAACGAACTTAGTTACGTTTCTCTGGGATACGTGCAGCTTTACCGCTACGATCGCGCATGTAGTACAGCTTGGCACGACGAACATGACCACGCTTCTTAACTTCAATCTTGTCGATGATTGGCGAATGCACAGGGAACTGACGCTCAATGCCTACACCAAATGAAGTCTTGCGAACCGTGAAGGTCTCGGAAACGCCGGTGCCCTGACGAGCCATGACGAAGCCTTCGAAAACCTGAATACGCTGGGTTTTACCTTCAACGATGTTCACGTGTACAGCAACAGTGTCACCAGGTCGGAAGTCTGGGACATCGTCGCGCAGTGATTTCTGATTCAGCTGATCAATAAGATTCATGGAGTGTACTCCTAGTGATGCGCCGCAGGTCGCCCACATACTTCAGCAAGCTCGTCCGGCTTGCGGTGGAAATTTCGAGGTCCAACATCCAGCCGGTACCCCGGCGCCCAACGTTGGTGAGCTGATCCCCTACGGCAGAACAGACACCCATCAGGCACAACGACTTATTATGCCATATTTTGATGCTTTGTCCATAAATCAGGACGTCGCTCACGAGTCCTCTCGACCTGCTGTTCCTTTCGCCAGGCCGCAATTTTAGCGTGATCGCCTGATAACAATATTTCAGGCACGTCATAACCTCGCCATGACGATGGTTTCGTATAAACCGGGTACTCAAGCAGCCCGTCATCGCTATGAGACTCTTCTATCAGCGACTCAGGATTACCCACTACGCCTGGCACTAGTCGGCCGATGGCTTCGATCATGGCCAGGGCTGCGACTTCCCCTCCGTTCAGCACGTAATCTCCAAGCGACATGAGCCGGACATCAAAACGCTCCTGGGCCCAATGGAATAGCCGCTCGTCTATACCCTCATAGCGTCCACATGCGAACACTAGATGTTCTGTTTCAGCTAATTCGTAGGCAACAGCTTGACTGAAGACCTCTCCAGATGGAGTTGGCACAATCAAAATAGGTTTCTTTACCGGTGACTCTTTGGAAATTTCTTCCAACGATAGTGCCCAGGGTTCGGGTTTCATAACCATCCCCGCACCACCGCCATAAGGAGTATCATCCACTGTCTTATGGCGATCAAAAGTGTAGTTGCGCAGATCATGTACGTGGATGTTTAGTAGCTCGGACCTTTGTGCTTTTCCGAGTAAC
>NZ_DYXC01000166.1 GCF_020742345.1 Enteractinococcus helveticum | reverse complement strand
TCGAGGATGACCCAGAAGACGATGCCTATGCTGCCTTATTCACTACCTTGACCGGGCTCGCAGCGAGGGCGTTGCTCGCCTTCAACGAAGTGTCCTGGTTACTGCGAGGTGGCTACCCTCAGGGCGCATTTGCCGGTGTTCGCTCTCTCCACGAGCTCTATATTGTTACGAGGGTCCTCTGGGAATACGGCTCACCTGAGTCAAACTGCCCTGACCTCGTGGAACGATACCTTCTCCATCAGGAAGTGTTCCTTAAAGGAGCCGCCAGGGACCTGATCAGTACTGGAATTCCGGGTATCGATGAGACTATCAACACTGAGATTCTTGACGCCCTCGATTCACGACAGAGGGAGCTTATCGGTACATATGGGAAAGTGTTTTCGACATCTTGGGGATGGGCGGCCCCTCTGTTTCCCAAGAAGACACCCTCATTCATGGACCTTAACAAGCTCGTGATGCCAAGCCTAAACGCCTACTACAGAATCGCGAGCGAACACCTGCATGCCAGCTCTGCTGGCTTAGCTAACGCAGGAAAGTCAGATGGAATGGGTACTATCGGGTACAACGGTGGAGCGACCATTGATGGCCTCGCGTTTCCGGCCATTTTCGGATCCACATTCTTGCTCTCTTTAGTAGGCACTATCGTCCCTATAGAGATTCATAACTCAGAGACGGACAAAGATATTGACACCGGGCGTCACATGCTTGGGGTCCTAGCTCGGTTGCACAGAGAAATCCTCGACGCCTGGAACGGGGAGTCGACGGAGGGCCCGACCCCTGGAAAGTAGACACAGGGATCGGGCCCGTGGAGGTGGACCCCCTATATGGATGCAGAAACACAGCGTCGGGGCTCAACCACTTTCCACTTCGGAAAGAAAATCGCCACTGACGGGACGTGGATGATGACACCGGGAATAAGAGGCATAGAATCAGACATAGGCCCTCGGGGCGAAAAGGTGGTTGTGTAGGAGCTTTCATCTTCATACTGGAAGCCATATCTTACGGTGGGTTCTGATCCTCCTGCTTGATGCCCTATCCTGGCTACTCCTCTCAGATTCGGAAGAGCCGGTTTCTTGGGATGGGGTCTCTAGTCCATAAGATTGCTTATCTACGGAAGTGACAGACTAGTGAGATGCTGTGTGGATGTGCAAGACTAGTCGTGCTTTGTACTAATTAGGTGTCTTTGGAGATCGCATTTTACAGCGAGATCCCTACATTGAAGGAGCAGGGATGAACTTGAATGAGGCGGAACGTTTAGTTAGAACTAAACGGCGCGTTGCTGATCACGGGGAGGTATTTACTCCTCCATGGATGGTTGAGGATATGCTTAGCCTTATCCAGGAAGAATCAGAGCGCATCGATTCGCGTGTTCTGGAACCTGCCTGCGGGTCCGGTAACTTTCTCATGGCAGTTCTTGCCCGTAAGTTCGCTACTGTTCAAACTCGTCACGGCGTGAGCGGCTTCGAAAAGCGTAATTATGCCCTGTTTGCTCTGATGTGCACCTATGGAATCGAGTTGCTGGCTGACAACATCCAGGAATGTCGAGATAATCTTGCTGACCTGTTCAATGCTTTTCTCGACGTCAGTGACCAAAGTGAATGGGCAAAAGCAGCGCGTGTGGTCTTAGCCTTTAATATCGTCCAAGGAAATGCGTTGACTATGACCGATTCGAGCGGACTGCCGATCACGTTCGCTGAGTGGGGCTATCTAGGTAAAGGAAAGTTCCAACGTCGCGATTTCTGTTACGAGAACCTTACTAAACGCTCGATGTGGAAAGCTGAAGGTTCGTTGTTCCAGGACGCTGCACAGGATTTCTTTGCTCCAAGTAAAACCCATCCGGTAATGACTGTTCGTGAGATTGCTGAGCAGGTTAGCACGGCATGATTCAGGACTTGTTCACTCTGCGCGGTCACAATCCAGACGTTCTTACTTGTATCGCCAACCTCTCTAACGATGAGGTCTTCACCCCGCCCGAGATGGCGAGCGCGATGCTTGATCTCCTTGCAACAGCGTGGGCTGATGCCAATGATGGTGCAGACATTTGGGCGGATCCGAACGTAACTTTCCTAGATCCGGTCACCAAATCCGGTGTTTTCCTACGTGAGATCACTCGCCGCCTCACCGAGGGCCTTGCTCTCACTATCCCTGACCTGACTGAGCGCGTTAACCATATTCTTACCCGGCAGGTCTATGGCATCGGCATTACACAACTCACTGCTCTCCTGGCCCGCCGCAGTGTTTATTGTTCTCGATACGCCAATAGTCCGCACTCCATCGTGAAGTCTTTCACTACTGAGGCCGGTAACATTTGGTTCGAGCGCACCGAGCATACCTGGATGGGTGGCACCCGCAAGTTCCACTTAGACCCCCTCACGGGAGACGAAATCCCGGTCTATATCCGCCGTAAGTGCCGCTACTGCGGTGCCAACGAAGATGATTACGCGCGGGGTAATGAGTTTGAAACTCACGCTTACGCTTTCACCCATACGGACGACATTAAGGCTCGGATAGACGAGCTATTCGGAGAGACTATGCATTTTGACGTCATCATCGGTAATCCGCCCTACCAGCTTAACGATGGAGGTGGTACTGGTTCCAGCGCAGCCCCGATCTATCGGGATTTTGTCGAGCAAGCTAAAACGCTTGATCCACGGTTTCTAGTAATGATCATCCCCTCGAAATGGTTCTCTGGCGGGAAGGGGCTTGACGGTTTTCGTCAATCTATGCTGAACGACCAGAGAGTTCGATTTTTAGCGGATTATCCAGACTCTCGTGATGTGTTTAACGGTGTTGATGTATCGGGTGGGGTCTGTTATTTCCTATGGAACCGTGACCATCCTGGAACCTGTCATGTGGAGACGATCTCTAGCGGCGAGCGAACGTCGGTAGATCGTGTCCTTAACGAATATTCTGTGTTTGTTCGCGATAACCGTGCGCTAAAAATCATTAAGAAGATTGAAGCTGTAGAGAATCCAACGTTTTCTTCGCTAGTTTCAGCAAGGCGCCCCTTCGGCATTGACTCCAGCCATGAGCGTGATGGAGTTGGTGACCTGTATCTATATGCCGCTGGACGTGATGGGCGAATTGATCGATCTAATGTTCCCAAGGGAGAGGCTCTGATCGACCGTTGGAAAGTCTTGCTGTCTAAGACATCCAGTGAGCACGCTGGACAGACCGATAAAGATGGAATGCGCCGTGTTTTCTCCAGAATTGAGACTATGTCACCAGAGACTGTCGCAACTGAGTCTTACCTGATAGTTGGCCCCTTTGGCGATGAGTTGGAATCACAGAATGTCGCAGAATATCTCCGTACACGCTTCGTGCGATTTTTAGTTTCATCTGTTCTGTCAGGTCAGAATATAACTCGTTCGTCCTTCTCCTTTGTGCCGAGACAGGATTTTTCTCGTCAGTGGTCGGATGCTGATCTGTACACAAAATACGGGCTAGATAGTGAAGATATTTCCTTTATCGAAAGCACTATCAAGCCTTTAAAGGGGAGCGATGAGTAAGAGAATAGAGGAGCTATTCCCAGTTAAGCCTGATGCTCGGTTACGCATTTACGCATGGAGTTCGAATAACCCATCGCCCGATTACATTGGTCTGATTAAAATTGGCCAGACTACAAAGTCCGACGTTAACAAGCGGATTCGGGAATCTCAAGGCCAGGTGCAACAGTCCTACACTCTGCATATTGACGAACTCGCCGAGCGCGAGGACGGGTCAATTTTTCGTGACTCCGATGTTCGTCAGCGGCTTATCGAGAAAGGATTTGAAAACCCCAGCATTGAGACATCTCGAGAATGGATGCGATGTTCACCTGATGATGTGCGTACTGCTGTTACAGAGCTGCGCATCGGGAAGGAACTCACCGGCACTCACCATGAGACTTTTCCCATGCGGCCCGAGCAAGCGCGCGCTGTGGAGAGGACCTACGAGTACTACGAGTCGATCTGGGCTGAGAACCCAAGTGCCGTACCGCGATTTTTGTGGAACGCGAAGATGCGTTTCGGTAAGACCTTCGCCTCCTACCAACTTGCGAAATGCATGAACGCAAAAAGCATCTTGGTTGTCACGTTCAAACCCGCTGTTGAAGATGCATGGCGGACCGATCTAGAGTCCCATGCCGATTTCGAGGGTTGGCAATACCTATCCTCCGCCGCTAGTAGCGATCCGGATACTGCAGATCCGATGCGTCCATTAGTGTACTTCGGTTCGTTCCAAGACTTACTTGGCAGGGACAAGAAAACCGGGATGATCAAACCTAAGAACGAGTGGATTCACACAACTAACTGGGACCTTGTGATTTTCGACGAATACCACTTCGGCGCTTGGCGAGAGTCCGCCAAGGAATTATTCGAGGGTGAAGACAAGAAGGTCGCTAAGAAGGAGATCGCCACCGAGTATCACGAGGGGCTGGCTGCCTTTGATGAGGAGCTTGACGAGCTAGGCAATAACGAAGACGACTTTCTACCTATTACCACTCGTGCCTACCTGTATCTGTCGGGTACCCCGTTCAAGGCCTTGGCTACCGGCGAGTTCATTGAGGAGCAAATCTTTAACTGGACTTACACCGATGAACAACGCGCCAAGGCAGACTATGCTTCCACTTATCCGGACAAGAAGAACCCTTACGGCGCATTGCCTGAGCTACAGCTCTTTACGTACCAGATGCCCGACGAACTGATCGAGGTCGCTAGTCAGGGGGAATTCGATGAGTTCGACCTTAATGCCTTTTTTGAAGCTACCGGCACCGGCAGTGAGGCCACGTTTGTGCATAAGACGGACGTGCAGAAGTGGCTCGGCATCATCCGCGGTGCATATCTGCCCACGCAAGTTGACGCGATGAGGATGGGCTCCCGGCCACCCTTCCCGTACTCCGATACGCGGCTGTTGCCATATCTCCAGCATTCGTTCTGGTTTCTGCCTACGGTTTCATCCTGCGAGGCTATGGCTAATCTATTGGCCGAGCGCCAGAACTCTTTCTGGCATGATTATCAAGTCCTCAGCGTTGCCGGACCCCATGCCGGTATTGGCCTTGAAGCCTTACCCCCGGTACGCAAAGCTATACGGGATGGTCACGACACGAAGACTATCACTCTCTCGTGTGGCAAGTTAACCACTGGGGTCACAGTCAAACAGTGGTCCTCAATTCTCATGCTGCGCAATCTCAACTCTCCGGAAACCTATTTCCAAGCGGCATTTCGGGTGCAATCGCCCTGGTCAATTAATAATCCTCATGGCGACGACCCGAGTGAAGAAACAGTGCTCAAACCAGTGTGCTTCGTTTTCGATTTCGCCCCTACCCGAGCTTTGCGTCAAATCTCCGATTACGGAGTGGGACTCTCACCCGAGGCTCTAAACCCCGAGCATGCCGTCGAAGAGCTGGTCAAGTTCCTGCCGGTACTTGCTTACGACGGGGCGAACATGACCCAGGTCAATGCCGCCGGCGTCCTCGATATTGCGATGGCCGGCACCTCGGCCACCTTGCTGGCCCGCAAATGGGAGTCGGCGATTCTCGTCAACGTAGATAACGACACCTTGCGCCGAATTCTAGGCGATCAAGAGGCAATGAACGCTGTGATGAACATCGAGGGATTCCGCGCACTGGGGGCGGGGGCTATCGAAGCGGTTGTTAATAAGAGCGAGGCAGTGAAGGCCACTAAAAAGGAGAAGGGTGAAGATCTTACCCCCAAGGAGAAAAAGGAGCTGAGTGCTGAGGAGAAGGAGTACAAGTCTATGCGGAAAAAGATTCAAGATAAATTGGTCAAGTTTGCGACCCGCATTCCGGCATTCATGTACCTCACAGACTTCCGTGAGAACACTCTCCAAGACGTCATCACGAAGCTAGAACCCGAGCTCTTCAAGACGGTAACTGGCCTGAGCGTCACCGATTTCCACTTGCTTGTAAATCTAGGCGTCTTCAATGCCACTCACATGAACCAGGCAATATTCGCCTTCCGTCGCTACGAAGATTCTTCACTGTCCTACACTGGCGTCGAATCTCACGAGGGCCTGCGTCATTACGGTCTCTATAACACCGTTATCGCCGTCGAAGCGTAACTGAGATAGATATCTGACTCGCAGGGTGATTAAAAAGCATATGGCTAGCGAAGCCATAAGTCTACCCCAGTGATGCAGGGCATCGGAGCTATGAAGAACGACGGCGCCCTGGTTCTTGCCGTCGGCCTGTTGCAAAGCTGGACGGAAGGGCCTCGAACACCGAACAGGCCACCGTCATCGTCACTTTGAAAACTGAGCTGACCCCAGAAACCGCAGAGGTTAACCGGCTACGGGATGAAGTGGCCGCCGAGAAACTCTCCACTTATAAACAGCAGGATGCGGCAGGGGCACTCAGTTGGCCGAGTCTCCTCTCTGGTCAGCGACGACACCGTGGTGACTTTTACTTAAACACGTTATTTGAGGTACTCCCCCGCGTCATTTGAACCAACGCTTCGTACCCTAGCCTCTTTTGGGGCTCCCACCACCGTGCTCCCACATCAACGTTTTTCGACTATCGACGCAGAGGACGAAGAGCGTTTGGAGCAAGTCACTAAGAAGGCTTCGCAACTATCAGGTTCCATCCTGCGACTCAAGCAGGCGTACGCAAAATGCACCATCCCAGACTCCACATCTGAATTCGATCAGCTAGCCTCTGAAATCTTCAATAAAAATAGCCTCACCCTCAAGGAAGAGCAGCTCAACGAAGTGGTCGTGCAACTCAATACACGAATTTCTTATAAGCATAAAAAGCTACTCAACGACGTCAGCCGAAATACCGGAAAAACAATCCGTTCCCTAATCGAAGAAGCAATTGAAGAAGCGTACCTCTAGCAGGAAGCTCCGTATCAATATGGTGGCCATATAGGCATATGTCTATATGGCCATACCAATTACCTGGACTTTTCCTAGATATAGTCAATCTTGAATCAGTATAGGTAAAGAAAAGCTCCCGGCTGCCACCAGGAGCTTTCAGAGACGTTTACAACTCTGTACGAGAATAGGGACGTCAGTGTCGTTTACTGCCCCTCAGTCTAGTCATCCTTTTACTAGGGGCAACAGGTATCGATCTGGGAGCCTATAGGGCCATTTTGATTAGAAATTCTGGCTTGGAGTACTGTGCTGCACCACGAATCCTGTTCAGTTCTTGGAGAATCCCTATCGATTCATTTGAGTAAAGAAAAATGCTGCAGCTCCACCAAGGCCAAGAAGTCCGAGGATAAGCGCGATGATAGTGCCTTCCGAAGAAGACCCTGACTGTTCAGCCGGTTCAGGATCTGGTGTTGGTTCAGAATCTGATTCTGGTTTAGAATCTGGGAGAACAGGCTGAGCTGAAATATAGAAGGTCGTTATGAGATTGCTTCCATCGGCAAAAGTAGTATAAGCAATCACATCCCTAGTTACAGCTTCGGAAGCATTAACCTTAAGAATGTCCCCTTCCACATCAAATTCCCAGCCGTCAGGCGCCTCTATAATCTGTATCTGCGCATCTTCTGGAAGGTCTTCGATCTTTAAGCGAGACTCAACCCCTTTATAAACAAAAGCATTATCAATCCGTGGTGAATGCAAAAATTTTTGCAGAGGGTACACAGTAAACGTATGCTCGACTACTTCTGTTGAGCCATCGGGGTAAGCCACAAAGAAATCAACCGAGTTCGAAGCAGAAGTTCCCCGCAAGTCACCAGGGAACATATGGAGCCAAATATTATCACCAACGTTTACCCTTACAAGCAGTCCATTTTCCTTATCGCCATCCGAACCAAAATTCGGATGCAGAACAGTCATTTCGGTCCCGCTTGGCACTCCGGAGTATGGGAGGGTGGCAGATTCCCCCGACGTGGTAGTGCCAATGAAAGGCTTAGGAATTGGACTAAATTCCGGTTCATACTGCTCGGCCATAGTTCGAGATTCTTGCGCTTGAACGGTCGGCGCCACAACTCCTGTAGTGGCTACAGCAAAGGATAAAGCTAGGGCGAGTGAACGAAGCTTCACAGG
Organism: Enteractinococcus helveticum; assembly: GCF_020742345.1. Lineage (GTDB taxonomy): Bacteria > Actinomycetota > Actinomycetes > Actinomycetales > Micrococcaceae > Yaniella > Yaniella helvetica_A. The sequence continues at coordinate 263 of NZ_DYXC01000166.1, read as the reverse complement.
GACTCCTTAGAGGGTGAAAAGGTTTTACATAGCTTATACCCAGAAAATTCCAACCTCTAAATATCCAGATGTTAACTTTGGCAGAATACCCCTTTCTGTCACTTACCTCACTCAAATACCGTCTAGTATGGGTACACGGAAGCTGAACACCCCTCCGCCGGCATCACCGTGCCCCGCCCACCCGGAGGCACAGCATGGTCGCGGCTCACCCGTGAGCAGTACCGGGATTATCAACAGTCACTTCGTACGGCTATCGCCACCCA
>NZ_DYXC01000165.1 GCF_020742345.1 Enteractinococcus helveticum | reverse complement strand
TGACACGAAAGCTTGTTCATTGGTGAGGTATCCGGCGTCATGCGAGATGCCAACCAGCTTTCCATCGCGTTCAACGCGGTCCACTTGGTACAGCCCGTAGCGGGCCTTCGGGAAGTTGACGTATTTCGCTGGGGTGCCAGCTTCATACAGCGAGCGCTGGGCTGTAGCAAGGTCTTCTGCATTCCATTCCAGTGATACTTTGGTTCGATGCTGTCGTTCAGACATGGCTTTTAGCGCGTCTTTGCCGATGAAGTCATGATCCCAATCGATCAGACGGCCATAGCCGATTTCAAATACCGTGTTGTAGTAGTCCTCAATGTTCTCAGAGTGGTAGCTTCCAGCAATTGAACCCATTCGGGAGGCGGGTAGCCACTGCAGGTAGTCTTCCGTTTCCTGACCGGTGAAGATGGCCGGGGTGGGGGAGGGGACCCAGGCGGATTCGAGATTGGCGGTCGAGTATGCTAGCGAACCGACCAGTTGCAAGTCGAAGTCTTTGCCAGCTTCCAGTAAGACATTGCGGATCAGATCGTAGTCTTCCCATGGGCCCCAGAATTCAAAACCGGGCTGCCCGGCCATGCCGTGGCGAATCGCACGAATGCAGCGACCTTCGATTTCGAATTCGAGCATGCCAAAGAATTTGGTTTTCGCAATTGGAATGGAGCTGACTTTTTCCATGAGCAGTTCGGCATTTGGTCCCTGGACTTCAAAGCGGTACTGCAGGGGGTCGCCGTCACGGACAGCAGAGCTGGCATCACGTTCAAAGGTCACATCGTAGTTGCCGGTTTCACCGTGGTACTGAACCCAGTCAATGACCATGTGCCAGCCGATCAGATCAAACAAGCCGTCTTCCAAGTACACCAGAATGGCATCGCCAACAAGATAGCCTTCGTGGTTGACAGCGACAAACTGTTTGGCCATATTGGGTTTGAAGTTGGAGAAGTTGTTGATGCCAAGATCGCTCAGCAGCTTTAGAGCATCAGGGCCCTTGATGAACAGGTCGGTCATGTGGTGGGACTGGTCCAATAGGGCAACGGACTCGCGCCAGGCCAGTTGTTCGGAACGCCAATTGGTAAATTCTGGCTGCACCGGAAATACAGTCGGTGCTGCCTGGGCGTTACGAAGAGCTGAAACGACTCCTCCGGCAGCTGCGATGGCTTCAGCAGCTGACTGTGAAGTGGTTGCGGTCACGGGCTTTGCAGTTGACTGCGACATAAAGAATGCTCCTGGCGAGATCAAAAATTATTCCAAGCCATCAATTTCAATGGCCGTTGCAATGATCGTAAGTTATGACATCACGTCCTATGATTAGAATCACTAATACGCTGATGCTTGATTGCTTATAGGGTGAACTGTGGATCTGAATTTGGTGCGTGTCTTTGTCGCGATTTACGAGATGAAGAGTCTGACAGCCGCAGCAGAACGTCTATTTGTCACCCAGTCGGCCGTGAGCCAGTCGCTGGCTAAATTGCGCGCCACTTTGGATGATGAGTTATTCATCCGTCGAGGCGGGGTTATGGCACCGACGTCGTTTGCCACTAGTGCCTATCCGCAGTTTTATGATGCGTTGACTGCCATTGAGCGGGTTACCGGTCGCGTTGAACCGTTCGACCCGGCGACTACAACCCGGACCTTCCGCATTGCGCTTTCTGAACTCGGTGAGGTTGGTTGGCTAGCAAATATCGTCTTTGAAGTGCGTCGGCTTGCTCCCCAAGCTCACATCGAAGTGGTTCGTCTGGAAACCGAAACGATCGCCGACCAGTTGAGGCAAGGTGAGGTAGACGTCGCCATTGCACCCATTGGTATACCCGGTGACCTGGAACGCACGCTGGTCAAAAAACAGGCCTACCGGTTACTGATGTCGGCTGCTCATCCATTGGTGGACAATGATGTCACAACAGAACAATTGCTGAAGTTGCCACGCATCGCGGTGCCCTCTGATTCGGGCTCAGACCAGCTGGAGTCCATCCAGCGCGGCTCAGCGGCCTATCGAGAACCTGCCGTAGTTGCTCAACACTTCGCTAGTATCCCACCGATTCTCCGCGCTCAACCTGATCTTGTCGCCATCGTTCCAGAATCTATTGGTGCAGGCTGGGCGAAGACTTGGCCGCTGGTCGTTAAACCCCTTCCGTTTGAGATGGCCGCATTGGAGCTGTCAGTCTATCGACGCTCAACTACCCACGATCAAGACATTCTCGATTGGTTATCCCGGGTCGTGTTGCGTGCCATTGTCGCGCTACCGGAACACTTCGAAACCATCACCGGAGGCAATTAGCACTGCGAGCCGAGACTGCACAGTGTCATGTCGCGGCAGCTATTGTGCCGTGTTTGTATGTGACGGTGGACACGTGCGTGAGGGATCGGGTAGCTTATAGATTGTCAGTCTCGCACTAACCGTTATTGACGGCTGGTCAAAGATGTTCGATAGTTCTCCCGTGATATGACACCAAAGGATCATTCATGCGGAAAACTGACCTGTGGACCCCAAGCAATCAACCACAATTTTCTCGGCGCAACCTCTTATTAGGTGGTGTTGGACTCGGAGCCATTGGACTGTTAGCAGCTTGTGGTTCCGATACGAACTCCTCCAATGGTGCAGCAGATTCTGAATCTGGCGCGCTCACGAGTCTTACTGCTGGCGTGCTGCCGATCGTGGACGTCGCCGCCATCTATATCGCCTCAACTCAGGGCATCTTTCAAAACCATGGTTTGGATATTGATATGACGCTGGCGCAAGGCGGGGCAGCGGTCGTGCCGGGCGTGGTTGCCGGTGATTTTATGTTTGGCTTCTCCAACCTCACATCATTGCTCATTGCACGCTCACGCGGACTCAATCTGAAAACTGTTGCCCCAGGCTCCGGTTCCAACGGACAAGTCGGCGCCGACTATTTCGGCGTTTTTGTTGCAGGAGACAGCGATATCCAAAATGGCGCGGATCTCAGCGGTCATACAATTGCTGTGAACACCGTGCAAAACATCAACGACTCCACCATCAAGGCTGCTCTGGAAGATGCCGGAGGCGATCCAGATTCGGTAACGTTCATGGAAATAGGCTTTCCTGATATGCCGGCGGCATTGGAAAATGGCCAAGTTGATGCCATCGCCGTGGCAGAACCCTTCTTGACCCAGGTCATTGATAACGGCGGCCGGGATGTATTATCTGCCTATGCCAGGCCGGTTGATAATCTGACAGTTTCTGCCTACTTCACCAGCGATGATCTGTGGAACGAGAATCCGGATACTGTTACCGCCTTCCAGGAGGCGATGGCCCAAGCCCAGCAGATTGCACGTGAGGATGAACAGGCCGTGCGAGAGGTCTTGCCGAGCTACACCGGAATCGAACCAGAACTCGCGGAACGGATTATTCTGCCGAGCTTCCCAGAAAAAATTAACGCAGAATCCACTCAAGTACTAGCGGATCTGGCTGAGGAAGGCGGTTTCTTAGAAGGCGATCTGAACGTCTCCGATCTGCTAGGCGAAGGATCCCACTAACCATGACGATCAGGGCCGGGGCGGTATAGTTAGCTCTGGCCTTCTTGTCGTGCACGATGTTCGTTGGACCCAATCGCCTCAAATAATGTTGGGTATACGAGCGTTGATTTGGTCACGGCATCATAGAACCACTTCAAACCGGAAACATCGTGTGTTTGAGTCCGCATGTAAACAAATAAGCGGAACGCTTCCATATCGAATGGCAGCTGGTGAACCACGATAGGAAATTTCTTTGCCCATCCGTGGGCCATTGAGGTGGGGATGACTGCCAGCAACGTCGGATGTTGTTCGAGCAGTGGCATGAGAGTGGCATAGCGCTGAATGATGATGCGAGGGGTCGAAAAAATCCCGGCTCGTTTTTCAGCCTCAAGGAGCGCTTCGAGACTTGAATCCCCCGCAAGCAGCACGCGCGACGCTTCGGCATATTTTGAGACTGTGAATTCGTCTTTCGCAAGCGCATGTCTATGCGACATCACGATGGAGAATGTCTGTTCTTTGATTGCTGTTCGTTCAAAATTATTTGACAAGACTTGAGAAGAAATTGCCACGTCGACGTAGCCGCTCTGTAGCCATTGCTCGGTTCTTTCTGTCTCAAGCGCCACCGAATGTATCTGAACTTGGGGTGCTGTACGAGAAATCTCGGATACAAAATTCGGAAACCAGCCGATTTCGCCCAGTTCCGACAGCGCGATACGAAAAGTTCGAGCAGAAGTAGCTGGGTCAAAGCTCTTGACAGTTCCCAACGCGGTTTCCACGCCTACTAGAGCATCGCGAAAGGCAGGGTACAGCTTGGATGCTACGGGCGTTGGTAGCATTGATGGGCCTTCACGCTGGAACAGCCCATCGTCTAAAGTCTGGCGTAAGCGGGCTAGCTGCTGACTCACCGCAGAAGGGGTGACGTGAAGTCGTCGAGCTGCTTCGGTTACTGTGCGACTTTCGAAAACTGCAACGAAAACTCGAATCAAATTGAGATCCATACTCGCCACCTGTTTTAGTTCAAGAAACGTTGCTGTTAGAAATTCTAATTTTTATGCCCGGAGAATCAGCCTATCGTGACATATGTCATGTGAGTTAATACGCCGAAGGAGGCCCGAACCGAATCTTCTTAGACAATACGAATAGGTGGCACGCGGCGCACGGTCGCAGCACGCTAGAAAAGTAGTCATTACTTTGGGCTCAACTTTTCTGTTGTAGTCACCAGGCTGCTATCTCATGACTTATTCAACCGACTCCATATTCTCGTTGACTCGGGAGCGCTATCGGAAGCTAGACAAATCTTCAGGTGGAGGCTGACAACGGTTGAATAAGACCAGTAAATCCATGCCCTCATGATAGTTTCTCGCAGTAGGGAAACTGGATATTTAGCCACCTTTAGACGTTTGACCACCGTACTTACGAGACGGATGACCTGAAGTTGATAGTGAGGCGCATGAGGCCTGCTTACCTGTTGGCGAGCAGACCTCATGCGACTCAGACCATCATCTCGTTGAGGAAGAACTAGTTATTGTCGACAGTGGTTATCAGTGCATCCAAATCGGCGGGTTGGTCCAAGAAACCGTATTCAACGGCCATCTCATTTAGCTCGTGTAGCGAGGTAGGATTCATTTCCGCAGTAATGTATTCCAAATTCAAGGATTCAACGAGCTCAACTTCCATGTCGCTAAAGTCTGAGATTGCTTGGACGTATTCGGCTTCATCGGACATCGCAAGTTCTGCGGCCTCGGCAATTGAATCGGTGAAGGCTTTTGCGAGGTCGGGGTTTTTGGTGGCGAAGTCTCGGGAGCTAAAGGTCACCATGGAGTTAAGATCGTCGATGGCTCGAAGCGGATCCCCCCAACATTCTTGTGCCATCCGTGTTCAGAGCCATCGTCAAGAAGGGTTCCGGAACCCACATAGCATCAATGTTGCCTTGTTCAAGCTGTGCTAGCTGGTCGGGGAAAGCGATCTCGTTGAACTCGACCTGGGCGGAATCGCCGCCGTCGTCATCCACCAGAGCCAAGGTGGTCAGGTGCCCTTGGGTCTGTAGGGTGTTTGTGGCGACGCGTTTGCCTTCGAGGTCACTCCATGTTTCAATGCCAGAGTCTTCCTGGACAATGAGTGCGGATGGTGCGAATTCTTCCGGGTCTGTGGGGTGTTCATAGCTCAGGGAGTAACCCGACAGGATGCTCATTTCCAGGCCCTGAGATTCTGCGGTTAGCAGTGACAAGGGATTGCCCACGGCAAACTCCATGGAACCGCTTGAAACTGCTGGCAGGAGCGCAGCGCCTCCTTGGCCAAATTCAAGGCTGACATCGAGTCCGTGCTTCTCAAAAATTCCTTCATCGATAGCTAACTGAACCGTCGTCGAAGTCGCGATCTGCAATACCCCAACAGTGACCGGCGTGAGTCCATCCGCGCCATCTGCGCTGACATTGTTGTCTGCTGATGTTGACGTGCACGATGTCAGTGCTAGACAAAGCGCCGCTACACTCGCGACGCTGACAGTCTTTTTGAACATGAGGTTCTCCTTGAGGTGAGGAAGCAAGATTGTTTGTTGCTGGCTATTTTCAATCCATGGAGTGAATACATAGGAAGATCCGGCGCCGCTTACGCGCGAGAGCTAGGCGCTCGAAATGATTCAACGTAATAACTGAAATAAAGTTCTTCGCTTCTGTGTGGATCAGCAAGCCCACACAAATGCTATGACATGCATCACATGTGATGAAGTGATTTTTCCAATGATTGGAAATGACGTTTGAGCCTCGTGGAGAGTTGCGTCCAGCGTGGTAGCTGAGGTAACAACCCTCGGTGGGTTGCGAAGTGGTGTGTTGTAAATTCCAAGCTTCAAAGGCAGATACATGACAGCCATCAGGAGTTGCGGAATCGAATTTGAAGATATTAAGGACGCCAAGCTGTAGGCCGCTGAACCTGCAGAAGCTGCGGCCGGCCTGAAGGGTGAGTAGGCGAACACGTTGGTAGCCCTTTGGCGTCCTGGAAAATCACGCGAAGACTTGCTGCAGTGCCTTGATGAAGAATTCGGTATCGCTGCTTCTCCCGAGTATGGATATGCTTCAACCGAAGCCATGCGGGTGATGGCCAAGGGGGAGGTCGGTGCTTTCGTTTGGCCGGTGAGGCTTGGCGCTCGCAAGCTGTTGCATCGTGCGCATGGAGTAGTAGCTGAGGTATGCCGTGCTGGGTGTATATACCTCAACAGAGCCCAGTTGATGAGACGTGGTACTCGGCAAGACGTTATTGATCCTGCTCACGCTTGGCTTCGGCGACCTCGACGACAAGCCCCCGGGTGGCGCTTAGCCCTCAATGGAAAGCGGATTTTCATTGTCAACAAAACCCAGGTGCGGTTGCGTTCCGTGTCTGGTCACTTGCTGGCTGAGCCGGTTATTCTGGCGCCCATGGCCGAAACCATCTTCGGCCACAACCAGGCTGTGGGATGGAAGGCCATGGTGGAGTGACCAAGTCTCCTTGATGGGTAAATTTTACAATCGTTGCGAATGCCAATAGTTTCAGGCAGAATGTAGGCAGTATGATAGCGCTCACATAAGAGTTCACACAAGGAGTGAGATGACAAACCACGGAATTGGCGACTGGATTGAACGACGTCGGGTCAAATCTGCCGGTCGACTTGCGGTGACTGCAGGAGATCTGGAACTTACGTACGGCGAATTCGGCGACCGCATTAATCGTCTGGCCAATGCCCTGACTGATCGCGGAGTGCAGCAGGGTGAGCGGGTAGCGTACCTGGGCGAAAACTCCGTGGAATTTCTGGAAACGCTCTTTGCTCTGGGCAGTATTGGCGCGGTATTTGTTCCTCTCAATACACGACTGGCCGGCCCCGAAGTCACATTCCACCTCGAGGACTCCGGTTCCAAGATGCTCATCGCATCCCATACCATGGAGCCGCTTGCTGTGGCTGGCGTCGAAGGCACGGACGTCGAGCGTGTGATCTTCGTGAACGACGGCAAGCGTGTTCCCGCTGAAGACGGGCGGCTGCAGCTGACATCAGAGCAGTATGACGACGTCATTGCCAGTGCAAATGCGCAGCGTCCACGTGTCAATGTAGCTCTGGAAGATCTGGCCATCATCTTGTACACGTCAGGTACGACAGGCAGTCCCAAAGGTGCAATGCTTAGCCACAGCAACCTGACCTGGAACGCCATCAACGTCATCTCGGATATGCCAATCACCAACGATGAGGTCGCACTGATGATCTCACCGATGTTCCATGTCGCTGCCCTGGGGATGGGAGTCTTACCGACCTTCCTGAAGGGTGGGCAAGTCATTCTCGAACCGCGATTCGAACCCGGTCGTGCCCTGGAATTGGTTGAGCGCCACAAGGCTACCTTTATTTCAGGTGTGCCAACCACGTATCAGATGATTGCCGAGCATCCGGCCTGGGAAGCGACCGATATCTCGTCGCTAAAAAACCTCACATGTGGTGGCTCCGCTGTGCCATTGCGCATTTTGGAGGCCTATGAGGATCGTGGCCTGAGCTTCACCATGGGATACGGCATGACGGAAACCTCGCCGGGGGCGACTACACTGCCGGCGCGCTATTCTCGCGAAAAGATGGGCTCGGCTGGTCTGCCGCAAATGCACACGCATATTCGTATTGCAGACTTTGACGGCAAGGTGCTTCCCGCAGGAGAAGTTGGTGAAGTGCAAATCCAGGGTCCGAATGTCATTAAGGGCTACTGGAACCGAGAGGAAGCCAATAAAAGCTCCTTTATTGCCGATGACTCAGGCACCTGGTTCCGTTCCGGCGATATGGGATACCTGGACGAAGACGGATTCTTGTTCATCTCGGACCGTCTCAAAGACATGATCATTTCGGGTGGTGAAAATATTTACCCGGCACAGATTGAACAAGAACTCGCCCAATTAGAATCCATTGCCGCTGTGGCTGTATTCGGGGTGCCCGATGAGAAGTGGGGCGAAGTTGGACGGGCTGCGATCATGGTTCGAGAGGGACATGAGCTGACAGAACAAGAGGTCCTGTCGTATCTTGATGGCCGACTAGCCCGCTATAAGATTCCGAAGTCTGTAGTGTTTGTTGAGGATATGCCGCGCACTGCATCCGGTAAAGTCCGTAAGCCGCAACTGAGAGAAATGTACGGCGAATAAGAGTTCAAAAATATTGGGGCGCAGCATACGCTGCGCCCCAATCATAGGGAAAATGGGTCTCACAAGGTGACTTTGGTCAATAAAGCACGCAGTTGATCGCGTTCTGAAGTCGTGAGCTTGGCTAAGACATGATCTTCAGCGGTCATGGTGATCGCTCGCGCCTGACGATAGAGCTTCTCGCCCTCGGCGGTGGCCACGATATTCTTGGACCGACGATCCCGTCGGTCGGTTTCGCGCTTGACCAGGTTGCGATCCTCTAGCGTGTCAACGAGGGCTACGATCTGTGAGGGGTCCAAGGCCACAAACGAAGACATTTCGCGCTGGGTGGGCTTTAGTTCAGAGGCTGCCAGTGCCAGCACGGAGAACTGCCGAACATTGAGGTCGACTTCTTCGAGTAACTTATTAGCATACGCGTTCCCTTTGGCGGCAAGGCGTGCGGTGAGGAATTGGATTTCTTTGGCCATCTCGGTTTCCCGCAGTGGCGAGGGATCGAGCTCATTGGCTTCTAATAGTTCGGCGTTCATGTGAAACATTTTCCCATCGATTATTGACATCTACAAGAATATCGGTTGAGATAGACAATAGGTGTTATTCACAATTATTTCTAGAGTCAACGGAAGATTGGTTCTAGATCAACCCGAAGTGAGGACAAAAAATGTCACTGAACGGCAAAGTTGCAATCGTCACCGGATCCGGCGCTGGTCTTGGACTGGCTTACGCCCAGGAACTCGCACGCCAAGGTGCCAAAGTTGTCATCAATGATGTCAACGAAGACGTCACCGCACAAGCAGTTGAAACTATTACTTCCGCAGGTGGCACCGCCATCGGTGTTACCGCACCCGTTGGTTCGACCGAAACCGCAGAAAAACTCGTCAATGCTGCCGTTGAAGAATTCGGCACCCTCGACATTTTGGTGAACAATGCCGGCATTCTGCGCGACCGTAGTCTGCTGAAGATGTCTGACGATGATTTCGATGCCGTGATCAACGTTCACCTACGCGGTACTTTTACCTGCGTTCGTGCAGCCTTTGCCTACTTCAAGGAAAACGCCGTCAAGGGTCGCATCGTGACCATTGGCTCGCCAACCGGTCAGCGAGGCAACTTCGGCCAGACCAACTATGCGGCAGCCAAAGCTGGCATCGTGGGCATGGTTCGCACCTGGGCCCTGGAAATGAAACGCGCCGGCGTAACCGTCAACGCAATCATCCCGGTAGCGGCAACCGCTATGACCGAAACGGTCCCATACTTCTCGGCCGCAATCGAGGCCGATAAAGCCGGTGAACCAATGCCAGAATTCTTCCGTAAAGAACTGGGCTTCGGTACCGCAGCCGACGTGGCCGGGCTGGTCGCCTTCCTGTCCTCTGACGGCGCAGCGAACATCACAGGGCAGACCATCGGCGTTGGCGGCGATCGCCTGCAGGTTTGGAGCCACCCAGAACCAGTGGCCACTGAATTCCGCGACGGCGGCTGGAACTACGAAGCCATGCAGTCCGAAGGCCGTGAGCTTATCGAAAACAACCTCCAAGACGTCGGTGAAAAATTCCTGGAACTGCCAGCCGAACTGCAGCCAAAGGCCTAAGTGATATCTGTGGCAAAATACCAATCCAATATTGACGTCTCCGCGATCTCCGCGGTCGACGTTCACGTCCATATTGAAATGGACGACCAGGGCCACAAGCCCATGCCAGAAGTCTTCTATGAAGCTTCCGCAAAATACTTCAAATCCGAAGACCGCACCCCATCGATTGATAAGATCGCCGAAACCTACCGCGACCTGGGTATGGCCGCCGTCGTCTTTACCCTGGATGCTCGCACCCAATTCGACGGTCACCTGCCAAACTCCATTGACGACGTCGTTGCTGGAGCACTGCGTAATAATGATGTGTTACTGCCATTTGGCTCTGTTGATCCGCGCACCGGTGAAGCCGCCATTGAAGAGGCCAAACGTCAAGCTCACGAGCTGGGTGTCCGCGGTTTCAAATTCCACCCTTCGGTGCAGGGTTTTGACCCATCGGACCGTCAGTTCTACCCCCTGTGGGAAGCGCTAGAAGAAATCGGTTTGCCGATTTTGTCGCACACCGGTCAAAACGGAATGGGTGCTGGACTGCCCGGAGGCGCTGGCATCAAGCTGGGATACTCGAACCCGCTGCTGCTGGATGAAGTCGCCGCTGACTTCCCGCACCTGCCCATCATCATGGCCCACCCATCGGTGCCCTGGCAGGATGAAGCGAACTCGATTGCCACCCATAAGGCCAATGTTTATATCGACCTGTCGGGTTGGTCGCCAAAGTACTTCCCAGAATCATTGGTCCGTCAATCCAATAACGTGCTGAAACACAAAGTGCTATTTGGTACCGACTACCCGCTGATTCCACCAACCAAATGGCTGGCAGCATTCGAAGACCTGCCGATCAAAGATGAGGTCCGTCCGCTGATCTTGAAAGATAATGCGGTCAAACTCCTTGGACTCGACCAGGAGGCCAGTGCATGACCCGCGAACCAATCTGGGATGTCTATGGTTTTTCGGATCGTCTCACCGACACTGAAAAAGCGGTGTTAGCAGAACTTCGTACCACCCTTGATGACAAGGTGTACCCGTACCTCAACGATGCGTGGAGTGAAGACCGCCTGCCAGAAGAAATGATCGAACCGCTGGAGTCGCTGCGTCTGATGGACCCACCCGCACTCAAAGCAGCCGGCGAACCAGTCCGTGGCATCTTCGAAGCCATGCGAACCTTTGAACTCGCCCGGTGCGACATCAACGTCGTCACGTTTTTCAACGCACAAGCAGGCCTGTTCCGCACCGTCATTAATCAAGGCGGCGACGCGGATCAAGTTGCTGAACTTGATCCAAAGGTCACCAACTATGACCTACTGGGTGTCTTCGCGCTGACCGAACCAGATAATGGTTCGGATGTGGCCCGCGGACTGCAAACCACGGCAACCCAAAGCGCCGATGGTAGCTGGACCATCAACGGTGAAAAACGCTGGATCGGTGGTGCTTTCCGCGCCGACGTCATCTGCACGTTCGCCCGCGACACCGCCGACAACCAGGTCAAAGCCTTCCTCGTACCACGAGAAGCCGCAGGGGTGACTCTGGAGAAAATCGAGCGCAAAGCTTCACTGCGCATCATGCAGAACGCCCACATTACCTATGACGGCGTCCAGGTGGGTGACGACGCACGGTTGAAGAACATCAACTCGTTCAAAGATGTGGCCGCGTGCCTGCGCTTGATGCGTTCGGATGCATCATTTATTGCAGCCGGTGCCATGGCCGGCGCCTATGAGGCCGCCGTCCGCTACACGACCCAGCGCGAACAGTTCGGCAAACCCATTGCCGGGTTCCAACTGATCCAAGAAAAACTGGCCACCATGCTGGCCAACGTGACCGCCTCGGTGGCCATGGCACTGCAGCTAGTGGACCAGCAGGAAGCCGGCAGCTATAAAGACGAGAACTCGGCGATGGCCAAAATGTTTACCGCAAGGAAATTGCGTGAAACCGTGGCTCTGGCACGCGAAGTCTGCGGCGGCAATGGCATCACCCTGGATACCGATGTCGCGCGCTTCCATGCTGACGCCGAAGCCGTCTACTCCTATGAAGGCACCCACGAAATCAACGCACTCATTGTCGGTCGTTCAATCACCGGCGTCAGCGCATTTGTCTAACTCGACCGTTTACTACCTAAAGGAATTCGATCTCCATGACTGAAACTCAAGCACGCACCGTTGTCCCATTTGAAGAAGTTGCCAACCTGGCCGGCACTGATCTGGGCGTCACCGAATGGATGACCGTCACCCAGGACATGATCAACACGTTCGCCGATGCCACCAGCGACCACCAGTGGATCCACACCGATGTGGAACGCGCCAAAGAAGGTCCATTCGGTGCGCCAATCGCCCACGGCTTTTTGACCTTGTCGCTGATCATCCCATTCTGGTCAGAACTATTCGACGTCACCGGCGTGACCACCAAGGTCAACTACGGCCTGGACAAAGTCCGTTTCACCAACCCGGTCAAAGCCGGCGCACGGATTCGCATGAAGGCCGAAATCTCCGAGGTCCAGGAAGTTAAAGGCAACGGCCTGCACCTGGTCACCAACGGCGTCATTGAAATTGAAGGCGAAGAACGCCCAGCTGTCGTGGCAACATTCCTGTCACGCTTTTACGCCTAAGCCCCACGCAACCTTGTGAGTCAGCCTGCGGAAGACAATTCCTCCTTCCGCAGGCTGTTGCGTACCTAAAACACGGTTGACGGGAAGGCCATTTGATCTGTGTGTGGAGTACAATCACAATACTGTTATGCGTATCACAATTTCGTTGCAGAAACTCTTCCATTCATGGCTGAGTTCGTCTATTGTTAACTTCAATTGATGAACAAATCGATTAATATTTTTTATTTTCGTACACATCACGAGTTCGTTCCTTATTCCCTTTCATTCAGCGGCACGATCTTAGCCCTGGACTCACTCTCACCGGGAGGACACAATGAAGAAGAAATTCCTATCGGGTTTTGCAACCGCTGCAGCCGCAGCGCTGATGCTCACCGCATGCGGTGGCGGTACTGATGGCGGCGACGAAGCTGGCGGCCAGACCGAAGAACTGCGCGAAGTCACCGTCGGTGTGCTCAGCATCGCGCCGAGTGTTGGTGTGGCCTACGGTATCGAACACGGCATCTTCGAAGAACATGGCTTCGACGTTGAATACGAAGTCTCCAGCGCTGGGGCAGCCATGCTGCCGGCGGTGTCAGCAGGCCAGCTGGACTTCGGTGTTGGCAACCCCTTGTCGGTGACTACGGCCGTTGATCAAGGCTTGGACATGAAGATTGTTGCCGGCTACTCAAACTCCCTTGAAGAAGGCAACGACGTGGCCGGTGTGGTCACTCGCGCCGACTCTGGTATTGAAACCTGGGCGGATCTTGAAGGTAAGACCACCGCGGTAAACGCGCTGAAGACTCTTGGTGACTTGACTATCATGCACCTTGCCGAAGAAGACGGCGCTGACCCGCAGGCGTTGAATTTCTCCGAAATCGGATTCCCCGATATGCCAGCCCAGCTAGAGCGCGGCAACACTGACGCTGTCTGGATTCCAGAACCCTTCCTGTCACAACTCCTAGAAGACGACGCTAATGAACTGGTGGGATACTCCTTCCAAGAGACGGATCCTGGCATGGCCACAATGGTCACCTTTACCTCCGGTCAGCTCGCTGAAGAAGATCCAGAAATGGCCGCCGATTTCGCAGAAGCCATGACCGCCGCACTGGCCGCAGCACAGGAAGACCAGGAAGGCTCCCGCGAACTTCTGGTTGAGTTCCTGGAAATCCCAGAAGAGGCAGCACAAGAACTCGTTATGGAGCGTCTCGACGGTGAAGTGAACCGCGAACAGCTCATGTTCATGGTTGACCTTGCCGATAAATACGACTTCATTGACGAAGCGCCATCTGAAGAAGACCTATTCTTGAACTAAATATTTCTCATCGAAAGGCTGTGGTCGGCCATCATACCGGCTGCAGCCTTTCGGCATTTAATCTTCGGGATGATGAGGGTTCAGCACCCCGCCAAGCAGGAAAGTTTCACGCTTTGCTCTACAAGACCGGTGCTTAATTTGCAGCATTCCGCAGCCGTGACGCAATATTTCCATGAAATATGATGCGACATAGGGCAAATTCAAAGTTTCAACAAGTATTGTTCCTAGCAGTGGCTAGACACACTAATCATCGCAAACTTCAGCGCCAGCCTGCGTGGAGATCATGACACGAAATATCACTGCACTTCATCAGCGTATTCAACACCTCACTGAACGGTACCCTTTTGCCGTGCACTGGCAGGTGCGTGACATCGCCACCGGGCAAACCATCGGCCACGAAGACCGCACTGTTCTTGGGTCTTTTAGTACCCGCAAGGTGAGTGTTTTGCTGGCCTGCCTGGCACTGGTACGCGCAGGTAAACTCTCACTTGATGACACCTTCGTGATCACCGAGGAACTCAAAGACGGCGTACAAGCCGGCATTATGCGCAACCTCTCACCGGGTATTGCCCTGAGCCTGCGCGATCACCTGGCACAGATGATGAGCACTTCCGACAACATGTGCACCCAGTTAGTCTTCGAAGCCATCGAACAGGCCACCGGCAACGCCCTGCAGTGGATCAATGACTACTGTGCGCAAGCCGGCATGTTCGACACCCTCCACCGTGAAGTCTTCCCACGCTCGGGCCAGCTGCCTTGGCACCACTCGATTGAATCCATGACGGTCACCTCCGCTCATGATCAGGCGCTCCTGCTAGAACGTCTTGCCCACGGCGTTGGGAACGAAGACGTCGCCGTCGGCATGGGGCTGACACCAGATCTCTGCCAGTTGGCCATTGAATTCATGAGCCATATCTACACTCCGCTATTGGGTGCACGCGTCGACAACGGACGATTTGTGGAAAAGAACGGCCGCGGCATACGTGGCCTCTCCCAGGTAGGGCTGCTGCTGGACGACGACGATGTCCCGGTTGCCTCCGTGGCAGTTTTTGCTGAGTCCATCCCGGTGGCATTATTTGACGATGTTCCCGGCCGTGCCCGGGCAATCGAACTCTTCGTCAATTTCGGACAACTCATCGAAGAACACTTCCTCGACGGCACACTAGCGCCTATGGCCGAGCGCCACATCATCCAACCCGATTTCTGGGAACAAGAATTTGGTGAACTGCTCTACACCGCCGAAAATAGCCGTGCCGTCAACGCAGACATAGCCTTCACCTTCTCCGGAGTGGGCAAAGTCTTTTTCGCCGTCATCCTGGCTGAACTTGCTGCAGAACACCATGACCTGCTGGACGGCGCCCTGGACATTACGCTCGAACACCGCCAACGAGCCGAAACCGGCACCCTGCGCCATCTGACCGGCCCACTACGGCTCAGTGTCAACGATGCGATCCAACTGATAATCGGCAGCGGCGACGGCGCGGCAGCCCTGGCCGTGCTGGAGTATCTCCACGGTCGCAAGATCGATGTCCTATCCCGAGCACAATCGTGCTTTGCCGACCTGAACAATACCGAAATCACCGGTCTGGAAGAAGACACCTCGGCCGGTGAAGCATTTATCGGCACCACAACCGCCGCGGACCTGTTGTTGGTGTTACGTAAAATCATCGATGACGATGGTCTCGTCAAAGCATGGATGTCAAACGTCTTCGAACCAGGCGGCCTAGCCTGTGCGCTGCCCGGCTACGGCCCACACACGATTGATCACTGGACGGTATCCAGTTGGGCACACATGATTCGGTACCGGCCAGAACACGGGCGAACATCGGTGCTAATTCTCAACGGCTCCAATGGTCACTACGGGATTGTAGCTCACGCACCCGTGGGGACAGAAGACGTCTCAGCGAAATTCGGCAGCCTTGGTCAATCATCGGTACCGTGTTCAAAAACGGCGGTCCGGCAAGACATCGAACAGCGCAATGCTAACGGTTCTATAACAGTTTAGTTAAAGCTTTGCCCTTTTCGGCGAGCACAGCTTTAGACGTTGGGTAATTATTGATAAAACTTGACGCTGACCTGGGTCTCTATGCCACAGAAATTGCCAGGTCATGTATCACTCACTTTGCTTCAGGAGCGTCATGAGCAATTCAACACCCAATGAGGCCAACGTGTCCGCGCACCAACAGGCCACGGAGCCGGTGCCCCCGCCACCCGGATATTCCGCCGGGGACCAACCCCACGGTCCACAACAACCCACCGGGCCCAATGGCTTTATGACCGGGCTCCGCGATCAACTCTCCGTCATCACCCACCTGGCCAAAGGTCAAACACTTCACGCACTGCAGGCCGCCTCCCGCTCCCCGCAGATGTGGTTAGTGACCTTGATTGCCGGTACGCTACTGATCGGCCTGTTATTAGCCACCACCCTGGCCCGCCTCTCAGGTGCCGCCATGAGCTCGGTGTCCTCGTTCTTCGGTGGTTCTACCATATACTTCGGCATGACCGCTGGCGCCTGGTTCACCCTGGTATTCGCCAGCATCATCGTCGCCGCACTCATCATGCTGCTGCGCGCCGTCGCACTGCACCTCACCTTCCAACTCGCGGGGAAACCACAACCCTTCCGCACCTCGATGAGTCTGCTGGCTGCCGCATATAGCTTATTCCTGCCAATCATGGCGCTTGTGCTGGTGCTGATGCTTATTCCGGGACGCTTGTGGGTCATGATCATGGCGGTGGTCGGCACCTTCTTGTGGACGTTATTGACGTTGGTTGCTGAATTATTGATCTATATTGGCCTCAACCGCACCACCGGATTTGCTGCCTCGCCATTGCGGGCTCACATCATCGCAACCGGTATCTGGATGATCGTCGTAGCAATTATTTATGTGGTGGTCAGCATGATCCTGGGCGATATCGCCTTTGACGCCCTGGGCGGGATGCTATGAGTTCCCCAGACACATTGGCTACAGCTGTGAAGCCGGTGGCTCGCCGTTTTCGTATCACCGCGCTCTTGACCGCAGCCCTATTCGTGCTAGCGGCCTGTGGAGCAGAAGTCCGCTCGGAACTTGAATTCGCCGACGACGAATCTGGTACCCGCACCCTTGTTGCGACCATCGCTGAAGATGACCTGGAGTACCTCGAAGGTGGCATCGACGCCGCCGAATCAGCGCTGGAGGCCCACCTGCCAGAGCAACTGTCCTTCGCAGGTATTACCGAAGCCAGCGATGAAGATGAAGACGCCGCAGATTCCTCCGACGGTTACCTGGCGACCTTCGAATTAGAATTTTCCGACCGGGCAGATTACGCGGCCAAAGCACAAGCACTGATTGACTTGGCAGTAGAAAAAGAAGAAGCCGTGCGCGATAGCAGCCAGGGTGAGGTCCAACAGAAAACTGTTGAAGTCGTCTTCGAACAAAGCGCCGGCCCACTGTTAGACGGGGTCATACTCGATGAAAACTTCACCGGCGCTGACCTGCTGGACTGGGCCAGCTATGCCCTGGTAGAAGAAGGCGTCGTCGCCGAAGAAGAATCCGACAGCGTCATCGGCTCTACCGGCACCGAAAGCCGCGTAGTGATCGGCGGAGAAGAATACGAATCGAGCGAACCATTTTCAGTCTCTGAAGGAACGGACCACCGCTTCAGTAACGTTTCGGTGACCATTACCGATAGCGGCACGGTTGTTGAGCTGGCGGCCGCTTTCAACTCGGGTGACCACGATACCGGTTTTGAACTCGGCCAGCAGTACCTGGAGGATACCGGGATTGGTGAATTAGAAAGTACCGACGACGGCTACTGGACTGTGACCCTCGACGACTCTGCCTCCCTGCAAGAACAACTCTCCGGGCTCCTGGGGATGGATGAGTTGGAAATCCAGGTCGAAGAAACCGCAAATGTTGAAAATGGGACTCTGCTGACCACCCTGACGGGTACCGGGTTTAGCTGTGCCGCTGCATGCCGAGATACGCCGTCCATCGGAGTGTCGTGGGGCAGTGAAAGTATCACTCCGATAGAAGAAGAAGCCGAAGGCGATACCTTCCACATCAGTTACGAACGCGGTGTGCGTGTCGAACAGGTCGATGTTGAAACGACCATTGGTATGTCGGGCAACATCGGGCAGACCTACCGATTTGCAGTCGATTCTGGTCAGGTGGAAGCCTTCGGAGACGATCTTGAAAGTGTTTTTGCCCCACCGGAAGGTACCGGCAGCATTGAAACGGAAACCACAGACGGATCCACCGTGTTTGTGACCACGCTGGACGCTGTAGAACCAGCAGAACTCAATGCCACACTTGAAGAGTTTCTGCCCGGGTCCAGCATTAGCGTCTCTGGATTTGAGGGCATCTGGCCGGAATACCGGGTGAACGTGAATTCCTACGGTGTGCAGGCCCTGGGGGCCACTCCGGCCCAGAACGTCAACCTGCCAATCATGCACTCCGCCAACCAAGATGCCAGCAACGGTCTTGGCGACGACCTTGCCGCAGAGCAAACAGAGTACACTCTGGTCGCCGCAGGGCCCACGCTGTCCGGGTTGATCACCCTGGGTGTCATCATCGTCGTCGTGGTTGCCGCGATCGTGCTGATCGTAGTCTTCCGCAAGCGCATTGCCACGGGACTACGCTCCGCCCAGCAACAGGTGGCCGCGATGCAAGCTGCCACGCCAGCCGCCCAAGCCCCTGGGTCGCAGCATGAACGCAGTGCAGCTGCAGTCCCACCCGAAGCACTGCTGCAAGATGATGAGGCATGGCAGGCCGAATTCTCCGAAGCCAAATTGCACTAACCAACTGCTTATCGCAGTGACCACTTGAGGGGTAGAACGCTTTGGTTCTACCCCTCAAGTATTTCCACGAGTTCCAACCATTGAGAAACGCTCAGCCCCCAACCATGGTCTCGCCAGCGGTTCTCCCGCTAGGCTGCACATATGGCTTGGCAGTACTGGACTACCGCGCCGCGTAGCAGTAGTTGGCGCGAAGTCCCCACCCCAAACGTCGATGCATCGCATCCATTGCGCATCCGAACCACGGCAACAGCGATCTCAAAAGGCACCGAAACCCTCGTTCACAATGGGCAAGTGCCAGCCCGCATCG
>NZ_DYXC01000164.1 GCF_020742345.1 Enteractinococcus helveticum | reverse complement strand
GCACCCTCCTCACCATTGTCCATAGTGCACCCTTGTGGCGATGCTGTGCCAGTGTTAGCTTCCCAGTTCCCAGCGGTTAATTGCTCAGTGGTATCCACCACGAAGCTGACAACAACATCGCGCTGTTCGATGACATCCATGACGGATTCTTGATTCGAAGCTGCGGTGCAACCGGTGGCCAACAGCAACGTCGTCAGCATACCCGCCCCCATAGCAGTGCAACGCAGTGAGCTTGCCAGCAGGAGCCTTCTTGGAGAATTCTTGCGATGGGTCATTTATATTCTTCGCTGACGTTTTCTTCAGGGACGTACTCATCGCCTGGGAAGCGTTCACCATTTTTGCGACGCTCGTTATATTCTTTTTTGAGTTCTCGAGCATCACCTGGTGCGCAGTGCGCAACCGCCCCGATCTCATAGTGATCCTCGGCGGCATTGGTCGCGAAACTGGCGCCTTGCACGGGACCTCCGGTGGCATCCACAGCCGGGTAGCCGCCGTGGTCGACCACACGAGTGTCCATACCCAGTGACTCCCAGTAGTCGATGATGCGCTGGGCAGCTGCCTGATGGTCGGTACCCGGCTCTGCCCACAGAGTGAATTGGTACGCTGCACCTTCGTCCCCGTTGTCGAGGGTGCAGGCTTGAGCGCGGGCGGCACCGTGGCTGGCCTTCCACCCGTCAATATCCAAGACCTCGGTGGTGTCAATGACGAATTTCACCACAGCATCACGCTGCTCGATGACGTCCATAACAGGCTCCTGATTCGTGGCGGTTGTACAACCTGTGCTGAAAAATACGACGGCGCCAAGGCACGACGTAATCGTCGCCAATCGGCGACGGGATGAGTTTCGTGCTGGAGCTGGGTGTTTAGGGGACATAATACATTCCTGGCCCAAGCAGTGATCGTTGGAACATCGTGGGCCCTTTATCGACGTGGTCACTTATTTTCTCAGTTTCGCCGCGCAATATATATCCGATGTTACGCAGAGCTTCAGACCGCTCGTGGTAATAGCCGATCTCTCCGTCATCGAGCGAAGAGTGCGTGGTCACTGGATCACCGGCACCGGTAGCTTCACTATCAGTACCAAAGGTGACAGCAGCAAAGTCTTCCTCCATAGGGTTGATGCTGTGACCGAAACTGAAGTCACGTCCCAGCCATGCCCATTGGTCCCCTGATCCGCTATCAATGTAGGGGTATACGTCGCGTGCATGGCCCACATACACGTTGTCAGCGTTGAGCAGGTCGGCCTGCTCGATATGGTCTGGAAGCCCAGCCGAGCCGACGAGAACGAGATTATCGACGGCGACGTCAGCTTGCGACATTGCAAATGCCGCTGTTGTTGTGCCGTATGAATGCGCCACGACGTTCACCTGGGGTTCATCCTGATCTCGGGTCGCGTCAAACCCACGTAGTGCCTTTGCGAGATTGTCTCCGCCGGTTTGCGCCATATCGTTATGCAAAACACCTCAGTCCCCCGGTGGTGAGACGGGGGCTTCATAACCGATCCAGGCCACGGTAGCGGCATTGGCATTGTTAAGCGTGACTTTTTCATGAATATTCTGTGTGGCCTCTGTCCAACCGGTCATGGTTTCGGTACTGCTGTTCATCCCGGCGACGTTGAAGGTCACGTTGGTGGCGGTATCGAGGTCGCCGATCGAGATCGCAGCCAATGGTGGGGCATCTGCAGTGAAAGAGATCAACTGGCGCTCCGCTTGTCCGTAGTCAGGCGTCAACGAATCATCGATCTGGTATAACGGTGCCAGTTGGCCTTCTAGTTCTCGTTTGCGAGCCCCCAAACTTAGCAGGACCATCTGCGGTTGATTCGGCGAGTGACCGAGATTTTCAAGAGCCTCTCGCCTTTCTGCGGCCAAGGCCTGCAGCTGGCCCTCCAGATCGGCAATTTTCCGATCCAGCACCTGCTGATTGGCTTGATGGCGGATGTGGTAGGGAATCCCTTCGAGGTTGCCAAAGACTTCTGGCAGTGTTTCCCACAGAGCTGTTTGTTGATTGGATGCAGGCGTTTCGGCTAGCCGGTGCCACCATGCATTAATGGTCGCAGGGTCCATCAGCTGCAGCTGATGGGTCAAAGCTGGTGAGCTGTTCATCAGCCGAGCCAGTTGCGCACGGTCAGCGGTCGCCAGAGTTTGCAGCAACTGGGTATTACTCATCGCTGTGGCATGCAGTGCCGGTGCGAGCGCGTCGAGGACCTCATTGGAGAGTTCACCGGTTCCAGCCACTTCGAACGCATCGGCGATTTGGCTGATCCAGCGAGCCTCTAGCCTGGCATGTTCGAGGTACTGGGCAAGCGCATCGAACAGTGTGAATGTCTCGATGGTGACCCACGAACAGTTTCTGCGAAAACCAGACCACGCCGTCCTGAGCGCTTCCAATTCTTCTTCGACGATGCCATGGCAGCGCTCGGCGATTGCCACGAAGCTGCGTAGGTTTGACGGGGATGCCGAGCTTACGGTGTCAGCGCTACCTGAGCTCACGCGGTCTCGGTCTCGGACGGCCACCTCTGCGTGGATTGTGGGAGGCCTGGTGGGAGTCTGCGATGGCTGCGACATCATGAGCCCGCCGTATTGTGGGTCCGTGAACGACGTCCACCAGGAGGGGTCAGAATCTGCATCCGCTTGCCACGCGGCGTAGCGCTGCTCCCAGTCGGCCACAGCGGCTAAACGTTCCTCGTCTGCTCTGGCGTCGTCCTGAGCGTACGAGACTTGTCGGACCACATTTAACAAGTGGAAACACACCTCGGAGCGGTCGCGTTTTTCATTTGACGCATTGCTACTGAATAGCCTTGAGTACGCCCCTTCGAATTCATCCATTGCGGTGTCGACGGTGTCAGACCACTGCATGCTTTGATGATGAACCCGCTCATCGGCAGATTCTAACGCGTTGATGAGAGCCTGAGTAGTGGCATGATCAAAGGCTATAGATCCCACCCAGATGCACCTCGAAATACCTAGTCAACACAACTCAAAACAGTCCTATTCCACAGACTGCTCCAAGGCGGCGTCAAGGTCCTGAAGCTCGAAAGTTGAAAGTTCACGTAGTGGTAACCCGGCGTCGTCGTTGGTGATAGTGTGCAGTGGCCTACGTGAGTTTAGTTTTGACCGGCCGTCCGCTATAATGGCGAGGTTGCTGTCTTGACTCCAGATGGGTTGAGACGCTTGCACTAAGAACCTCCTGTTACGGAAATCCCGTGACCACCAGTCCAGAGGAGGTGGGTTCGCATGCGTGCATATGAACTAATGGTGATGCTCGATCCAGAACTAGACGAGCGTACTGTTGAACCAACTTTGCGTAAATACCTTGACACCGTGATCAAGGATGGCGGAACCGTTGACGAACTCGATGTTTGGGGTCGTCGTCGCCTAGCTTACGAAATCCAGAAGAAAAACGAGGCAATCTACGCCGTCGCCAATTTCAATGCTACTCCTGAGCAGGCTCAGGAACTGGATCGCCAGCTGGGTCTAAACGAATCGGTTATGCGCACCAAGATCATCCGTCCGGAAGATCAGAAAATTACCCTCTAAGTTTTAGTACCACGACCTGCTACTTGCATTAGGAGCGCTTCATGGCCGGAGAACCATATATCACTGTGGTAGGCAACCTCGCTGGTGATCCTGAACTGCGGTTTACCGCATCGGGTCACGCGGTTGCTAACTTTACGATTGCTCAAACTCCACGATCGTTTAATCGCGAATCCAACCAGTGGGTGGACGATGAAACCCTGTGGGTGCGTGCTTCCGTATGGCGTGAAGCGGCCGAAAACGTAGCAGAAACGCTGACCAAGGGTATGCGCGTTATTGCGCACGGTCGGTTGAAGGCTCGGTCATTTGAGACCAAAGATGGTCAACAGCGGACCAACTGGGAACTCGAAGTAGACGAGATTGGCCCATCGCTGCGCTGGGCTACCGCACAGGTCAACCGTACGCCACGTTCCGGTGGTGGCGGCGGATTCGGTGGCGGCCAGCAGCAAGGCGGCCCCGGTGGAAACTGGGGTGGTGGGGCACCAGCCGGAGGCGGCTGGGGTGCACCAGGCGGCGGCCAGTCTGCACCGAGCAATGACCCGTGGGGTGGCGGTGGATCAGCCGGATCTTGGGATCAGGGCAACGATTCTCCACCACCGTTCTAAAACAACATTATTCATTAACGACCATCCCGCTTATTTTAGCGGGCTCCAGGTTACAGCTATAAAGGAGCACCAAGATGGCTAAGGCAGAAGTTCGTAAGCCGAAACCAAAACCGAATCCGCTCAAAACAGCGGAAATCGAATACGTCGATTACAAAGACGTCGCTTTGCTACGCAAATTCATCTCCGACCGCGGCAAGATTCGTGCCCGCCGCGTAACCGGTGTCACCGTCCAACAGCAACGTAAAATTGCGCAGGCTATCAAAAATGCCCGCGAAATGGCGCTGCTGCCGTACTCCGGTTCCGGCCGCTAAACGCTGATCAAGGGAGACAGATCATGGCAAATCAAAAAGTCATTTTGACCCAGGAGATCCCGAACCTCGGTTCGGCCGGCGACGTCGTCGAAGTACGTAACGGTTACGCTCGCAACTACTTGATCCCACGCGGCGAAGCCGTTCGTTGGACCCGTGGTGCGCAGCAAGAAGTTGAAACCCAGCGCGCAGCATCCGCTGCCCGTTCGGCACGCACCCTGGAAGCCGCACAGGCCCAGGCTGCACAGCTGGCAGAAGCACCAATTTCCATTCAGATGCAGGCAGGTGACAACGGACGCCTCTTCGGTTCCGTCACCACCGCTTCCATCGCTGAAGCAATCAAAGAAGCCGGTAAGGGCGAGGTTGATCGTCGTTCCATCGTCGGCGCCGGTGACATCCGTGCACTGGGTACCTACCCAATCCAGATTCGTCTGCACGAAGACGTTCTGGCTGAAGCACGCGTGTCTGTTATTCCAGCACCGAAGAAATAAGCTTCTT
>NZ_DYXC01000163.1 GCF_020742345.1 Enteractinococcus helveticum | reverse complement strand
CGTTCTCGGCACACAACCAGGTGAATGTGTCTCCAATGAGTGATGGAAAAGTACCGTTGACGCGCTGTTCAGACTTCCGTCAGCTAATGGACGTCGACACTCTCACTGAGTTCGTCGAACTGTGCCAGCATCTGAGCATCGGTGAGACCACGCTGGTCTGGCTGTTTGCCTTCTTCAAGAGCGATGTAGGCCGGGGTACCAGCCACAACCGGTGAACCAATTGAACCGGGCACCTGTTCTCCTTCGAGGGATGCCCCGGCAGTTTCTGGCATGAAGTAAACCGCGATCAATCCAATGAGGCATGCGATCGTCATGTAGAAAGCAGGCACTAACAGGCTGCCGGTGACTTCTACGAAGAAGTCGCTGACCAGTGCTGCGGTCCCGCCGAACAGTGCGGTGGCAATGTTGTAGCTGATGGCAAAGCCAGCAAAGCGGACCTGGGTGGGGAACATTGCGGTGAACGTTGCAGAAATCGTGCCCAGCTGCAGCACAAACAGCACGCCGAGAATGGCGTAGCCGAGTAGGGCGAGTCCGAAGTTGATGCCCATCATCCAGAACAAGGGCACCGCCAGCACACCGATACCGAGCAGCGAGATGTTCCAGCAGGCCTTGCGGCCGACCCGGTCGGACAGTGCTCCGGCAAACGGCATGAAGACGACCATGGCGAGCTCACCGATGAGAATCACCGTGAGGGCAGCTTGAGCATCCATACCGATTTGTTGTTCCAGATAGGTCGGCATGTAGGTCAACAGCGTGTAGTTGACGATGTTCAACGCGGTGACCATGCCGCCCATGATCAGCAGTTGTCGCCAGTATTGTTTGATCAGCTGGCCCAGACCTGGGGATTCGACTTTAGCATCCGGCGCCGCTGCTGAAGTCTTGTTGTCACACGAAGCAGGTTGTTCGGCTGCCTGGTCTTCTTGCATCTCCTGGAAGATCGGGGTGTCTTCGAGCTTATTGCGAAGATAGAATCCCACCAGACCCATGGGGAGTGCCAATAGGAATGGCAGCCGCCAGCCCCAAGCGGTCATTTGCTCGGTGGTCAAGATCGTTTCCAACGTCAGCATCAGTGCCGCACCGACGGCGTAGCCGCTAATGGTGCCGAACTCTAAGAAAGAGCCAAAGAATCCGCGGCGTTTATTCGGAGCGTACTCTGCCATGAAGGTGGCCGCACCGCTGTATTCACCACCGGTGGAGAAGCCCTGGATAATGCGTAACAAAATAAGTAGGGCCGGCGCCCACGCGCCGATCGCCGCATAGGTTGGAAGCAGCCCAATGAGGAAGGTTGCCGCCGACATCATCAAAATGGTGGCGGCTAGCACGCCTTTGCGCCCGATGCGGTCGCCCAGCGGTCCCCAAACGAACCCGCCCAGCGGACGAATGACGAAGGAGATCGCAAACGTCGCCAAGGTCAGCAACATCGGGTATTCGAAGGGTTCAAAGAAGTGGTGGGCGATATATGAGGTCGCTACCGCATAGATTCCGTAGTCGAACCATTCGGTGGCGTTACCGATCGCGGATGCAGCGGTTGCTCGTTTTACTTGAGCGTCAGGCGCTTGTTTGTCGTGCGCCGGTCGAGAGTAGCGTCGCGTGGGCGTGCTGCTGGTTTTTCCACTGAGCTGATGGATCACAATGTGCTCCTTCTGTCATTGGACTGTTCCGAAACTTCACAAGCTTCACCCTAACGAAGCCCTCGCATCGAAAAACTGAGATGAAGCCCAGCAGATTGGTTTAGGTGCACATCGTCTTGTGAAAGCCTAAAGAGAATATTCGAGGCTTCTCTCGCTTCTTCACGACTGCACTATAGAACCCGTGCTGCGAGGCACCGATGCACCGCAGTCCTGGACGCGACACTGATCCTTGAGTTTTTAATAAGTAGTGCGTGAGGAGTTCGAAGATATCCGCCTACGTAACAAGCCAAATTTTGGTTTCCGCTGGCGTTTTAGCTCGTTCGGAGCAACGATATGTTCTAGGTCTCCTTGATGATTTGGGCTCAAGTCAGAGTTTGCCAGTAGGTAATGGTCAGTCACGAGGTACACCTCGGAGTAGCTGTGACTCGCACACAATATATGACGATTGAAACTATTCCTGCGCGATTGAATCGCTTGCTGTGGTCGAAGTGGCACATCCGAGTCTTGATCGATCTTGGCACGGTGTGGATCGTAGATGGCCTGGAAGCCACCGTCGTCGGCAACATCACCACTTGATTGTCAAAACCCGGAAAGCGGCATCGAGATCTCTGATATGCAGGTCGCAGGTACTGCCGCAGCTGGGCTTGTGTTTGGCCTGATTATCCTGCTGGTGCGGCGAACCGTACCCGAGAGCCCCAGGTGGCTATTCATCCACGGGCGTGAAGAGGAAACCGAAAAGATCCTCTGAGAGATCGAAGAAACATACGGAAAGACAGTGGAGAAGAACTGCTGGAAGTGGGGGGACCGCATCACGATCCATCAGCGACGGGCTATCCTCAGGGTCTGCAGGAGTTCTTTGGCCAAAGCGAGAGGCAACAAGATTCGTTATTCGGTGACGACGAGTATATAGCAGATGGGCAGCTTGATCTGCTGGTATCTGAAACGACGAACATACTGAAGGTCGTGTTCATACCCGAGTGATGATCGCTTGAAGACATTGTAATGCCGCTGAGCTCAATACCAGATACGACGGTACCTGGCTCCAGTGCACAAGCAGCTAAGTTCGCGATGGGAGACCACTAATCTTCAGTCCATTGAGAGTGCTGGGCAGTAGTAAATCATCCGTGGAGTAAATCTGCGCCCTAGATAATTATCCTGAATCATCCAACCTAAACAATAGGCAGTTATCTCCTATTTTGAGTGGATTTTTTGGTACGTTCTAAGAAACCAGTAAATTCACTAGCTGATTGTAGGGACGGCGTGACCGACGGCAATTTATACGATGGTGACTACTCTGAAACTTCAAGGGAAGATCCTGAAATGAAGCGCCGTCTCGAGCCTCCACCGCTACCGGAGGTGCCGAAGGAGAACCGGTTGCATCAGGTTGTTGACGGTGCGAAAAACGTCGCTTCGAGAGCACAGCACTACTACGACAACACCGTAGCGCCGGCGTTCGATCGCTCAGGGGCCAGAGATTTTTATGCAGACAAAGTGGCGCCCACTGCGAAGAACGCCGCTCAGTCAGTCAAAAGAACTGTGGCTGATCAACATGCAAAGCTCGCGTCAACGCCGATCAGCCGTGCGGCAATCGCGCTGCTGATTGTGTCAGTGCTGACCATCGGGAGCACATTCCTGCCGATGGGACCGACATCAATTGGCCGGTATGTAAGTGCGGCACGAAATATCGCTGATGGAAACTTCGACGGAGCTGGCGGTCTCGTCCTAGTGCAAGGACTAGGTTTCATCACAGCGTTACTTGCGGCCACCGTATTGCGGATCTTGTTGTTTATCACAGCGATTGTTTCTGGGGTGGCGATCGCCTTACGAAGCGTACGACCTAAGAAGATTGCAGCTATTGCTGGATTGCTTACTGGCGCACTGGGAGTATTTATCGGGTTGGTTACCGTGGTGATCACGAGTCGTCTCGATAATATGCCGTTCAGCGCTGGCACGATGTTGTTGCTGATTTGCTCCGTCGCGGTTGGGATTAGCGCGTTCATTTTACGGCGCTCTACAAAGACGCGCCCCGTTTCGCAGCCAATGACGTCTGGTCTGCCTCCGGTAGGATTATGATCCTAACCAGCTGGGGAGCACTCACTCTGCTGCAAAACTGATCTTGGTGGGACAGCGATGTCTTCACGGTCCCACCAGCTATTCCTCTCCAATATTCAAACAGGCCTGGCAGTTCGGAAATCCATCGCTATGTCGGCCAACGCGACGTTCTGGCTGAGCTGCGAAACGCTAAACGGCAGAATCGCTTTGCGCAGAGCTGGGAGGACATGAGGCTGAGCGACGGCGTACCCGACGCGCAATCCCGCGAGCCCGTGGGTCTTTGAGAAAGTGCGTACCAGCACCACGTTGTCATAGGTTTTGGCTGCCGCAAGGCCGTTGCGGGCATCGGGTTTTGTGCAGAATTCCCCGTACGCCCCAATTCCTACACCACGGAGCAGGGCGGCGTCCTTTCGCCAACGGCTACTTAGAAACTGTTACCGGAACGGGCTGGTCATTTCGTGTGAGCGGTTCGCCGCCTTTGTACTGGTGAACTCTTGGTTAAAGCATTGAGGGTGTACACAGGAATGAACCTGTATACACCCTCAAACCATGAGTAGCTGGCTAAATATATTTTTGGCCTTCAAGATAGGCTTTGCGCCAGCGTGTAATTTCAACCTTGCGGAACAGTCCGAGTTGATAAAAAGGATCGGCCTGGATCAACGTTTTTGCTTCGACACGAGTGTCTACATCCACAAGATACACGCCACCGGATGCGGTATCGCCTGAGTCATCAAGCTTTGCGCCACAGGCCAGGAGTTTTGGTGCGATTGAGTCGAGATAGTTCAGGTGTTCCTGGTATTTTTCTTGACGAATGTGTGCCTGTCGGGCGTCGTCGTAGGTTTCGATGAAATATGGCATTACAGCAAGTACCCCCAGATGAGTGCAGAACCACCGAAGATGACGCCGCTGAGCACGAGTACCAGGACGAGATAGCCCATGACATCACGCAGTTTCAAACCCGAGATTGCCAGCACCGGCAAGATCCAGAAGGGCTGGAGCATGTTGGTCCACTGGTCACCAAAGGCTGTGGCCAAGGCGGTGGCCGATTCTGAGGCGCCCAGCGTTTGAGCGGCTTCGATCATGACCGGACCTTGAACAGCCCACTGGCCCCCACCGGAAGGTGCGAAGAGGTTGATGATACCTGCGGACAGGAATGAGAAGAATGGCAAGGATTCTGCGGTAGAGAAAGATCCGAACCAGTTGGCAAAGGACACAACGAGGCCAGAGCCTACCAGAATGCCCATGATGCCAGCATAGAAGGGGTATTGGATGATAATGCCAGAGACGATTTTGATGCCGTCGCCCACGGCTGAAAGGAAGCGTGCAGGACGGGCGAATAACAGCAGACCCAAGAACAGGAACATAAAGTTGATCGAGTTCAAGTCGACCTGGCCGTCGTTGATGAAGAAGTGTCGGAAGCAAAACACCAGAGCGAGCACACCGATGACAATGCCAACCCAGGGGCTGTTATTCAAGGTTGCCGCAAAGTTGCGGCGACCATCGGCGTCGAAGTTTGATGCTAGTTCAGGTTGGGCTTCTGCAATAATCGTGGACTGGTCAAGCTCTCGGACCTTTGCGGGATCCTTCGGATGCAACACTGCGTTAAATAATGGCAGTACTACGAAAATGACCGCTGTGGTGACCAGCACGATCGGAGAAAAGATGGTTTCCGATGTGGGGATGAGTCCCATCTGTTCTTGCATGAAGTGGCCTTCGGTCGCAATGGTCAGCGGGATGGTTCCAGAGACTCCGCTGCCGTAGACGAGAAAGCCTGAATACCCGGAGGCAATTGCCAGCGGGTAGTGTAGGCCTTTGACGTTCATCCCCATCTTTTTGGCGACGATGCCGCCCATAACCAGGCCAAAACCCCAGTTCAGCCAGGACGCGGCCAGCGCAACCACGGTAAGTGTGATGATTGCAAAGCGTGGGGATGTAATAGAACCGGTGAGTCGGTCGAGGATTGCATCAACAATCGGGGTTCGCGCCAGAATGTACCCGGTAAGAAGTACCACGGTCATTTGCATTGAGAAAGCCAACAGATCCCAGAAGCCGTTGCCCCAATAATCGATGGCCTCTAATGGTCCGGTGCCTTGGAAGCCCATTGCCAGGGCCATGACCAGTATGGTCAGTAACACCGCGATAACCAATGGGTCGGGCAGCCAGCGTGCCATCATTTGGGTGAAGAAAT
Source organism: Enteractinococcus helveticum (assembly GCF_020742345.1). Classification (GTDB taxonomy): domain Bacteria; phylum Actinomycetota; class Actinomycetes; order Actinomycetales; family Micrococcaceae; genus Yaniella; species Yaniella helvetica_A. The sequence continues at coordinate 5,698 of NZ_DYXC01000163.1, read as the reverse complement.
CTGCGGTGCGTTCTAGCACCCCGGCCCGCTGCTTTGGCGGTTTCGTTTGTAATGTTTGTGTCATAATGATTCCTTGGTGCCAGCGTGTTGTTGTGCGATTCGGGCCAGTAATTGTTCGTCGCGCCAACTGACACGATCTTCCCAATCACTGAGGTCCAGTTGTTGTCTCCGTTGGGCGACGACTTCTGCCACGAGATCTGTTGTCCAAACAGAAGTATCGCCGCGTTCCAGGCCCATCCGGTGATACGAAGGGCCCATGTTTTTCGCGTGGTTGGCTATGCCCCCGCGTGTATTGAGATCCACTGTTTCGAAGGGACCCATGAACGCCCAGCGTCGTCCTAGTCCGTCGCGTACCACAGTGTCGATGTCTTCGACTGAAGCGATGCCGTCGCGCACCAGCGCATAGGCTTCGCGCAGGAGGGCTCCTTGCAGTCGATTGAAGACGAACCCCTCGATTTCTTGTTGCACCCGGATTGGAGACATACCAGCCGCCGTATACAGTTGTTCTGCCCGCTGGATGATGTCGTTTCGAGTCTGCGGGTTGGGCACCAATTCGATGACTGGGATCGCATATGGGGGATTGCCCGGGTGCGCGACCAGTGTGCGATCTGCAACGCCCGTGTCAGCACTGGACTGGGACGAAGGGATGAATGAGGTCGATGAGGCGATCACGCAAGTGTCCTCAGTGAGATCAGCCAGTTTCGTGAAGAGCTGCTGTTTGAACTCGAGATTTTCAGGGATACATTCTTGGACGAGGTCAGCATCGGCAACCGCTTCAGCCAATTCAGCGACTATTTGAATACGCTGGGTAATCGTGGCTACGTTGTCCTCCAATAGCCCATGGTTGTCGAGCGTTTGAAGGCGTCGGGTGATATCAGGTAAAACCGCATCGCGGCGTTCTAGCGCGGGTTCTTGGATGCGCACAGTTGCCCCGGCGCGGGCAAAAACCACAGCAAAAGCAACACCGATTGAACCGCCACCGATAATTGCTATGGTCGCCTGGTTATCCATGGGTAGCTCCTATCGTCATACCGCCGCAAACATATACCGTCTGACCGGTGACAAAACCAGTACGTTCATCCAGCAGGTACGACACGGTATGGGCGATATCCTCCGGTGTGCCAATGCGACCGACCGGAACCGTGTTGAGAATTGCTTGGGTGTGAGCGGAGTCAGCCGGATTAGCGTTTAGGAACAAATCTGTAGCGATTGGCCCTGGGCCTACGGCATTGACTGTGATCCCATGGTGGCCTTCTTCTAACGCCCAGGTACGCGTCATACCCTGGAGTCCGGCCTTGGTGGCAGCATAAGCGCTGCGTAATTCTTTCCCCAGTGCTGCACGCGATGACATTGAAACGATGCGCCCAAAACCTGCCGCGCGCATACCGGGCAGCAGAGCTTGAGTGCACAAAAATGCACTTCGCAGATTCAGTGCGATGGCCGCATCGAATTCTTCGATCGTCTGGTCTGATACGGTGTTCGGAAAAACTGCTCCCACGTTATTGACCAGTCGAGTAATTGGCCCATCGGCCAGGGCTTGATCAAGTGCTGCTTGCGTGGAGACAGGATCAGATAAGTCGCAGTGGATGGCGTTGTCTCCGGTGCGATCCAAAATGACCGGTTTATAACCGTCAACTTCGCAACGCTGCGCGATGGCGGCTCCAATACCGCTTGCTCCTCCTGTGATCAGGACGCGTTGAGGTACAGATGGTGTGGTGGACATGAGTTTCCTTGTATGTTTGCGTGGTTAGACAGTGGCTATCGGGTTGACCGGAGATCCCGCGGCACCAGGCATGTTCAGCGGTGGTGCAGTCAACAGACATGCCGTGCGACCAACCGACCGCAAATATGTTGCCAGTCCGGTCAGGTGCCAGAGTTCGCCCAGTGGTACGCCGAGTTTGAACAGGCAGTGTTCGTGTAGCGGCAGGATGGCTGCTGGACCTTCGACGGGTTCGGCAGGATATTGTTCGACGGCGTTATTGTCTGCAGCGATTGCTGCTATTTCGGATTCGGTGATCCAATTCAACAGCGCCTGGTCGCGTCCATCGAGTACCGCGCCGTAGTTATGCAGGATGTCTGGATCTGGGGTGCCGCGCATTTCGATGAGTTTGTGGGCATAACCGGTGTGCAGCAAAATAATGTCGCCGGGACGAACCTCAATGGCATCGGCCTCGAGTACTGCTGCAAAGTCCATATAGCTGATTCGCCTTGGGGCAGTGCCATAGTGGTGTGCTAGGTCGACTAGCACTGCACGACCCTGAATGGGTTTGGCTGCCATGGAACCGATGCCCAGCACACCAAAATCTGCGGTCGTAGTCAGTGGACGTTGGTCTTGAGGCTGGAGCCCACAGTCATCGAGCTCCGTGGGAGCGTGAACGTCAGTTTCAGGGCGAAAGCCGTTGTAATATACCGGCTCGGCAACCCCGTCATCATCGGCGTCGAACAGTGATCCAGCATGGACGAGAGCATCCCATTGGGAAGAGTACTGGTTGTGCAGGATGATCAAATCATCGTTGAGAACATCGGTTGCGTCTGGGTAGATCTGGTCAAGACGGCAATTGGCATTCACCAGGTTGCCACGCAGATTTGGTCGGTGGACCGGTGGTAGTCGGTTGGGGTTGAGGTCATTGCCGCCGGGCAGATTTAATGGCAGACCAAGCGAGAAGGTCTTAGCATCGTGGACCTCTTGGAGACCTTGGCGAACCTTGTCCTCGGTCAGTAGGTTGAGCCGACCCAAGGTGTCGTCAGGGCCGAAGTCGCCCCACGTCGATGGATCGGGGCGCTTCTTCCAGCGAGGGTGACGCCTATCGTTGTCGCTGGTGCTCGGTATCACAGGCTTGTCGGACATGGGTCATATCCTATGGGCAACATTTATATGTTGTCCAAGATGAAAACTGCATATACTTATAAATATTCCAAATAAGTTTTCGTGACGGAGACTGGATGAACCTTCAAGAAATACGAGCCTTCATCGCATTGGCGGAGGAGCTACATTTCACTCGAGCGGCCGAGCGACTGGAAGTCAGCCAACCGCAATTTAGCCATCTCATTCGACGCCTGGAGCAAAGAGTGGAGGCGCCTCTGGTTGAGCGCACCACTCGTCGGGTCGCGTTGACAACGGCAGGACGGGCCGTCTTGCCACACGCGCGGCGGGCATTGCAGGAAATGAAGCTCATTCAACGCAGTGCTCACGGTATGAAAGGTGCTATTCAGGGTACTGTGCGCATGGGCTATGCGGGGGCGTCGTCTCGACCATGGCTACCACCCATTGCACGAGCAGTCCGTCAACAGCTGCCGGGTGTGGACCTGCAACTGAAATCAATGATCTACGGTGGACAGGGCCCGGGCCGGATTGTGTCTGGTGACTTGGATATATCTTTTTCTCGGCGCCCATTGCAGCATCCAGGGCTGTTAGACCGAGTATTTGAATATGAAGAATTGCTCGTTGCAGTGCCCTCCGACCATCGACTGGCCGGTTCCAGCGAAGTAGAACTGGCGGCTTTTCGCGATGACCCATGGGTGATGTTCCCGGGCGCCTACGGGTCGAATGTTCGCGATTTGGGGATCAAACTTGCCGCAGAGGCTGGATTCGTGCCGAAAATCGTACAGGAGGCACCAGATTCCTATACAATATTGGGCCTGGTGGCAGCTGGTGTGGGAGTCACGCTCACAGTCTCTTCGGTCCGGCATGTTCGAACCCCGGGCCTGGTGTTTTTACCATTGGCAGGGCAACGGCAATTTACGCCAGCAACCGTTGTCTGGTCAGCAAAGGCCAATGCGGCAACTCAGGCCGTTATCGAAGTGATCAACCAGATTGCCCCGCCCCCACCACGACCCCGGGGTGTGATTCTGGACGAATAACAGCTGGAAAGTGTTGTGGCCACACAAGACGAGGCGTGGCCACAACACGCCCTACGCGGGTGTTATGGTTTCGTGCAGATGGTCGAATGTCGTGTGATGAACTTCGCGGTCACCTCAAGGATCCGTTGCATTGCTGCTGGCTCACCAATACTGATGCGCACCCCGTGGCCGAGGTTTCGCACAGCAAGAGCTTGTGCCACACAGGCGTTTTCGAATTCAGTGGATAGCTCTCCGAGCGGCAGCCACACGAAGTTGGCTTGTGCCTCGGGGACCTGCCAACCCTGGGCGCGCAGTGCGGTAACGAATTTGTCGCGCGCAACGGCGATAGCCCGGGCGCGTTCTAACACCTGGTCGATGTGGTGCAGGGAGGCGATGGCAGCGTTTTGGCTGGGCTGGGTGACTCCAAATGGGATTTGTGCTTTGCCGATAGCCGAGATGATTTCAGGTTGACCAACCGCGTAACCGATGCGGAAACCTGCCAAGCCGTGGGCTTTGGAAAAGGTTCGAATTAGCACCAGATTTGGGTAGTTGTTTACCATATCCAAACCGTTGACCGCGTCGGGGTTGGTCATGAACTCCCAGTAGGCCTCATCCAGAGCGACCAGTACATTGGGAGGTACAGCGGCCATAAATGATTCGAATTCGTGGGCGGTGATGGCCGGACCGGTGGGATTATTGGGCGAACACAGCAGTACCAGCCGGGTGTGATCGGTGATCGCTTCGGCCATTGCGGGGAGATCATGTCGGTAGTCTGGGGTTAGCGGGATCGGCCGCTGTACCGCACCAGTCAGTGCAGTAACTTGTTCGTAGAGTTCGAAACTGGGGGAGGGGTAGACCACTTCGCAACCAGCTTCTAGGGTCACGTGGGCAAGTGCGCTGAGCATTTCAGAGCCACCAGCACCAACCGTGATGTGCTCGGAGCCAACTCCTAAGTACATTGCGAGTTCAGCGGTCAGTGCGCTCGCGGCAGGGTCAGGATAACTGGACGGCGTCATTGGTTTTGTCAACGCTTTGACGACAGCAGGCAGCGGCGGCAGGTAGTGCTCATTGGAGGACAGCTTGTACGCCGTCATACCGGGTGCGACGGCGGGCTGTTTGCCGGGTTTGTAGTTTGGCACGGCGTCCACGGCGGGACGGAAGAATGAGGCGACGGTTTGTTGTGTCATGACGGGGGTATTCCTTGTGAGAATTATGTGCTTCGATTAGGCGTTGACGAGGGTTTTGTCTTCGGCCGGTTCGGTGCGTTTGATGGTGAATCCGGTGTAGGCGTAGATGAGGTTGATCAGCGGGACCAGGATTGCGAAGAAGATAAATGGAATGAATTCGGTTGGCGCCAGCCCGAAGACGCCTGCGGCAAAGACCGCCGGGACGGACCAGGGGACCAGATTGATACCCACGGTGCCGACGGCTTCTGCGGCACGGGTCAGGTTGACCGGGGCCAGGCCCATCTTCTGATAGGGCTCAACGAATGCCCGGGCCGGTAGCAGGATGGACACGTATTGCTCACCGGAGGCAAAGGCCACGGTGAAGCCTGCGCCCAGTGAGCCGGCGACCATGGAGCCGGGGCGTTTGATGCGGCTGATCATCGAACCGACCAGGACTTTGAACGCGCCGGTTTCTTCTAAAATACCGCCCAGTGCGGTGGCAATAATGACCAGCGCGATGGTGTTGAGCATTGCGTCGATGCCGCCGCGGGAGAGCAGATCGTCGAGGAATTCAACACCGGTGGCCGAGACAAAGCCGGAGCTCATGGACTGCATGATGTCGGTGATTGTGCTGCCCTGGATGATGAAGGCCGTGGCGGCACCCAGCAGGGAGATCATCAGCAGCGTCAGGA
>NZ_DYXC01000162.1 GCF_020742345.1 Enteractinococcus helveticum | reverse complement strand
TACTCATCGAGTTCATAGACATCCGTCAGGATGTCCTCTGGGAAGGCCATCTGGGAGGTTGCAATCGCATTGGTGTAGTCGTTGATGGAGGCCTCGTCCGGGTAGACCTCGAAGTGAATATGCGTCCATCGACCCGCATAGCAGCCGGGCATGATTGAGGTGAATGTGACGTTGCCATCGGCGTCGGCGATTTGGACGCCGCGCAGCCAGCTTTCATCTTCGACACCCTCGGAATACATGGAATATAAGCCTTGGGCATTGCAATGCCAGGCGTAGACCGCCACACCAGCAAATGGTGCGTCGTCGTTGGCCATATCGGTGATAGTGAAGGTGAATTCGAGTGGGACTCCGTCAACAGGCGCATCGGCACCGATACTTGATCGAATATCGCGACGCACAATGCCTGTTTCTTCTAATACGTCGGGACCGTTAGACCCATCGCCTGGATACGGTCCTGCGGTTTCGTCTGGGATTTCTCCGTCCGGTAGGTCCGTGGTGGAGCCAGTCTCGGTTGAGGACGGGGTCGACGCCGTGCCGCCGGTGGTGGAGTCGGTGCTGCACGCGACGAGTGCAAGAGTGCCAGCGCCTGCCAGGCCTGCGCCGAAAAGTCCTCTTCGGCTTATGAGCGTGCCCATATCAAAACTCACGCCCTGGTCTACGACTTCTTCTTCCGGCCGGTCAAGCAATCGACCTTCGTAACGAGGTCCCTGTGGGGATTGGTTTGGTTCGGGGATATGTGTTGGCATAATTTTCTCCTGTTCTGTTGGTATCAATCCTGCTGCAAGCTGGGCCTGGATGCGTCGCCCAAACGCAGACTCTGCATAGCGCAGATGCAGTATCCTGGCCTACCGCCAGAAGGTGACGCTATGAGTGTTGCTGAGGTGGCACACTGGTAGATATGAGCCCAGAACCCTCCTCGGATAGATCCAGCGACGCAAATATCACCACACCATTAACGGTCAGCACACCGGTCAAGACTCCGGCATGGTGGATGGGTCGCGGCGGGGACCTGGTGGCCGCCGCGGCAGTGTTGTTGGGCGGGATATTATTGGGTGGTGCGTTATTTCACGGGCCGGAAGTTTTTGGTCCACCGGAAAGACCACCGTTTTGGGGTCCCACACCACAGGAACCGGGCGCCCGAGCACCGGGCAGCGCTCCGGCGTCGGCTATTGCCACGCTGACATTGCTTGTTGTACCTGCCGGATTGATGTTTCTTCGCCGACGATGGCCTCTATTGGTCTTCAGCCTGGTGTTGACGGGGTTCATCAGTGCAGTACTGTTCAATTTGCCGTCACTGAGTCCTGGAATAGCCGCCACGATCGCCGCCTACGCATTTGCGTTTCGTGCGCCCCGCAAAGTCGTGCTGTGGGTGATTAGTGGCGCTACAGGCCTGCTGGTGCTCCTGGCACTTGCTGTGGCCGGTTGGGATTCGCTTGATACTCGCGTGTTTCAGATCGGTGCGGCATTGGCCATTGCAGCGGCACTTGCAGACAGTGCACGCTCACGTCACGCGTATCTGCGCCAGGTTGAAGATCGCGCCGAGCGTGCCGAGCAGACTCGTGAGCTGGAGGCCCGGCGGAGAGTTGCAGACGAACGGTTACGCATCGCCCGTGACCTCCACGATACCGTGGCACACCAGATCTCGGTGATTAATCTGCATGCCGGTGCAGCATCCGGGTATCTCAACGAACAACCAGCCCGTGCCCAAGTGGCGCTTCGGACGATCCGGGAAGCAGCCCGAGACGCGCTGGGCGAGATCGGTGGGCTACTACGGTACCTACGGGATGACGAACACAGCGACCTGGCGCCACACCAGGAGGGTCTTGACGAGTTGGAGACGTTACTTGCCAGACTGCGCGAGCTGGGCCTGGAAATCAACACCGATGTTCAAGGTGATCTCTCGCAATTCACCGGACTGACGAATACCGTGGCATACCGCGTGATCCAGGAGGGGCTAACCAACGCTCACAAACACGGCAGCGCATCGACCGCCCAACTGAGCATTCAGGTGGACCCCAAACACCTTCGTATTGTGATAGCCAACGCCATTTCGGAAGATAGCCCGGATACCGACACGACAACCAAAGGGATTGGCACCGGCCTTGGCCTGATTGGGCTTCGCGAGCGAGTCGCCGTCGTGGGAGGACATGTCTGGACCCATAAAGCTGCTGGCCAGTACCGACTGGAGGTAGAGTTACCCTGGCAGCGGGAGGAGGACCCCACGTGATATCAGTGCTTGTAGTCGATGATCAGACGCTGATCAGACAGGCCGTGGTTGGCATTGTTGAAGGCCATCCGGAAATCAATATTGTAGGTCAAGCCGATAACGGCGACCACGCTGTGGAACAAGCCAAAGAGCTTCGCCCAAACGTTGTTCTGATGGACATCCGGATGCCCGGCCTCAACGGTATCGAAGCAACCCGCCGTATCTGTGATGATCCTGAGCTTGGTGATACGAAAGTTTTGATCCTCACCACGTTTGAGGAAGACGACTACGTTGTAGAAGCCTTGAGGGCGGGTGCGAGCGGTTTTATTGGTAAAGGCGCGGAACCCAATGACATCACCCGGGCCATCCTCGCTATCCATGCGGGGGAGTCGCTGTTATCCGCGACGGCTACACGGGGACTCATTCGACGGTATGTGCTTGCTGAACAGCCCGCTGCGAATGTCGATCCCGCGGCCGTTGCTGCACTGCAGTTGCTGACCGAGCGTGAAACCGAAGTCCTGGTGTTGGTTGCCCGCGGCTTATCGAATCAGCAGATTGCCGAACAGCTCTATATTTCACCGCACACCGCCAAGACGCATGTGAATCGCACAATGCATAAAGTCCACTGCCACGACCGGGCTCAGCTGGTAATCTTGGCATATGAAAGTGGCTTGCTGTCCCCTGGCGAGTAAAGAATGCACGACTGGCCGTTAGATGCCCTATTTTTGGGACAACCTATTCCATTGGGGACACAACAGGTTGGCGAACCAACTGCGCTAGTGTGAGTGCATCGTCCGGTACTATCAGAAAGTACGTTTCCTAAGCGTCAGCGTCTTCTCTTAACACACTCATCAATTTGCCTGCCGTTTCGGCACGTCACCGAAGGGGTGATGGCATGGGTGATTTTTATCTTTTGGAACAACTTTCGCGGAACCCTCAATCTAATCTTGTACTCGGTAATCCCTATATTTCGGAGCTGGCTAGGCCATATCCGATAATTGGGAACTCCGGAGTGGCGCAAGTTCTCCTGACGGTGTGTTGCAACATTCCGGACCTCATCACTTGATTACAAGGGAACGAGAATGAAACAAAGTACATTGGAAGGAGGGGGTCAGTTGCGTGGCGAGAATAGGAAAATTCAGTCAGGATTTTCGAGATTCTTAGCGAGTATCCTTGCTGCAGTCCTATCACTGGCTGGTCTTGTAGCCCTAGGGCCAGCGGCCTATGCAGCGACCCCCGGGATCAGCACGACAGTCCTTCACAACAACAGCCCTATTGCTGAAGGGGCTGTTGTTACTGCTGGTGACAATCTGACCATTCGGGTTCAATATGACGAAGACGTTGACTCAGGGCAGCCTGTCGTCATTGGTCTACCTGAGGGTGTCAGCTTAGAAGAATCTAGCTTGGAAATCCCATCAGGAAATACTGCTATTGACAGTATTGAGCTGGTCGACGGAAAAGTTCACATTTCTTTTACTGACCCCAGCGAATGGGATGTGCACCAAGGTGTTTACGACCTGAATTTCGTTATTGACGAGGTTGAATACACCGAAAATAAGACCATCGAATGGACTGTTGACGGAGATCCTTCTTCTCTTGAGGTCACTGTCAGGACTCCAGGTGATGAACAAGAGAACGTCAATGATCGGACTGAGAAGAGCGTCGGTTGGGTGGACCTCAGCCGATTTGTCACAGTTGATAAAGACGGCAACGTAACGGTTGATGCAGACATCGTCAACGAGTCGATCAACACACGCTGACAGTTCACACACCCAGCGGAGTGGACCGTTCATCCTTCACAATTACTGATGAGCTCTCTGAGTACCTGTCGTATAACAATGATTTCCAAGCAGAACTTACTA
>NZ_DYXC01000161.1 GCF_020742345.1 Enteractinococcus helveticum | reverse complement strand
GTAATAGCTATTATCATCCGTTGCGCCCTACGGTGCTCGACTCACAGTGCGGTCTTGAGCTGGGACGAACCTGTCTATGGCACGACGGTATTGGGTTTGCATACTCATATTTTGAACGCCTTCTAAACTCTCACCAGCGTCGTCTTTACTTGTGTCGTGGTCGTCAGCGGAAGTGGAAACACAGCCGCTAACGACCACGACGCATGCCAGTATGATTCCCTCGATCCGAAATCGGCTGTTCATCGCACGCTAGTTTTATATATACGGAATCGACCAACGAATTTATCCTTGAGGCCGAGGATCCACGGGTGCCATGCCCATGCGCGCATCATGAATACGGTGGATAATCTCAATCCCAATGGATCCCAGGGCAGCAATCGCAACCGCGGCGATAATAATCGGCGTCGGAGGCAAAATGAACTGGTGATACCACAGCAAGACCGGCACCGTGAGCACCAGGATGAACACTACGTACAGCACAATGAGCATGGCAATTTTCTGCCAGTTCAGTGGTCGTGAGATGACGTTGAGCAACCACAGACCCGTCAGCGTCAACGTGATAAATGTTGCAGTTTGCAATTGTTCCATGACCAGCGGGGCCGTGGGATCTTCTTCGGCAAACGGTAGTACGCCACTGAAATCACCGGCCCAGACGCGGGCGTACCAGTTGATTCCCCACAGGGCTGCCACCAGCACGATGCCCGAAGGAATGGCAAACTTCAGCGCACGCGATAAGAATCCTGGCACGTAGCGTCTTGGGTTGGGCATCAGCGCCAGGATGAAGGAGGCGATCCCGATGAATAAGAAATCTGCGGTCGACATTTGTCGGGGCAACGCCGGGTACTGCCAGGCCAGCAGGGAGAAAAACAACACGAATAGGAACGCGTAGGAGGTTTTAGCCAAGAACAGGTGCGCCAGGCGTTCCATATTGGCGATCACCTTGCGACCTTCGGCCAGAACGTGCGGTAGTCGCGAGAATTTGGAATCCAGCAGGACCATGCGGGAGACGGCTTTGGTGGCAGCAGCAGCGTCCCCCATGGCGATGCCAAGGTCGGCGGTTTTGACGGCCAGAGCGTCGTTGACGCCGTCACCGGTCATCGCCACCACACGGTTGCGGTACTGCAGCGCTTTGACCATTTGTTCTTTTTGATCCGGTGAGACCCTCCCGAATACCGAGTACTGGTCCATGACCTTGGCCATCTCTTCGATGGTGTCGGGTAACTGGCGCGCATCATAGCCGGGGCCGGGGTGTTCCCAACCGATCTGCCGGGCCACGGCTGAGACCGTGTGCGGGGAATCGCCAGAGATGACTTTGAGCTCGACGCCCTGTTCTTGGAAATACTCGAGGGTTTCGCGGGCGTCGTCGCGGACTTTTTCTTCAAAGGTCAGGATGGCGGCGGGGGAGAGGTTGGACGGCAGCTCGATTTCGTCTCCGAACCAAGGGTGTTCTGGGGTCGCCGCCCTGGATGGCGTCGTGGAATGAGCCAGGATCATGGTGCGCTTGCCGGTTGAGGAGAGTTCCTTGGCGCGTTGGTGGTACTGGTCTTTAGTGGTTTCATCCACGTTGAGCGCGGGAATAATCGATTCGGGCGCACCCAGTATCCACGCTCCGGCAGCCGGGGCGGTTGTCTCAGGTTGACCGAATGCAAAAGCAGACCAGCGGCGCTCGGACGCAAAAGCGATCGCGTCGGTTTGTGGCAGGTTCGGGACGTTGGGGAAGGGCTCACGCAGGGCGGCCGCGGTGATATTGGCGTTTGGATCCGCCCCGATATGACCAAGCACCAGGTGCCACCCGTGATCGATCTCCGAAAGCTGCTTGGCTTCCGAAAACTGCATGATGCCTTCGGTCAGGGTACCCGTTTTATCCAGGCACACGGTATCGACCCGGGCCAGGATTTCTACGGCCGGCTGTTCCTGGATGAGCACCTTTTTGCCGCTCAGGGTCAGCGCGGCGACCGCAAAGGAAATGGTCGTCATCAGCGCCAACCCCTGCGGGATCATGGTCGTAATCCCGGAAATGGTGGCGATCAGCGCCCAGTTCATGGTGCCGTCGGCAATCACCTGGTCCCAACCACCCAGGGCTTTGATTTGTCCCCAGGCGACCACGGCAATCAGCGGGATGAGTGCGATGGTGATCCAGCTGGCCACCTTGTCCAAGGCGGTGCGCAGTTCCGAATTGATCTTGGTAAATTTGCGGGCACGTCGGGTGAGTTTGGCTGCGTGCGAGTCTGCCCCCACCCCGGTGATGCGGAAATACCCGTTGCCGGCCACCACGGAGGTGCCTGACAGCACGGCGGTTCCGGTGGGTTTATAGACTGGGTCGGCTTCCCCGGTGATCAGGGATTCATCAACATCTAGGCTTTCGGAGGCCAGGACCACACCGTCGGCGGGGACCTGGTCGCCAGCACGCAGGAACACGACGTCGTCCAACACTGCCTCATCCAACTGGATTTTGGTGTGTTCGCCGTTGCGGTGCACGATAATGCCGTCTTGGTGCAACAGGGCGATGCGGTCGAGTTTGCGTTTGGCCGAGTATTCTTGGACCACGCCGATGATCACGTTGGACACCCCGGCGATGGCAAAGAGTAGGTCCAGCCAGCGGCCCATGAGGATAATGCCCAGCGCGCACAGGAAAATGACCAGGTTGAACAGGGTCAGCACATGGGTGCGCAGGATGGCGGCCAGGGAGCGGGAGGAATCATCCGGCTGGATGTTGGTCAGCCCGGAGCTGGTGCGGGTGCGGACTTGGGTGTCGGTGAGTCCGGATTGCAGCAGGACGTCGTCGTCGATGATTCCTGGGTCAGCAACTCCGCGAGCGGTCAACAGCGTGTGGCGATGCTCGACGGAGACATCCACCTGGGATGATTCGGAGTGCGACGATGCCGCGCTATTGCGCAACGGGGTGGACTCGGACAAAAAACTACCTACCTCAAACGCTGTTGGCCCCTTCAAGTTTAGCGAGATCTTGGTGAACCGAACTCGTCCGGAAGGTGGATTTTCGTTGTGCACAAGACAACGGGTGGGATGATTTGCTCATCCCACCCGTGGTTCGCGCTTTAGTTGCCGAAGCGTTTGGGTAGGGCGGTGGCCCAGCCTTCGCGCAGTTCGTCAATTGTTGCGGTGAATAGGTCCTGGATTTCTAGGGCCTGGGATCCGGCGTCGACCACGCCGATGCGCAACGATGGGTAGTTGCGCGACTCTGCGATACCCCGGAAGCGGACTTCCTCCGATAGGGGCACGGCGACGAGCGCGCGAGCCTGGGATTCGGAGAACAGTGCGGTGAAGGCGTCAATGCCATCGCGTTCGGTGATGTAGCTCAGGTTAATGCGTACCCCGACGCCGGCGGCCAACACCATGTCGGAGAGCGCACCGGCCAGGCCACCTTCGGACAGGTCGTGTGCGGCATCGAGCATGTGGGTGCGTGAGGCGTTGGTGAGCAGTCCGGCCAGTTGTTGTTCTTTGGCCAGGTCAACCTTTGGTGGCACGCCGCCGAGGTGGCCGCGCAGGTGGGCGAACTGGGAGCCGTCGAGTTCGTCGAAGGTTTCACCCAGCAGGTAGAGGGCTGAACCATCAAAGGCCGGGTGCAGCCAGGAGGGCACTGCGGTGGCGACGTCGTCATAGCGACCCAGGGTTACGATCATCGGGGTTGGGTGGATTGGGGTGTCCACGGTCTGGTTGTACAGTGACACGTTGCCACCGGTGACCGGGATGCTCAATTCCATGCAGGCATCGGCAATACCGCGGGTGGATTCGGCGAACTGCCACATGACGCCTGGATCTTCGGGCGAGCCGAAGTTCAGGCCATCGGAGATACCCAGCGGGGTGGCACCCGAGGTGGCCACGTTGCGGTAGGACTCGGCCACGGCCAGCTGGGAGCCCGCGTAGGGGTCCAGGTAGGTGTAGCGCGAGTTGCAGTCAATGGCCAGGCCAATACCCATGCCGGTTTCTTCATCCACGCGCAGCACACCCGAGTCATTCGGCGCGCCCTGCCGGGTGTTGCCGCCCACTGAGGTATCGGTCTGGGTGGTGATCCAGGAGCGATCGGCCATATTGGCGCTAGCCATCAGTTCAATGACGGCGGCCTTGAGTTCCTCGCCGGTTTCGGGCAGGTTGGCGGCAGCATTTGAGGCGCGGAACGTGTCGGCCTGCACGGTGTCCAACCACTCGGGACGGGCGTATGGGCGTTCGTAGACCGGTCCGCCGTCGGCCACCGTGGTGGGGTCGACGTCGACAATGCGTTCGCCATTCCAGTCGATGGTCAACCGGCCCGAGTCGTTGACCTCGCCCAGCCACGAGTACTCGACACCGTATTTGGCCATGATCTCTTCAAATGCGCTCGCATTGTCCGGGGTGACCACGGCCATCATGCGTTCTTGGGATTCCGACATTAAGATGTCACCGGCGGTCAGGCCCTCATCACGCAGCAGCACGTTGGTTAATTCCACGTGCATACCGCCGTCGCCACCGGCTGCCAGTTCCGAGGTTGCACAGGCAATACCTGCGGCCCCCAGGTCCTGGATCCCTTCGACCAGCGATTTGGCGAATAATTCCAGGGTGGCTTCGATAATCACGTTTTCTTGCAGCGGATCACCGGCCTGGACCACCGGGGTGTTGGCGGCACCCTCGTCATCAAATGCCGCCGAGCTCATGGCCGCCCCACCGATGCCGTCGCCACCGGTGCGGGCACCGAACAACACAATTTTGTTGCCGGTACCCGAAGCCTGTGCCAGACGCAGATCCTCGTGCCGCAGCACACCTACCGCCCCGGCGTTAACCAGCGGGTTGCCCTGGAATACCGGATCAAAGGCGGTTTCACCCGCGATATTTGGCACACCTAAAATGTTGCCGTAGTGTCCAACACCGGCCACGGCACCCTTGACAATGCGGGCGGTATCTTCATGATTCTCATGGCCCACGCGTAGCGAATCCAGCACGGCCACCGGGCGCGCGCCCATTGAGATAATATCGCGCACCACGCCACCAATACCGGTGGCGGCACCCTGGAATGGTTCCAGATAGGACGGCGAGTTGTGCGATTCGACCTTGAAGGTCACCGCCCAGCCATCACCCAGATCGACCACGCCGGCGTTTTCGCCCAGGCCAACCAGCATGTGCTGTTGCATTTCCTCGGTGGTTTTCTCACCGAACTGGCGCAGGTGCACTTTGGAGGACTTATACGAAGTGTGCTCGGACCACATCGACGAGTACATGGCCAATTCGGCCTCGGTTGGACGACGGCCCAGGATCTCGCGGATGCGCGAATATTCTTGCTCATTGAGCCCAAGATCGGCCCAAGGTTGTTCAACGTCTGGGGTTTCACCGGCATGGGCAACCGTATCTAGTGGTGTGTTATTCACCGATAACTCCTTCATCGTTGGTTGCACCTGCGGCACGCACCACGGAAATAAATAGGCCCTGACCATCCACGCCCAAACCTGGGCCGTCTGGATGATCGGTACCAAAGCCTTCTTCGATCGCATATTCCGGGCTAGCCATCAATCCCAGCACCAGCCCGTCATCTGAACTAATCCCGGCAATGGCGCGCACCGAACCGGACGTCGAATCCTTGGCGCGGACAATCACGTTGCCCGCTGACTCCAGCGCATCGAGTTCGTCCTCGGTTGCGGTGTATTGACCAAACGCGCCCTTTTGCGGCAGGCGAATGACCTCGGCTGCCTGGTAGGCATTCGTGATGGCCGAAACGTTATTTTCGACAATGAATTCCACATCGGCGTGGTGATAGCCGGGGTCGGCGTTGGCGATGAACCCGCCGGGCAACATCCCGGCTTCGGTAAGTACTTGGAACCCATTGCCCAACCCAATCACGGTCAGCTCTTTGGCCTTGACCGCATCGGCCAGCACCCGCATGATCGGCTGGGTTGCCGCCAGCGCACCGGGGCGCAGGTAGTCCCCATAAGAAAACCCGCCCGGCAAGATGACGACCTTTAGGTCAGCCACATCAGGAGCGGTTGTAGTTTTTGGGTGCAACTTCACCGGTTGTCCACCGGCCAGCTCAACGGCGCGGAGCACCGAGGCCGCATCAGTTGCCGCGTCGAACATTACGACGCCGACTTTCGGTTCGCTCATTTAGCCACCTCAACCTTGGCAATGTATTCGGTCGATGGGTTGGCCAGCAGTTGAGCGGCAAGTTGTTTGGCACGATCCAGAACCTCCGCGGTTGCCTCCCCGTCAACTGTGAGTTCAAAACGCTTTCCTTGGCGCACGGATGAAAACTCGTGGAACCCTAATTCGGGCAGCCGAGCATCGATGGCTTTACCTTGTGGGTCAAGCACCTCTGGCTTCGGCATGACTTCAACGACGATTGTGGGCATGATCGCTCCTGATCTGGAATCTACCAATTGGCACCCCCGATTTTATCGAAAAATGCCAGCCTTGAGTTCAATGGGTCAAAACCGATGACGACGGCGCCAAATCACCCTTGGGCATCCACATAGCCGTGCTCATAAGCCCAGATCACCGCGTGAATGCGATCCTTGACGTCTAACTTCATCAAAATATTTGACACGTGAGTTTTTACCGTGGCCGGCCCCACAAATAATTCTTCGGCGATATCCGCATTTGATTTCCCCTTCACCAGCATCGCTAAGATCTCATCCTCCCGACGAGTCAGCGGTACTGGCAGCTCCGGAACCGGTTGCGACACCGTCTGGGGCTCGTCAGTAGACTCAGTGAACATCCGATCCAAGACTCGACCGGTCACCTCGGGGGCCAACAGCGACTCCCCGCCAGCTAATACCTGGATGGCATGAATTAACTGCTCAGGCCCAGCGGTCTTGAGTAAAAACCCCGACGCCCCGGCGTTGAGGGTCTCAAATAAAAAATCATCCCGATCAAACGTCGTCAGAATTAACACCGCCGCTCGCGCACCGGAAGCGGTCAGCTCCTTGGTGGCCTCGATCCCATCCATGTGCGGCATTTGCACGTCCATGCACACCACATCTGGATCCAGTGTTTCGACCTGGTCCAATGCTTCGCGACCATTTGATGCCTCACCAACCACCTCAACCCCGGGTTCTGTGGACAAAATAGTCGCCAGTCCCGTGCGCAATAATGGTTGGTCGTCCACTAACAGCACACGAATCGCTTGGTGGGTCATGAGACTCTTTCTGTTGATCGAACGCACGGCACCCGGACAATGACCTTCCAACCATACGGGGTCCGTGGCCCATATTCTAACGTGCCGTTCACCGCCTTCACGCGCTCTTGCATTCCCTGAATCCCGGTGCCGGTACCATTCAACACCGGATCATAGGCTGTACCATTATCGGTTACCGACAGGGTAATTGCCGTGTCTTCGTAGTCGAGTTCCACGTTCACCTCAACGTCGTCGCCGGCATGTTTGCGCGCATTCGATAAGGCCTCTTGGGCCACCCGATACAGGGTCAGTTCGACGGCGGCCGAGACTTCAACCGGCTCACCCGACATCGCAAATGTGACGGTCTGGGTGGTGGAGTCTGCCTGGCGTACAAGCTCTGGTAACTGACTGAGATCCGGTAGCGGCTCAGCAGAACCGTCCTGATCCCGTAGCGTGTACACCATGGTTTGCAGCTCATGAACTGCTTGGGCCGAGGACGCTTCGATCTGTGCTAGCTGCTCAACCACAGCTGCAGGATCACGTTGGGCTTCGACCAACCGTCGGGCTGCTGAAGCGTGCACGCCCATGACTGTTACGTGGTGGGCGACGACGTCGTGCAGCTCACGTGCAATGTGTAAGCGTTCGGCTTGGACGGCGGCGTCGGCGATTTTCGCATTGGCCTGGGCGAGTTTGTCGTGTGCGGTTTCTAATTTCCAGCGTTCCTTGGCGCGATTCCACGCCCGCCCGCCAAAATACCAAGCCGAAGCGTAATAGCCCAGCGAGATAACCAGGGTCGTGCCCAGCACATAAGTGAGATCACTGGCCGATAAGTTTGGCATGGTTCCTGTGGGATCCACGGTGTCATCAAAACCAACCATGAGGCTAACCGCTACCGTGCCGAACCATTGCAACCCAACTAAGACGATTCTGACCCAGAACGCTAGTCTGCGGTTGGACACCCACGCACCCACCGAATAGATCGTCATGAACCCAACGAACAGCAGTGAGTACGCATCGGACGAGATAGTTATTGACAACGAGATAAATGCCAGGACAACGATCAGCAGCGTATATATCGCCGCGATAGTAATCGGGAAGCGGCGGTAGAGCACCAGCAGGAAGGAAATCACCAAGGAGAACGCCTGCGTCAGCGCTAAGTCGAGCTGAGATGCAGTATAAATATCCGTCAACCGCAAAGCCTGCAGGCTCAGCACTGAAATAAACGCGACCACCACTGCCAGAATGGTGTCGGTGCGCAACCAGTTCTCCGGCAGCTTGCGAATAAACTGCGTTTCAGACGGGGCTGTTCCGTCAACTGACTGCGCAGGGGATAAAGACATAGATCGTCGCCTTGAAAATGTTCTGGTTGATGAACGTTGGGTAGTTCAATCTTAGCCAACGCTCGCATCACGAATGACTTCAGCGATAGTCGTCCTCCAACTGGGATTGGGCAATGAGAATCGGGATAACATCGCGCAGCACCGCAAATAAGACGCCAGTATCAAGCGATACGTAAGCCAGACCGTCCAATACACCGTCTCGATGATGTTGTCGTGCTGATCAAAGATGTGCTCAATGCCCGCTACGCTGCAGCATGGTCGTCGATGGTCGCAGCAATTTCGGTGCGCAGTTCATCCACCTCGTCGTCGGTCGGAGGGTCAATTCCGGCCCAGGCATGATTGGTTATATCAGCATATCCACCAATAATCGTGCACACTTCGTGAGGGTAGGTCACCAGGATTCACAACTTCCAGCCGAAACCTCTGGGTATGCGTTGGAGCCTTGGGCTGCGGAGTATCGTTATGCTTTCTTCGTCCCCAACATCATCAACTTCTGCGGGTCTGGAAACGGAATGAACCCTACCTGCGAATACAGCTCGTGGGCATCCACAGTCGAGAGCATGAAGCGATTCAGACCCAGTGGACGCACCATCTCTACAATCACCGACGATAACGCTGTTCCGAGCCCGCAGCCGCGGAACGGTCGGGCAATATACACATCGCACAGCCAGCCGAAGGTCACGCCATCGGTGAAGACTCGGGCGTAACCGACTTGGTCGCCTTCGGTGTTATAAACGCCGAAATTTATCGAAGCGTCTGCCGCTCGCGACACGGCTTCGAAGGAACGGCCGAGTGCCCAAAAAGCGTCGGTAGACAACCACTCGTGCACTGTGGAGAGATCGAGACGTGAACGGTCGGTATCAACGACAAAGCCGTCGTGCAATGCGACCCGAAGACCTGGATCTGACGCGCTGACAGTAACGCTCGCCGTCATGATGGCTTCCTTTCGGCAGAAGATATCCCGTACGAAGTTTATCTTCACTAATGTTTCGCACCAGAGTCTGTACTGTGACAGGACTTTGCGTGTTATTCACTGTCACTGGCTGCAGCAGTGGTCGAGAGACGTTAGAGCAGGACTCCGTCGCTGCTCGTTCGGTTATGCGCCACCACACGACCTCAAAGCTCCGGAGGCGGCAATCCTCCCAGCGGCACTCGTGCCTGAGCCGCCGGAAATTGATGCGCCATCGGTGGAACCTTGTCCCTCTACCGATGAGGTGGATGCTGTCGCTTTTGACGAGAAAGTTCAACGGGCCCTGGATTTAGGATGCGAACATGACGTTGACGGCGATATTACCTTCACTGAACCCGAGTTTGAAGCACAGTTGGCGCACCGGTAGGTACATAGAACAGCGATCAGATCGCTAGCCAACAGCAGCTGCACACATACATCTTGGAAACCAAGACATGAAGTCCAAGATCAAAACGCTCGGCCCCAGTCCTCCTGATCACTCTGGGGATTCTTGTACCACTGTGGTTCATCAGTGTGTTGTTTGCACGCATTGATGAAGCATCCACGCCCTCGGATGCAGCGTTTCCAGAAGTGCCTCAAGAATTTCAAGCCACCTCAATTAGCACAAGTTGTGGTTCTGGCGGTTGCTGGAAAATGATGCATATTCCGGTCATCTCGTCCGAAGAAACACAAGAAGTCGTCACAGCCATGAACGTCACCATCGAACGGTGCCATCTACGAAGCCTCTTGACCCTCTGCAAGACATGCCTCCCCTCCCGGCACACTGACAAGGGCGTATGGGTTTTCGCACAGTAGCCCTATTGATGACATCGTTTTAATCTCTCAAAATATGCTGGGTGATAGTTAGGGTTTCAACACATGCGGAGACAGATAGAAGCTGGAGTCCGGCGTATTACCGTGAGCAAAGCACCGGATACATGCCATTCTCCGCGACATCATGCTGGATTTCGGCAACGCGTTCCAGATTGCCCAAAAGATAGTGACCTTCTTCATGCTCGACAATGCTCTTACTAAGAAGCAACCATGAACATCTGCGTAGGGGCCACAACTTATCTCAGATTGCTGGGATAGTCAGCGCGGCCACTGTGGTGAGCACCCCGATACCCATGATGGTGAGGCACCCGGTGATGACAACGCGCTTGCGCTCAGCTGGCTGTTTGTCCGCGACCACACCGGTGATCCCACCGGCCAGCAGCACGAGACCGCAGCCGATGAACGAAATGAGCGCTTGGAGCGCATAGTCCGGTTTCGGTGGGGGAGGATCGACCAGTGCCGAATAGTACCGGAAAGACGCCACAGCCACCAATACGGCGATCACCAGCACTGAACATACGATCACCGTGCTCCGTGATGTTTTCTTAGACATTGTCTTCCTTCAGGCCCACCGGCATACACACCCCAAGGGCGCACCTGCTCCTTTTGAGATATACGTCCTGCCAATACGGAGCCGTTCACTTCGTGTAGTAGCTTTTCGCAGTGTCATGTGGGGTTTACATTCGTCACAGTGCAGTGCTGTGCTGCTGTGGGTAGATCAGTTTGAGTGCGTAGCGGGATCTTTGACCCAGAGATTGTCGGCTGCTTGATGCCAGCCAGCGTCGGTGAGATAGGTGGCGGAAGGACCATCTGCCACTAACGCCACAGCGACCGACCCATATTCCAGGGCGACGATCTTATCATCAGTCATCGTCCGGGTACCCGAACATCCTGCCCCGGCCTCATCGGTCGCAGGATCGAACTGCACCAAACACACCAGATCATCCGGGTCTTCGGTATTGCGTGCAACGAAATACGCTTTCTCGTCGTGGTCGCCAAGAAACCGTGCCGAGTCTCCAACGATAGCTGACATCGCGGTTACCGCGTCTGGAATAGCCCTGGAAGAGACCTCGCTGTCCAAGATCGCCAAATGGTCACTGGCATTCGGTTGCGAACAGGCGGTCAACAGAAGGCTCGTCCCCATGACCGGCGACAGGCATCTGCCAATGAAGTGTTGCCCCATCCTCGATCCCTTTCGTCGCTGTGCTCGGAAGACACAAATACCACACCGCCAATAGTCACGATGTACAGCACATCATGCCAGGGGTGTCCCTCGATTCCTAGAGCACATCGCCCCAAGTCACCGCACCGCAGGCGCCAGCATGATCTTTGGCGCGATGAAAATGCTCCTGCGAGTGGTCTCTGGGTACAATGGGCACCAACTATGGCCTCTAACACGGGCGGTCAGAAGGGACAGGCCTGGAATCATGCGACATCAGGTGGGAAAAACCTTGGGTGGGCTGCTGGCCATTGGTCCGTTATTCTGGTTCACTTCAGCTACCTATCATTCCTTGCGTTTGCCGCGGTCTTTATGGGGACGTGCAAGGACGTACCGTGCGGACACGCAACGTTCTTGCTATGACGACAGGGACATTTTTCGTCCATTTGGGAGTGATTCTGGAGTCGCTGGGTAGAACTGCAGCGGTACGCGCATCATTCGCCGCTGATGGGGGCATGGTCCAGGCATGGACTCCCTTTGCTGCTTTAGAGTCAGCGTTGGTTCTTGCCGGTGGTATCGCCGTTGCGGTTGGGGTGGCTGCATGGACCACAGTTGTCCTGTCTGCTATCCCAGTTCGTCAGCACGCACTGAACGCGAGTGTATCAGCATGATTACGCTGACTGGTTCGACCCCGCCAACGGATCAGATTCGCGATCAAATTCGAGGGCTGATCGTCACAGGGCAGCTGGCCGCGAATGACAGGCTGCCGTCAGTCCGCCAGTTAGCCAAAGATCTTAGCGTCGCGCCCGGGACTGTGGCTAAAGCGTATAAAGCGCTCGAGGCAGAAGGCTTTCTCATGGCCCGAACTGGTGCCGGGACCAGGGTCAGCTCGAATGCAACCATCACCACCAGGCCGGTGCTCAATGCTGCTCAAGATCTTGCCGAAACCGCAATCCGCTCCGGGACGAGCTTGGACGACACGATTCGCATCCTGCAGGCAATCTGGCCAAAATAACATCAAACTGAGGGGATGCTCAACGAGGCCAATGTTGGGATGGCACCGACATCAACAGTGGTGACGCCCTAGCCTGAGACGAGCCGCTTTCCTCGGTCGATAGCTGAGGATAGCCAGCACAACCTGTCGTTAATCGAACGTCGCCAGGTACTCGGCGATCGGAGCGGCATCCAGGGAGGCCAGTGCATCGGGTGAAAACGTTTGGCTTGTGGTTCCATGAGGTACCGTGATGGCTTCCAACACTTCGATAACTTCGTGCCAATTGACATCGTTATCCAGGAACCAGGGTTTGGCGAATCCAAGATTCGGTGACATCGTGATCCAGCCGGGTCCGGCAATACCGTCGGATTGGTTGAGAATAAACCGGAATAAACCCTCATCAGTTTCGGCGGCAGGTTTGACGACGATGGGCGCCGGTCGCCGTAGGTGAAGGTTGTACCACAAGGCATCTGGTGAACGTTGCGCGAGTTGGCGAGTATCACCGTTTGCCGCATCGAGATAGCGCAGAAAAGCAGGGTCGAGTTCGGCCAGCGTGTACTCGTCTTTATTTGAAGCCAGCACCACCTGGCGATTTTCACCCACCGGGTAGCCCACCTCATCTGCGGCAATGACCTTGTCCGCAACCGCGTCAGGGGAGGGTAATAACGGATTCATATGCATGGGCTGGATCCCCAAAGCCCAGGCACGTGCCTCGGGCTGGACAAAGAACTTGGCCGCGGGAACGTCCCAGCCACTTCGGATGAAAAAGAAATCTTCAAGGGTATAGGACTTCATCAGGCCGTTGTCATTGAGGTCAGCCATTCGGCGCCAGTTGGCATCATGATTCAACCGAGCGTAGGTCATCTGGGTGGTCTCGTTGGGATGCAAAAGATCCCCGCCGGTCGAAAATTCGAATGCGTCCGATGGGTGTGGCTTTTCGTTGGTAAAGACCACCACTGACCATTCATCAATCGTTTCTTCTAACCTGGTGACGTCGAGAGCACGTGCATCATAGGCATGGATCCGGTGGAGTCTGACCTGCCGGGCTAAATAGAACCGCAGCGCACGCCCGGAGGAGTGGCACAAGAATTTGGTCGGCAACACCCAGGCTGACACAGCCTTTGGGGCCAAGAATTTGTGGGTGGCCAGCACGAAATGACTATACAGGTCGGCAATCCCGGTGGGCCGGATGCCGGAGGACGCTTCGGCGGCGTCAGCGGCACGAACTTTGGCATCGGATGATAACTGGTGATGAAACGTTGCTGGCGGACGGGACAACACCATGGTTGCTTGCGGCAACTCCGGAGCAGATAGGCGTAAGAAGTCCTGCAGGTGGACTTCCAGCCCGGCTGGCTTCCAGAGATCATGGGCCAGTGCGGCAAACTGGTCATCGCGTTCGACCCCGTGGGCGGCGTGGATGTTCAGTGCCCCTTGCCCATCAGCAACGTGGTGGAGCAACGCCGAGAAAAAGATCCCGGTCCCCACGCAGGGTTCAAGAAAATTAATAGCTGGTCCGGGATGATAGCGCAGGGCGAGACCGGTGATTTCGCTGGCTTCAGGAAATGGGGTGGCACCTTGTTCAGCGGGATCAGCCTTGTCATCGGAGCGAAGCTTTTCTAGGAAGGCTTGGCCGGTTTGGCGCACGGTTTCAGTTCCAGTGACGTCAAAATCGAAATCCAGCAACCTTGCCTCCTCCCACCGCATGACGGCAGTGGCGCCGTCTAGCTCCAACAATAATGTGTCAA
>NZ_DYXC01000160.1 GCF_020742345.1 Enteractinococcus helveticum | reverse complement strand
GGACGACGCAAGGTCAGCAAAGATATCCCCTTCCAGGTCAATGCGTGGTGGCAAAATCGTAGCTTTCACAACTATGCCGACCACGCCCTGTCACAGGAATTCCACGAGGCGCTGGGCGATTTAGAACGGCTCGGCGCCGAGACATCGACGGCGATTATGTGCTCTGAGGCGGTCTGGTGGCGTTGTCACCGTCGAATCATCGCCGACTATCTCCTGGTGCATAACCATCGGGTGGAACACATCCTGGGCCCCGGTCAGCTGATGTCGGCAGAACTCAGTGACGGCGCCGTCGTGCAAGATGACGGCACAATCCACTACACATGATCAACCGGCCGCTAGCGTTGAAGTGTCGCAATAACTGTGAGGTGGCCATGCCCATTTGCTCGACGGCTCAACGGTTCGGCGGTTATACCCGCAAGTTGAACTGGTCGAAGGTATGCCACCCACGGTCGCACTTGAACAGCGCACTTCGGCCGGCGGGTCGCGTTCCGACGTCGGGACGATTTCAGCCCTGTCGAACTCGCTGCGTCTGTTATTTTCTCGGGCCGGGAAGCACCCGGAACACATCCTCGACGGCGCAATTGCAGCCTGGCCGGGGGCCTGGTTGGGCAAGAACTTCCGGGAAATCTTAGAAACCCTGGGGGTGGATACGGCCCGTCCGTGGCGCGAACTCGATGAGGACACCCGGCAGTGGATCCTCTATACCGATGAAACCCCGATCGTCACGGTGCTACCGGTTCGAGAAGCCGTACGAACCCAGGGGCCGTATGAGGGCAAATGGGAATCCGTCTCCCGGTATTTGCGTCGCACGGTGGCTGCGACCCAATCCGAGAAAAACCGAGCCCGCGCCCTGAGGTTCTTCACCGCCAGCACATGTCCAACCTGTCACGGTCACCGGCTCAACCCGGCCGCATTGCAGGTGCGCTACCTCGATGCGGCCATCTGTGAACTGACCCACCTGAACCTCGACGCACTGCTGGAATTGCTACGACGTCGTTATGACCATATCGTCACGCGGGATCCGCGAGATGACGGCCCAGAAATCGGTGCCGAACGGATTCTGCTGTTCACAACACTGGCGATCTTAGACGCGGTCACTCAGCTGGGTCTGGGTGGGGCACTTATCCGTGGACCGCCCCGCTGATTCCTTGTCTACCGGGGAGCTGCAACGGCTCCGCCTGGCATCCCAGGTTCATGAGGGACTCTTCGGAGTGGCCTACGTGCTGGATGAACCATCGGCGGGTGTGCATCCGGCTGAAAAACACACGCTATCGAAACTCTTGACGCGCTTTGTCGCCGAGGGGAACTCCGCATTGTTGGTCGAACATGACATGTCCCTGGTGGCCCAGGCCGATTGGGTTGTCGACGTCGGCCCCGGGGCCGGGGTGCACGGTGGCCGAATTGTGTATTCGGGACCGACTCACGGGCTGGGCAGTGTGGAGGAATCCATTACGGCTCGTTTTGTACACCCCGGGCCGCTGCATCTCAATGATGCGCCGCGCCATCCCGCCCGCGGCGCATTGAAATTCGCGGGCATCACTGCCCGGAACATCGTGGACCAGGACGTGACCATTCCCTTAGGACAGTTCACCGCCGTCACCGGCGTGTCTGGTTCGGGTAAATCTACTCTGGTAACGCATGTGATCGGGCGACACGTCCAAAACGCAGTGTCGACCACCGTGACCGATGAACCCGAGGAACCACCTACCAACGACGCCGTCACAGTCACCTCAGTGGAGGGACTGGACCAGATTCAGCGGCTAGCCCACATCACCCAGCGACCAATTGGCCGGACTCCCCGATCCGTGGTGGCAACCTATACCGGGCTATTTGATCGAGTTCGCCGAATCTTTGCCGAAACCGATCAGGCGCGACGACGTGACTGGGGCATCGGCAGGTTCTCGTTCAATGTGGCCGAGGGGCGCTGCCCGGAATGTTCCGGGCTTGGCCAGATCGAGGTGGAACTCATTTTCCTACCGGGGTCCTATGCCACCTGTCCGGTGTGCCACGGGCAACGGTTCAATCAAGAAACACTGAGCATCACCTGGCGCGGTTATACGGTGGCAGATATTCTGGCGTTATCGGTAACCGCAGCGAAGACGGTTTTTGAAGATGAGCCACAGGTTTTGCGGGCACTCCAGGCCCTTGAAGCCATCGGGCTGGGCTACATTACCCTTGGCCAGCGCGCAACAGAGCTTTCTGGCGGTGAGGCCCAACGCATCAAACTGGCCACCGAACTGCAACGCAACACCGCAGCACACACCTTGTACCTCTTCGATGAACCCTCCACAGGATTACACCCGGCTGACGTGGAGTTACTCAACGCACAACTACATCGGCTCGTCGACCAGGGACACACGGTGATTGTGGCAGAACACCATCAGGCGATGATCGCCACGGCAGACCATGTCATCGACCTGGGCCCTGGTGCTGGAGCCGACGGTGGACAAGTTGTTGCCGTCACAACCCCGGCTTGTCTCACCGCGGTTTCCGGTTCGCTCACCGGACAATATCTTGCAGCTGAGGCTGAAGTCATAACAGCGGGTTAGAAATATCACCATTCGGCTCTTAGCGACCCAAAAACGAGGTGTCTCAAAAAGGCAACAGTTGAGAGGCGATTATTTGTTGTGATCGACTTGCGGTGGCCCTGTGACCAATTGGGCAAATTTATCCAGGGGACTGAGTTAAATATGCAAAATATTCGTCCTATCGCATTGTGATGCTTTCGGAGAACCTAGTGCCCCGCTGCACGAAAATGGTGATATTGCAACGAATTTGTAGATTTGCGTCACGGTAGAAACAGGAGGACAGTGGATGCGTCGCAATGAAAGGTGAAACACAGTTATGCGTCCACAGGTCACAAATAGCGCGGGCGGATCGTCTTCACAGCCGAGCCCCAGTGCAAAAGAAATCACCCCGAAAGAACGTCGTCGCGTTCTGACTGGAACCCTGATGGGTACCGTGATCGAATGGTACGACTTTTTCATTTACGCTCTTGCGGCAAATATTGTGCTTGGTCCACTGTTCTTTGCCCCTGCTGGGGAGGATTTCGAGCGCATCGTATCGCTGGTCACCATCGGTCTGTCCTTCCTGTTCCGTCCCTTAGGCGCTGCCATCGCAGGTCGTCTGGGAGACCGTTTCGGACGCAAGCCGCTGCTGGTCGTTACCTTGATCATGATGGGTCTTGCAACCACCACGATGGGCCTTTTGCCTACCTACGATCAGATCGGCCTCTGGGCGCCCTTCTTGCTGTTAGCTCTGCGCATTTTGCAAGGTGTCTCTGCAGGCGGTGAATGGGGTGGCGCAGTCCTGATGTCTGTGGAGTACGCACCGAAAGGTCGCCGTGGCTTCTTCGGCGCTTTTCCGCAGATCGGTGTGCCAACCGGTATGCTGCTGGCCTCTGCGGTATTAGCAGTAGTGAACTGGATCGCACCAGGTCAGGCCTTCTACGACTGGGGGTGGCGTGTTCCATTCCTGTTGTCCCTGGTCTTGGTCATTGTTGGGCTCTTTGTTCGCTCTGCCGTTGACGAATCACCGGTATTCAACGAAATCGCTGAGCTCAAGAGCAACGCGCAGGACGCCGGTCAGGCCAACGTTAAGCCACCGAGCCTGTTCCCGAAGTTCGGCGTCATTGTCCTATTCGGCATCCTGCTGATTGCCGGTAATGGTGCTTCTGGTTATATGATCACCGGCGGCTATGTCCAGGGCATGGCGACACGTCCTATTGATGACGGCGGCCTTGGCTATGACCAGGTGGGTGTCCAGTTGGCCGTGTTGGTAGCTGCTGCGGTCTGGTTGGTTTCCACACTGACTTCCGGCTGGCTGGCTGATACATTTGGTCGCCGTCGGATCATGACGCTGGGCTGGTTCGTTCAGGCCGCCGGTATTATCCCGCTATTCGAATTGATTAAGAACTTCGGTGTCCTGGGTGTTTTGATTAGCACTTCACTGTTGGCCGTTGGTCTGGGTATGACCTACGGTCCGCAAGCCGTCTGGTATGCAGAATTGTTCCCAGCATCCGTGCGCTACTCGGGCGTCTCCATCTCCTACGCGTTGGGGGCAATCCTTGGTGGTGCGTTTGCTCCAACGATTGCCGAGCTGCTGATGAATGGCTTCGGTACCACCTGGTCGATTGTTATCTACCTGCTGGCGATGGCTGGCCTGGGCCTCTTGGGTACCGTGATGCTCAAAGAAACCCGGGATATCCGCCTCGACTACCCGTTCGAAGCAAGCGGTGATTGGGACAAATGGCATAACGGTGAACTGCCATTGGACAAGTGCCTAGTGGAAGATGACCTGAAAGCCGCTGCCCCAGCAATGGCTACAGCCAACACCCCGGAACAACCCACGTTGTAACGCACAAAACGTTCCCAGCTAAAAGCTTGGAAGCAGTGAACCTCCCCAAATTCCTCTATCAAAAGGAGACCTTGGGGAGGTTCGTCGTTGCCGTTGCAGTTCTAGGATTTAGTACTGCAGCCCGGCTTCGGGGTAAATCTGGCCGATGGGCAGTTTCTTTTCGGCTTGGAACGTATCTTCGGCGCGACCATAGGCCCAGTAGGCCGATAGCGACATATCGGCGCGCTCGACGCCGCGTTCTTCGTTGAGATAGACGCGCAGGGTTTTCATGATTTCGCGTTCACCGTGGATAAACGCCTGGACGCGACCTTCACGCCACGGCACATCTTTAACAGCCTGTTCCAGCACCGTGGATTCGGGGGTGAAGGGGCCACCGCGGTGCAACCAGGTGATTTCAATACCTTCCGGTGCGGTGAGGTCCCATTCGTCGTCGGCGGTAGCAACCTCAATGAGCGCATGACCAACGGCGTCGTCGGGCATAGCTTCCAGGGCGGCTCCGATGGCTGGGATGGCGGCTTCATCACCGGCGAGTAGATGCCAGTCGGCGGTGGGATCGGGCTGGTATTTGCCACCGGGGCCAGAGAATTGCAGCAGATCGCCGACCTGTGCTTGTTCGGCCCAGGGGCCGGCCAGCCCCTCGGCACCGTGGATCACGAAGTCCATTTTGAGGGTTTTGGTTTCGGGGTTGACCGAGTGGACGGTGTAGGTGCGACGCAGCGGTAGTTCATCTTTGGGCAGGGTTTTGCGCAGCTCATCCAAGTTGAATGGTGGGACGAGTCCAGATTCGGGGTTCTGCGGCAGCAGGAGTTTGACGTATTTGTCAACGGCTTCGGAATTCTGAAAGAGGTCAAAGTCTTTGCCACCGAATGTGATGCGCTTGAAGGTCGGGGACAGGTCTTCGACCGCCACGACCTCCATGACCATTGGGGACGGACGTGGACGGCGTGGACGAGTACTCGCTGCGCGAGCAGACTGCTGAGTCAAGAAATCTCCTTGAATTAGAACATGTAAGTATTGCCTAATATATTAGGCTAGCCTCAAGGTGCGGGATTGTGAAGAGCGGTCTCGGTGAGCACAATGCTCTCAACTGGTCCAAGTTGAAGAAAAACTGCCATACATACTACAGGTCCTATCCGGCGCGGTCCCGACGGGTTTACACTGGCATCACAACCACCCCGAGGTGAAGGAGCGCCATGCCTGACCTGACCCGGGATCAGATCACCCACCTGGCCCAATTGGCTCATGTGAATCTGACCGAAGCAGAATTAGACCGGATGTCGCAGGAGGTCAGTAAGATCCTCGATTCGGTTGCCAAGGTACAAGAGGTTGCCACCGAACACGTGATGCCGACCTCGCATCCGATTGCCCTGACAAATGTGTATCGTGAGGACGTCGTCGGGCCGGTACTGAGCCAACATGAGGCGCTATCCGGTGCGCCTGACGCCGAGGCTGGCCGCTTCAAAGTGCCGGCCATTTTGCGTCCAGAGGATGACCGATGACCCCCGATCAGATGATTCGACTCACCGCCTTAGCAATGGCCGAGCACCTGCGGGCCGGGACGTTGACTTCGGTTGAGCTAACACGCGCGCATTTTGACCGCATCAAAGCAATTGACGGCACAGCCGAAGAAGGCATTCACGCGTTTCTGCATCTCAATGAAGAAGAAGCCATGGCCGTGGCCGGGCAGGTGGATGCGATCCGTGCCTCAGGTGGCCCCGAAGCCGATGAGCTGCACCCATTGGCCGGGGTGCCGATTGCAATCAAAGACAACATTGTGACAATCGGTCAGCCCACCACGGCGGCGTCGAAAATTTTAGCAGGCTGGATGCCGCCCTACGATGCCAGCGTGGTCCGCACAATCCGGGCGGCGAAACTGCCGATTCTAGGCAAGACGAACCTCGATGAATTCGCGATGGGATCCACCACCGAATACTCGGCCTACGGGGTGACCCGCAATCCGTGGGATCTTACGCGCGCACCGGGTGGTTCCGGTGGCGGATCGGCCGCTGCGGTCGGGGCGTTTATGGCACCGCTGGCCTTAGGCAGTGACACGGGTGGGTCAATCCGCGAACCTGCGGCGTTTACCGGCACCGTGGGTGCTAAGCCCACGTATGGGTCGGTGTCCCGTTACGGTTTGATTGCCATGGCGTCGTCACTGGATCAGATTGGCCCGGTCGCCCGGACCACCGCCGATGCGGCCGCGCTACACGAGCTCATTGCCGGGCATGATCCGAAGGACTCCACATCGCTGCATACCCGGTGGGATACGCTGCTGGAGGCGACCAAGCGTCACGACTTAACTGGGCTGCGCATCGGGGTGCTGCAAGAATTGCAAGGCCCGGGTTTTACCGACGGTATCTGGGAGGCATTCCAGGAAACCTTGGACATGTTGCGCGCGGCGGGCGCTGAGATTACCACGGTCGAGTGCCCGCACATGCCCTACGCCCTGCACGCCTATTATTTGATTGTGCCTTCGGAGGTGTCGTCGAATTTGGCGCGCTTTGACGGGGTGCGCTACGGCAACCGGGTGGTCCCCGAGGGTGGTGGCACCGTGGCCGAGGTGATGGCCGCCACGCGCGCCGCGGGTTTTGGTGATGAGGCTAAGCGC
>NZ_DYXC01000159.1 GCF_020742345.1 Enteractinococcus helveticum | reverse complement strand
CTGTGCCTGCCGCAATACCGAGGCCAATGCTTTTCAGATAATTCTGTCCCATGTCGAGACTCTACCGACTGCGCATAGGTATATAAATAGGTCCGAGATATCGAAATGATTCAACACAAAACAGATGATCTGACTGTGCCTACGTTTTGAATGGGTCAACTGCGACGCACCAACTTTTGTTGCACAAGCATTCGACCGAGTTTCGGAAGCTAGGACGTCTCAAGAGAACCTGTTCTACACGAGAGATGCCCTTCAGCATCTGTTCGGCTCGCATATCAACGTAACGTGCGACAAGAAAAATATCTGAAAGATGCTGATTTGAAGCCTGGTGAAAGATTGGTTCGTGGTGGGGTACTCTATTGCGCAGCTCGTTTATTCGTGTCATGACTTGCTCTAACTGGTGTCTATACCGTAGATGTCGCGGAACTCCTTGCAACTGTGGCGAAATGAGCTGCCATATCGTCGTCTTGTATCGTTTCCCGAGGAGAAAACGCCAGAAACCGAACGATAATTCTGCTACCACCTTGCCTGGATATTCAAACTGTTGGTCTCGTGTTGCGCGGCGTATGGCTGATCGGATGTCGCGTTGAGCATGTGCAGAGAAAGGATAGGCGGGATCTTGATACCAACGCCCTCCTACGCTATGAGGAGCCAGAGCTGGATAGAATACGTTTCGTAGTAGGACTTGTGCATGTGCGACTATTTCAAAATAGGCTGCGGATAATTCAGCATTCCACAAATACAGTTCTGTGGTTGGCGCGTCGGCAGCACGGTACCGGTTTAATCTCTCGGTACTGACCCACTGTTCTCACAAGGACTCATCAGGTGTGTACATTGAATTCTCTGCATCGCATGATCGTGTTAGCGTTTACCTGAAAGCTCCGGAACGATCCCTGCCCTGAAAAATTGGGTACATCGCCGGAGTTACTGTTTTTGGGGTTCAACAGTAATCAGGTCTGCATCTCTGCTTATCAGGTACACAGTATGGATAAGCGCGCTATGGCAGATCCCTCACGTCGTCATTTTCCTCGAGATCAGTTACCTTCGACGGGGATAGCGTTGCGAGAATACTTTCTAGTTCTTGGTTTCCTCTTCTACACGGAGTGCTATTTGCTCGACCCTGCAATGTGCCAAAGAGAGACGGTGCAGAGTCGACCTGAGACCTCAGTCGATCTGAATCCTTGGCTGCGTGCAGTTATTCTCCGAAATCGTCTCATTCATCGTCGTTGGACGGTTGTTCATTCATGGGTCACGAGTCGTGAGTTTCGCCTTCTTCGGTGCTGGTGGCGCCGTCGTCATCCAGCGGGGTGCCATGTTGACCAGGCTGGTTGGCGTCGTCTTCGAATTCATCGAACTGTTCAGTGGTGGGTTCTTCTTCGACCGGGCTGGTGTCGTCATCAGCACCGCAGGCACTCAGCGTGATGGCTAGCAGGGCAGAACCGAGTAGGGCTACGGATTTTTGCCTTGGCGTTTTCATAAGCACTCCTTTGGCTTCGCAGTCATAGTAACTGCAAGGCGATGGTGTTCAGCTGTTGTTGGGAGATGGCGAATTTCACCGTATACCGTTGTGTTTCAGTACAACATGTGCCGGAAATGTGGGTCAATGCGCAAACGGTGACGGTGGTGAGTCCCCTTAATGTGCTGATGAGTCATTGCGGTTAAACACCAGGCGCGGTACCTGCCGTATTGTTGGACAGATACCGCGCCGTGGGTGTGAAGTGTGAGGGCTTACTCGCTTGGAGTGGCCGGGATGATTTCACCTTCGGGCCAGGTTTCGGTGATGTAGTCTGCGACCTCTTGAGAGTGCAGTAATTCATCGAGTTTTTGGATGGCTTCGTTGCCGTCACTGGAGGTGTTCCATGCCAGGACGTTGGCGTATGGGGAGTCATCGGCTTCTTCAACGATCAGTGCGTCGTTGACGTCCAGGCCGGCTTCGAGGAAGTAGTTGCCATTGATGATTGCAGCATCGATGGCGTTGTCGTCAACAACCTGGGCCAGGATTTCTGGTGGATTCTCTTCGAATTGCAGACCCAGGGGGTTCTGTTCTTCGGTCAGCGTCAGGGCTGCAGAGTCCTCGTCGATGTCTTGTAGCAGACCAACGGCCTCGAGTAACAGCAGGGCGCGAGGCTGGTTGCCGGCGTCGGAGGTAATCCCGATGGTTGCACCTTCGTCGATGTCTTCGACATTGTCATGCTGGGAGGAGAACAGCGCGTAGGGTTCAATGTGCACGCCCTCGCCGTGGGAGATCTCGTAGCCGTGGTCTTCGATCTGCTGTTCCAAGAATGGGATGTGCTGGAAGTAGTTGGCGTCCAGGTTGCCCTCATCCATCTGACGGTTTGGCAGCTGGTAGTCATCAAATTCCACGATGTCAATTTCCAGGCCGGCATCGGGGCCGAGCTCTTCAGAAACGTACTGCAGAATCTGACCGTGGGGGACCGGGGTGGCGCCGACGGTCAAAGTGGTGACGCCATCTTCGTTGGCGCTTGGGCCTTCAGCCTCTTCGGATCCGCCACCGCATGCGGCCAGCACGAGCGCTGATGCCGCAGCAAGACCGGTAAGAGCCAACCGGCGTGAGGTGCGTGATGATTTGAACATGTGTACTCCTGACATGGTTTTTCGTCTTATGACCGTGCGCTGATGTTAACGCGGATCAGCGGTGGTCAACAGCCGCTACTATTTTATCGCCAATCCATTGGATCAGCTGAACTCCAAGGACCATGACGACGATGGTCACGATCATGACCTGGGAGTCAAAGCGTTGGTAGCCG
This sequence comes from Enteractinococcus helveticum, assembly GCF_020742345.1. Lineage (GTDB taxonomy): Bacteria > Actinomycetota > Actinomycetes > Actinomycetales > Micrococcaceae > Yaniella > Yaniella helvetica_A. The sequence goes on along the minus strand of NZ_DYXC01000159.1, from coordinate 3,479 downwards.
TAGTTATAGGCCAGCCGGCCCAGACCGCCGCCACCGATCAGCCCGGCCATTGCCGAATAGCCAATGAGCACCACGGTGGTGTTGGTGATTGCTGAGATCAGCCCGGGCAGGGCCTCGGGTAAGAAGACTTTGGAAACGATCTGGCCGTTGGACATGCCCATCACCTGGGCGGCATCCACGGTGCCGGAGGGGACTTCGCGCAGTGCGGTTTCTACCAGGCGAGCAAAGAATGGTGCGGTGGCAATGGTGAGCGAGACGGTTGCGGCCATTGGCCCGATCGAGGTGCCGATGAGCCACTGGGTGAACGGGATGAGTGCCACCATCAAAATCGCATACGGGATCGAGCGGGTGATGTTGACGATGATCGACGACAGCACAGCATAGAGCACGCGTATCGGTGCCAGCCCACCGGGTCGGGTTAGGTGCAGGATAATTCCGATGATCCCACCGAGAATTACGGTGGCGACCCCGGCGATGCCGACCATCACAATGGTCTCCCAGATCGCTTCCGGCAGTGCGGTTTGTAGTGCGCGGTTGTCGAAGAGTCCTTCAAACCAGTTCATGCTTGGACTCCTTGCTTGGCGCGCGCACGCACAGAGAATCCGTGACGGGCCAGGGTGGCTTCGATACCGGTCCTGTTAATGGGTGTGTCACTGTTGATGCCTAGCAGATAGTGCGCAAATCGCGTGCCGCTGAGGGTTTCAATATTGGCTGCGGCAATCTCCACGGTCACCGGGTTTTCGGCGGCAATGGTGGCACCGATCGGGGTATTGACGGCATCAGCCTTGCCCACCACTTCAATGACCATATCCGCGCTGACTTTATCATGCGTTGGCAGCGGCAACAGTGAACGCGACAGTTCCGAGTTCACATCGCCGGCTACCTCGGAAAGTTTTCCGGATTCCATAATTTTGCCGGCTTCGAGCAGCGACACCGAATCACACAGGTTTTTGACCACTGACATTTCATGGGTAATGATCACCACGGTCAGGTCCAGACGCTTGGCAACCGAGCGGATCAGATTCAAAACGCCCTCGGTGGTATTGGGATCAAGCGCTGAGGTCGGTTCATCGCACAGCAGCACATCAGGATCCGCCGCTAGGGCCCGGGCAATGCCCACCCGCTGACGCTGTCCACCCGATAACTGGGCGGGGTAGGTATCTTCCAGGCCCTGCAATCCCACCAGTTCAATCAATTCAATGGCCTTGGCCCGGCGCTCAGTCTTCTTCGTATTGACAATCTCCAGCGGCATCGCCACATTCTCGGCAACCGTACGCGAGGACAACAGATTTGCGTGTTGAAACACCATGCCAATACGACGGCGCGCATTGCGCAATTCGGTGTCAGACACCGCGGTGAGATCCTGACTGCCCACAATGACCTGGCCCTTGGTAGGGCGATCTAGCAGGGTCAAACATCTGACCAGGGTAGATTTACCTGCACCCGAACGGCCGATAATCCCGTGGATTTCGCCGTCGGCAATGTCTAAATGGATGTCGTCGATGGCCACGACATCCCTGGTGGGTTGCCGATACACCTTGGTAAGCTCTCGAACGGAAATCATGGTGTCCTTATGAACGGTTTACTTCTTGACTCAGTATAGACACTGACACATTCAGACAGCGTAGACTCAGCTCTAATGGCTTAGTGGAAGGAAATAAACGTGTCGTCACTCATCGGCAAGAATCTAATGGAACCAGAACCAACCTTGCTGCCCGAAGAACCCGAGGTGAAAGCTCGCTACGATGCTGGCGATCTGCCCGAGGAAATCGCTCAGCGTTTCCCTGCTTCCTCACTGGCTTGGGCCATGGCCTCCGAAGATGCCTGGGACGACGGACGCGAACTGGAATCTTATGCTTACGCTCGTGTCGGCTACCACCGCGGCCTGGACGCGCTGCGCGGTGCCGGTTGGAAGGGCGCCGGCCCCATCCCGTGGACGCACGAACCTAACCGCGGTTTCTTACGCGCACTGTACGCGCTGGGCCGAGCAGCTGCGGCCATTGGCGAAACCGACGAGGTTGACCGCATTACCAAGTTTTTGAATGATTCGGATCCCACGGCTTCCGAGCAGATCGAAGCCGCCAAGTAAAAGCCCGTTATGGCCACACCGGATGTTCGTCCTGTGGGTGATTTACCCAATGAGATGGGGAAAACTGCTCCGCGAGAGTTACAGGCTGCAGGGATCGACTCCCTGGCTAAGGTCAGTCAGCACACCGAAAAAGAACTGTTGGCTATTCACGGTGTCGGGCCGAAAGCTATCCGTATCCTGGCTGAAGCACTGGCGGCAAAAGGTCTGAGTTTTCGTCAGGAATAGACGAAGATCCTCAGTCGGCAACGCGACAGAAAAGTCCTAACTATTACAGAATTCTGCCGTGATACTGTCCAGGATCTTGACGGGTATGAATGAATGCGATGATGTCAATTTCTTGCTGAAGGTCATTCACTACATACCAAATTCGATATGGGAAAATTCTGAGTACAAAACGGCGAGCATTCCTATGAATAGGCCGGTAGGAACGTGGGTTTGTCTGAAGTTCTTTTTCTGCTGCCCTGATTTCACTTTCGAATCGAGAGAGTTGATGGGGCGCTTGTTCCGCGTACCACGCAAATGCTGTCGATAGGTCGTGGTAAGCCTCGGTCTCCACGAAAGAGAATAGATCACTGGTATTGGCGCTTGATACGATCCCAAACTTCTGCAGAACTTATTTTATCGTCTGGGTTTGCGCTCTGAGCTGCTAGTCGCTTTTCTACCAGTGCTGCTTCTTCAGGAGTCACTGGTAGCGCATCAAACTGCACAGAACTCAGCAGCTCCTGTGCCAGTTCAAGTTTGTCGACGTCGTCGAGCCCTTGAGCTTCCTGTAGAAGTCTGCGATCAACCATGTTTTCATGATACAAGGTATCGTCCAACGACGAAACGGAGCAGAAGTTGCAAGCGCTTAGCGGGCGGACGGGCGTCCGCCGAATAGTCGTTCCAGTGGGATGCTGCCGTCCTGCCACGGTGTGATGATCCACATGACGAAGTAGAGAACCCATCCGACGACCGGCAAGAGGAAAGCGATCAGCACCAACAGTCGGACGAGCCAGACATTGAGCTTCATCTTGGAGGCGAGGCCTCCGGCTATACCGCCCAGCATCCGTTTGGGGCCTCTGCGAAAGCCCGTTTTGCGGATCGAATCAAATAGCGCGCTCATAGCACTGACGCTACGCTAATTCTGTGCCCGCGACAATACAAAATCATGGTCAAGGCGTGCTGCTGAGTCAAGGCTTAGATCGCGGCTGTGAAATTGTAAAGCAGCTCGGCTGCTGGTTCCAGCTTGCTCAGAAAGATTTCAGCCTGCCCAGCTTCGTCACCCCAAGTCACCATGAACTCGATGCCCTCCAGAACAGGTGTATAACTCACTCCAAAACCATCGACACACGCTGGAGCAAACAGACTGCGAACAACTACCTCGGCGTTACCGAGCGTTGATGTTGACAGG
>NZ_DYXC01000158.1 GCF_020742345.1 Enteractinococcus helveticum | reverse complement strand
AATTGCACACTGCCGTGGACCTGGAGTTCACCTTCGCGCTCGACACTTTTCAGGCGTCGAATTTCATCGAGAAAATCATCACCCAGGCGCGTCGATGAATCGGCCCAGACGTCCCCGAGCGCAGAAGATGTCACCACGTATTTCTGCGAGGTATTGATCAGGTGGGCGACCAGATCGTCCGGGTCAGTGACTTGCGGCCAGTGGGAAGCAAAGATGTCGTAGGTGCGACGCCCCAGCAGCAGCGCTCCGCATTGATCAAACCAGCGGGAGACCGCTTGCCCGCAGCCTTCATCGAAAACCGACATCAACCAGCCGCCGTCTGTAAAACCACCCCGAGTGTCTTCTTCTGGACCACCGGGTGCTTGGCTGACACCATTGAGTGTCATAAAAAGATTGATACTGAGCCGCATAATGAATTCTTCCTCCCATACGTCGTGAGGATGGCTCACAGACCAGTCTAAAAACCACGCTGGAAAATAACTACGGTACCGGGCATAGTCGAATGACGACGTCGTGACTTCGGTATTGCTCCGTTGTGGGTGAGAACAATCCATCACCGTTTGACCAGGGGCTTTCCACAGATTCGTGACCGCCGCTGTTACACAAGATTCTTGGACGCTAGCGTCGCGATTATGGGACAAATTCTTTACGAAACCGCCACCAGCTTGGACGGATACCTGGCCGATCAACACAACTCATTAGCGTGGCTGTTTGCTGTGCCCGGCGGCGACGATCCACGGCTTGCTCCGCCGCGTGCTGCCGTACAGGTGATGGGATCCACCACTTATCAATGGGTGCTCAACGAATTGGGAGCTTTGGAGAACATGGACGCCTGGGGTAATGCGATGCCCGATGTGGTAACCGTGGTATTCACGAGCCGACAGCTTCCGGTCCCGGGTCACGCCGATGTGCGTTTCATGTCGGGTGACGTGTCTGCCGCGCTGCCGAAACTGCGCGAGCTGGCAGGTGATGGGATCATCTGGGTGGTCGGCGGTGGGGGACTGGCATCGCAATTTATTGCAGCACAAGGGCTGGATGAAATTGTACTCAGTGTGGCCCCTGTTGCGCTGATTGAAGGTGCGCCACTGTTGGATCAACGAATCGAATCAGATCGGCTAACCCTGGTTGAGGCCCAGCAGATCGGCCAGTTCGCTCGGTTGCGATACCGGGTTAGGTATCCTGGCCATGACCAGGAAGAGGAGTCGCTATGCGATTGAAATTGGATCTGCATGATATTTACAACAAGAGTCGTGACCTTGATCGAGCGCTACATGACATCATCGACGAGGCGGAAGCCACCAAGGCTAAGACCGTTGAAATCATTCCTGGTAAGGGCAGCGGCGCGTTGAAAAAACGCGTCTTGCGGTTCCTTGATCGCAAGGACATTAAAGCCCGCTATCACCGGGTTGAAAAAGACAGTAAGAACTTTGGTCGAGTGTTCGTGCATTTCAAATACTGAATCCTGATGCAGCGTCGCCGGTGTCAGCGTGTATGCAAGCTGATATGGATAATATGAAACGATGATCAGGCCTATAATTCTTAGCCAAACCGGCACCGCCGTGCTACCTGAAGATGTCTCGTATGGTTGGCTCGGCGATATTGTCGTGGCCGTGATGGAAACACTGGGCCCAATCGGACTGGGCCTAGCGGTATTCATTGAAAACATCTTCCCACCAATACCGTCTGAACTGTTTCTTGCCCTGGCTGGTTTTACCGCTGCTAGTGGTACGTTTAGTCCAGCTGCGGGTATTTTATGGGCGACTATCGGTTCGGTGGCCGGAGCATGGGCCCTGTATGGGCTGGGTGCCTGGTTTGGGCGGTACCGCTTATATAAGGCGGCGTATATCATGCCGTTAGTCGATATCGACGACGTCGAACGCACCGAACGATGGTTCCTCAAATACGGGTACTGGACCGTGTTCTTGGGCAGGATGATCCCGATCTTCCGCTCGCTGATCTCAATCCCAGCCGGACTTGAGCGCATGAACTTCTGGTTGTTCACGCTCTTTACCGCCATCGGATCATCGATCTGGAACACGATCTTCATCATGGGCGGCTATCTGCTGGGCACGAATTTCTACCTGATTTCTGATTATGCCGATGTGTTTTCCAACGTTGTGCTCATCGTCGTGGTCGTGGTTCTTGCGATCTGGGTGACCGCCCGAATTGTGCGCAATCGCCGTCGTGCCAATGACCCGAACTATCAGCCCGAAAGTCCCGAGGAAGCTGCCGCAAGAATTGACCGGCTGGTTGCTCAACGACCCGGTAATAGCTCGGGCAGCTCAACACCCTGACGCAGAAATTGTGAGCGTAAAACCGGCGGTGTACCTCCTGGATGAGGAAGGTACACCGCCGGTGAATCTGTCAGACGGGTGGGTCTTACAGAAAGTTCATCGTGGTGACTCGACAATTTGCTGGATTACGACACGAGGTTTTGTCGGACGACTTACTCCGGTCACGTTGATGTCTGTATCTGTCACAAGTTTTATAACAGAATAACAACAAGTAGGTAACAATTCGATAACGCCACCTTGGTTGAAAAAGGGGCTTCGGACACACAGTCCAGATCGGCAACAGCTTGCCGGTCTGGGCGAGTTTTTACAGCTCAGAGCAGGGTGAATCGTGCATGAAAATCCGGGGTTGGTCGGTTGATATGAATCCTTAGCTCGTTATTGTTGAGCTTATGCATCTTTCCGAAACCAAGAACGATCATTCTGGATCTACTATTGATCTACGGTCGCCGAGGCTAACCGATGGCGCCAATATTTGGCGCCTGACCCGTGATACCGGGGTGCTCGATCTGAACTCCTCGTACCACTATCTGCTGTGGTGCCGAGATTTTGCTGATACCAGCGTCGTCGCTACGACCAAGGACGACAGCCTGATGGGTTTTGTTACCGGATTCTTTCGACCAAACGACCCAAACACCCTGTTGATCTGGCAGGTCGCTGTTGATCAGGCAGCACGAGGCCAAGGGATGGGCAGCAGGATGCTGGATTATTTGGTTGAAACCACTGAGGCAAAGTACCTGGAAACCACTGTGACCGATGACAATGCCGCGTCCAAGCAACTTTTCGCTTCGCTTGCCCACCGACACGAAGCGCCACATGATATCCAAGCGTTGTTCACCCCCGAAATGTACCCGGATGGACACGACACCGAATACTTACACCGCATCGGACCGTTAGTACCCGAGCTGGTACGTCGTCGTGCGGCTGCCAACGAACTGGCAGTGAACTAATCACTCACCCGATTCCCAAATTTTCTTGCGCAGCCGTGCTGTGCAAAAACAGTTCACCAACACCCTGAAAGGGCTTTCATGGATACCACTATTTTCGAAACCACAGAATCACAGGTCCGCAGCTACTGCCGCAGCTGGCCCACCGTATTTACCGCAGCCTCCGGCTCGACCCTCACCGATGAACAGGGCAAAGAATACATCGACTTCTTCTCCGGTGCAGGCGCCCTGAACTACGGCCACAACAACCCGGAACTGCGCGCCGAACTGCTCAACTACCTCAACTCCGATGCGCTAGTGCACTCGCTAGACATGATGACCCCGGCCAAGCGGGAATTTCTGACGGCGTTCAAGGAGATCATCCTGCAGCCGCGCGGTCTGGACTATAAGGTCATGTTCCCTGGGCCAACGGGTACCAACACCGTGGAAACCGCACTGAAATTGGCGCGTAAGGTTACCGGGCGTCAGCACATCTTGTCATTTACCAACGCCTTTCACGGCATGACCCTGGGGTCACTGTCGGTCACTGGTAACTCGATGAAACGTCAAGGTGCCGGCATGCCCCTGACCAATAGCTCCAAGATCCCATATGATAACTACCTCGACGGTGAGACGGCAGACTTCCTGTGGCTGGAACGCGTCCTGGAAGACTCCGGCTCCGGTGTAGACAAACCGGCTGCGATCATCGTGGAAACCGTGCAGGGTGAAGGTGGCTTGAACGCCGCACGCGCCGAATGGTTGCGCGGTCTACGCGAACTGACCCAGCGCCACGACATCCTGTTGATCGTCGACGACGTCCAGGCCGGCTGCGGTCGCACCGGCACCTTCTTCAGCTTCGAAGAAGCCGGCATCGTTCCAGATATCGTATGTGTCTCCAAATCCATCTCCGGCTACGGTATGCCCATGGCACTGACCCTGTTCACCCCAGAACTTGATGTCTGGGCACCGGGCGAACACAACGGTACCTTCCGCGGCAACAACCCGGCCTTTGTCACCGCCACCGCAGCACTGCGCCGCTACTGGGCCGATGGCTCGTTCCAAAACGGACATCTGGCCAAGGTCATTGACACCGTTCAGGACGCACTGACAAAAATCGCCATCGAAGTCGAAGGCACATCCGTCAAAGGTCGCGGCCTACTGACCGGCCTGTACTTCCAAGACCCCCAGATCGCCGGGAAAGTCGCCGCCGCAGGATTCGAAAAGGGCCTGCTCATGGAGACCTCCGGCCCGCAGGACGAAGTGCTGAAGCTCATGCCAGCCTTGAATATTGATCTCGGTGTGCTGGAGCGTGGCCTGAATATCCTGGCGGATTGCATCGCTGATGTCACCGGTCAAGACATCACCCTGGTCTTTGAGCCGGCGACCGCCAACGCCTAAAACCACCGCAGCCTGCGAAAGGACCCACACATGATCGTCACCCAACTGGAAGACCTCAACGACACCGAACGCGACGTCAAATCAGAAACCTGGCGCTCCCGTCGCATCGTGCTAGCCCGCGAAGGCGTGGGTTTCTCAATGCACGACACCGTGATTTATGCCGGTACGACGTCGACATTCCATTACGAAAACCACATTGAAGCCGTCTACTGCGTGCAAGGCACCGGCACCCTGACCAATGAGGAAACCGGTGAAGTTTACGACCTGCGCGACGGCACGCTCTACCTGCTCGACGGCCACGAAAAACACACCGTGCGTGCAGAAACCGAGCTGCGCATGGCCTGTGTTTTCAACCCGCCGGTCACCGGTCGCGAAACCCACGATGAGTCTGGCGTCTACCCACTCATCACCGAAGCTGAAGCCGATCGCAAAGTGCCAACTGGTGCACGCGTCGGTGAAGAAACGAAAATCGAGTCCCAGGCAGTCACTCCAGCGATGACCTCCTAGCCGGATTCGATTTTCT
>NZ_DYXC01000157.1 GCF_020742345.1 Enteractinococcus helveticum | reverse complement strand
GCAGGTGAGGGTTTATGGTGAAATCAGTGTAAGTCACCAAGCAAGGAAACCTCGTGCATACCGTTCGCTCTGAATCTTCAACTGTCCCGGTGGCCACCAAATGGTGGAGTCCGGTGGATCTCACCCCCGGTTACTTCGCCTTGGTCATGGGAACCGGCATCGTCTCAGTTGCGCTGCACCTTTGTGGCTATCCGGCAGCTTCCGAAGTGTTGCTGGCCATTGCTGTTGTGGCCTACATTGTGCTCGTCGCGCTCAATTTCTGGCGCATCATTGCCTATCCTGCTGCCGTGATGTCTGATCTCACGGACATCGCCCAGTCTTTCGGTTTCTTCACCTTCGTTGCCGGCAGCGGGGTCATCGGGTCGCGCCTGGCCATGGCCGGCTGGTGGACTCCTGCTGCCGTGCTGCTCATTGTGGCCGCCGTCAGCTGGCTGTTCCTGGGGTATATCGTCCCCGTGGTGGCGGTATTAGGTCGTGCTGAGCGACCAATAATCAAAGGCGCTAACGGGTTGTGGTTTATCTGGGTTGTCGGAGCGCAATCAGTTGCCATGTTGTCGGCAACGCTGGAACCCATCCTGACCGAGGCTCGCGAAATACTGGCCATCACCGCCATCTTCGCCTGGTCACTGGGTCTGATCCTCTACGTCGCGGTGGCGATGTTCGTAGCCCTACGACTCATGACCTTCCCACTGGACCCACGCGAATTCAATCCACCCTACTGGATTTCCATGGGAGCACTGGCCATCACCGTGGTGGCCGCAGCACGCATCGCCGAAATGGCCTCAGCCCCCATGGTAGACGCCACCCGCGGCTTAGTCGCAGGCATGGCCGTACTATTGTGGTGTTTTGCCACCTGGTTGATCCCCGCACTATTCGGCGTCGGCATCTGGCGACACGCTATTCACCGGGTACCGTTGAAATATGAGCCCAGCCTCTGGAGCATCGTTTTCCCACTGGGCATGTACTCCGTGGCTGGGATATATCTGGGCCGGGTCAACGAATTACCCATCGTTGAAACCATCGGCACCGCATGGTTATGGGTCGCTGTTGCGGCCTGGGTATTGACGTTTATCGCAATGCTCCGAGCCATCGTGCTGCGCATCATTCGACGTCGTTAGCTACCTTCCTCGCTGGAAACGTTGGCCCGACATATAACAACCCTGTTGAGAAGGAGTAAGCTGGGACTCATGTTGATTGGCGTTCCTAAAGAAATCATGAATAACGAAAACCGCGTTGCCCTAACCCACGGTGGGGTGCACGAGCTGGTCAAAGCCGGCCACAGTCTGGTGGTCCAGGCCGGGGCCGGAATCGGGTCTGGCATCAGCGATGACGACTACCGCGCCGCTGGAGCAGAACTGGTCGACGACGTCGGGCAAGTGTGGGAACGCGCCGAGATGATTCTGAAAGTCAAAGAGCCCGTAGGCGAAGAATTGACCCGCATGCGCGAAGGCCAACTCATTTTTGCCTACCTGCACCTGGCCGCCTCGGCCGAGTGCACGAAAGCCGTGCTTGATGCAAAAGTCACCGCGTTGGCCTACGAGACGGTCACCCGCGGTCGGACGTTGCCATTATTAGCCCCGATGAGCCAGGTCGCTGGTCGACTCGCACCGGTTGCCGGTGCATATCATCTGACCCAAGCACAGGGTGGTTCGGGTGTGCTCATGGGCGGGGTGCCCGGTACACGTCGCGCCAACGTCGTGGTCATTGGTGGTGGTGTTGCTGGTGAAGCCGCCGGTGTCATTGCTGCTGGCATGGGTGCCAATGTAAAAGTGATTGACGTGAATCTCGAGCGTCTTGCCGAACTGGAACAGGCCCACGGTAACCGTTTGGATACCATCGCCTCGAACGCGATGAACATTACCGAAGCTGTGGCCGATGCAGACTTGGTGATCGGTTCCGTACTCATCCCGGGTGCTGCCGCTCCGAAACTCGTCACCGCCGAAATGGTCGAACGCATGCGCCCAGGCTCCGTGCTGGTCGATATTGCTATTGACCAGGGTGGCTGTTTTGAAAACTCGCGTCCCACGACCCACCAAAACCCCACTTATACGGTGGGCGATAAGATTTACTACTGCGTTTCCAATATGCCCGGTGGTGTGCCACAAACATCAACCGCAGCACTGACCAACGCGACCCTGCCATATATTCAGCGCATCGCATCCCAAGGGTGGACCAAAGCGCTGGCCGCTGACGAAGGTCTGGCAGCCGGGCTGAATGCACACGACGGCAAAATTACCCACCGTGGGGTCTTTGAGGCCATGCTGGAAGAACTCCAGCTGGAACAGAATCATGATTTCCGCAACGTTGAGGACATTTTGGCCAGCGTCTAATACCCCGCACTGCGAGATTCGATCCTCCATGGTGCGTGCTCTAACCCTGGGGCACGCACCATGCTTGTATCCTGCTGCCAGTAGAAGTCAAAGATCTCTTCCAACGGTCATGAAGTCGAATAAGCACTCTTGGCTTTGAGCCAGCATGGACGGCTGAAGTTCTCTGAACACCCCAGAGCTCGTGCAGAACTTCGGAATACGACAATTTGGTACGAAAGCAAAAATGACGGGCTCACAGGTCGTTTCCCCATGCCATGGGATACCCGGTGCAAGACATTCTTCATTGGCCGAGATCTGTCCCAGTCGTGATGGGATCAGCCAGCGAATTACTGCTTCGTAGTACGATCTCTCAAGTCGAAGCGAGTCATGCCCAATACGTCAATCCTGGACCGCATGTGTACCGCGAGGCGATGGTGCGTTAAGTTTATAACGTACTCCGATAATTCGGATCAACCAGCAGACACTGGCAGCAATTACTGCTGCAGCCACCCCATAGAGATCTGTCATCATCACTACCACGGTGATCCCCGCGCCAACAATCGCTGGGATCGCGTAGAGCCCTTCACTCATGACCGACGGAATTCTTCCGATGAGCGCATCTCGGATGGTGCCACCGCCGACCCCAGTAAGTGTTCCCAGAATGATCGCCTGGACAGGTCCAAGTCCAAATTCCATGGCTTTACTTGCACCGGTCACTGCAAAAACGCTTAAGCCCACTGCATCGAGTACTTCAATGGGCACGGTCATACGGCCGAGATGTTTGGCGAAGATAAAGACAATGAACGCCCCAAATGCTGCCACCGCGAGATAGCGCCAGTCCTGGAAGGTTGCCGGTGGCAGGTCGTTGAGCATGACGTCGCGAAGAATACCGCCACCCATGGCGGTGATCATGCCCAGAGTTAAGACACCAATAATGTCGATGCGCACGTGTCGCACGGCGGTCAGTGCACCGTTGAGCGCGAAAGCAAATGTGCCCAACAGGTCCAAGAGCAGCAACAGAATTTGTTCGGGGCTCATGTGCGAAAGGTTATCCTCAGTGGTTCGGAATCATCGATCCATTGTTGCCTGTCGAGCACGTCAAAGCAAGGTTCGGTCTCGCATCCAACCGGCACAAGCGATCTGGTTCGACACGACAACGGGTGCCACACTTTTGCAGTGCAGCACCCGTCGTCAAGGTTTCGTACAGCCTACTGGCCCGAGGTCATTGCCATAACATCTTGTTCAGTGACCACTTGATCATCGCTTGGTCGCTGCGGGATCTCAACCTCGTCGTCCCAGGTGAATTCCATGCGAGTTTCACCATTGCGGATGTGTTCCAACCGTGGTGCATCGCGATCCGTGCTAACGGCGATATATTGCTCTGATTCACCGTTCATGATGGCGGTTTCGTCCTCGCTGTCGGAGGAGTAAAACCAGCCGGTATCGTCAGATTCTGATTCGAGTTGCATGTAGGTGCCTTCTTGGTTCAGTTCGCCAAAGTTGAAGCCCGTGACGTCGTCGGTCTGACCGGATTCTGCGGCAGAACGCATTTGATTCAGCAGGTCTACCATATCGAGGCCTTGGTTGGTTGCGTCGAAGTCGTCGCTGATGTCAGCGTATTTACCGGCAAATTCGGTGGTGATCGCTTCCTGTTGATCTTCCGGCAGCATGGACCCCCTGGTCTGAAGCATCATATCCATCGAAACGTACACGTCGTCGCCGAAGAACGCCATAGTAGGTTCTTGGTCTTCACCGAAGCGAACTGCCGTGGCCGAGCCATCGAGCGACCCATAAATTTGCAGTTCAGAAATACTGCCGCCGAGCATTTCCTCAATGACCGCCGTATCCTCATCCATGCCATCAGGAACGGCTCCGGTCATTCCCATGGCTTCCGAGGCGACCATGGAGTCCCACATCTGTGCTTCGATATCATCAAAGGCAGGGACATCGGAAGCGCTGGCACAACCCGTCAGTGCAAGCCCGGCAATAGCGGCAGCAGTGACGACGGCTCGGATCGATCGTGACATTACTTTCTTCGTTGGTATTCGTGGCGGAAGATTCTCAGCGTAGGAATCCTCGCCTAAGCAACAACTTTCAGGTGTAGACGGCCCGGCTTTTTATAGGTTTCACAATGACGACGGCATAGCAACAGCGGCGCAGTGCTCGCTGGGTTGCACTGCGCCGCTGTCTTAGAGAAAATCGAATCCGGCTAGGAGGTCATCGCTGGAGTGACTGCCTGGGACTCGATTTTCGTTTCTTCACCGACGCGTGCACCAGTTGGCACTTTGCGATCGGCTTCAGCTTCGGTGATGAGTGGGTAGACG
>NZ_DYXC01000156.1 GCF_020742345.1 Enteractinococcus helveticum | reverse complement strand
AACCGCGGCGGCGACCGAGCACTGAACAGTGCCCTGCATATAGTGACCGTCAGCAAGATGACCCATGATGCACAAACCCGTGCCTACGTGGAAAGACGACGCGCCCAAGACAAAACCGACCGAGACATCCGGCGATGTCTGAAACGCTACATCGCCCGCAGAGTCTTCCGCATCCTCAACGCTCAACATAAGGTTTTGCAACTTGCTTGACCGACATAGAAGAGTCTCGGAAGACAGCTGGCCACCGAAGGAACCCCCGTGGTGGTCTCGTGTCGGGTGCTCAAGCTTGCTCGTCAACCGTATGACCGCTGGGTGCACCAACCCGTGTGCCAGGCTGAGCTGGTGGCAGCCAATCGTGTCAACCGATGGCGGATCGGCCCGCCTGGCGGATCTGCCACGACAACCAATGGTTCAGCGTATTCAGCAGACGAAAAGCACGCGGCAACGGTATGCGGCCTGGGCCTGCAGTCCACGATGACCTCGTACAACGCGACTTCACCGCCCAACGCCCCAACCAGTTGTGGCTCACTGACATCACCGAACTTCACACCGGCCAAGGAAAACTCTATGTCTGTGCGATCACAGACGTCTTCGCCGGCAAAAGCGTCGGATATTCCATCGATGCCCGGATGACCGCCCGGCTAGCCGTCAACGCACTGAACAATGCGGTGGCATTACTAGGCAACGTGGCCGGCTGTGTGGTCCATTCCAACCGCGGATCGCAGTTCGGTTCACGAAAATTTGTGCGCACCCTGACACATCACGGACTGGTCGGATCGATGGGCCGCGTCGGAGCATCAGGAGACAACGCCGCCTCGGCCGGTTGACACCAGTCGAATTCGAGACCATGATAAACACCCAAGTAGTACTCGCTGCCTGACACCTAACCGTGCAGCAGGCCCGCTCGACATTTCGCCGTACAACTCATAGTTACTCGACCGGGCCACCAAGCCGTGTTGAGCGGCGGTGGCTTCCAGCTTGAACCAGGGATACCCCATCGGAGCCCCCAAGGGCTTTGGCCTCGGGAATTCGCTCCACCACACACCCATCGTTATTCGACAGCACCACGGCTGGCCGATTGCACAAGCTGGGGTCAAAGACTCGTTCCATTGACACAAAACATGAGTTCACATCGACTAAGGCGATGTAGTCCTGGGACTGGTTTACAGCTGATGCAAACATGTGGTGGCTACACCCCAAATCAACAGATCCGATAGTTCGGCTACGGCAACATCGGGATACTCGGAATTTTCGGCCTGCAGGACGACGCCGTGGGGCGTGATACGGAGACGTTTGACGGTCATCTCACCGTCGACAATTGCCACAACGACGTGCCCGTCGCGGGGTTCAATGCCACGGTCTACAATGAGTTTATCGCCGTCGTAAATGCCAGCACCTTGCATCGAATCACCCGAGACTCGCACGATAAACGTGGATAGCTCATCGCGGATGAGCATCTGGGTCAGATCAATTTTAGTATCCGAGTAGTCTTGCGACGGTGACGGGAAACCGGCTGGCACATGGCCGACGCCGGCAGAAATCATGCGAGGCTCGGCAGATCCCGGTGCGTAGGAATACACCCCTTCAACTTTCATCCCAAGTCTCCCCTCGCTCGGTTATCAGTCTAATCGGTTTGAGGAGCTCTACGACCGCTAGTTGATGTAGGACATGGGTGGCTGGACGAGTGCATTGAGCCGTTCGAGTTCTTCCGGGTGGTCATCATAGAACGCTCGATGGCTGCGGTGTACTTTGGCCGCAAATGTGTTGCGGAAGCCCTGTGCAGTTTCGTCCCAGTCTGGATCATCAATGCTCACCCCTTGGAGCTCAAAGCGTCGGTACTGCAGCTCTTCAAGCAACCGGATATACGCCAGCGAATAATCGAAGCGGTTATAGTCCAAATTCACCAGAGTCTTACCCGAATATAGCTTGAACCGGTGCACGCCCGTATCCAGCCGGTCGAGCTGATCAAACCGTACTTCCCGATAGAATAGTTTCCCAAACCGCGTCCAGATCTTGTCTCGATCCACCCCGAATCGCCGGAACAGTCCGTGAGCTATGAATAAATACCCCATAAACGTGGCCAGGCCCGGCATGATGATCGAAAAAAATATCATCGGTCTGACCTTCCACGTAATCCCTGATCGGAAAGTACATGGTGGGGGTCATGACCAGGCTCATGAGTAGCCCGATGGGGAGCAAAATCTTCGCCTGTGAAAATACTCGCGGCTCCTCAGGATGCCGACTCATCTTCCGCAACTTCCGCTGCACCGAGCCACTGGCCGCCCCGGCAGCAAACCCAGCACCACGACCAAACTGCTGTGGTTCAACCATCAGGCATCCGACTTTTCCAAAAATTCTGAGAAGGCATCAGACAATCCCTTGCCCTGCTTAACGCTGATCAAATTAACGTAGAATACAAGCGCTTCACTGCGTGCGGCGAGACAGCACGTCCACCAGCATTCGGATGATGACGAGCGCGAGGAAGACCGCGAATACGATATTGGCAATCTCCGGGCTCAGGGCGTGTGCGGTCCACACGCCCACCGGGGTCGCCAATGCAGCGGCCCCACCGATGACCAGCGCAGCCGGCGGGTCAACGTTTTTACGTCGCACGTTTGCGACAGTGCCGGACATGCCGGTGGCAATCACCACGAGTAAAGATGTGCCTTTCGCGACGAGGTCGCTGGCACCAAACAACACGACGAGCAGCGGCACAATGATCACTCCCCCACCGATCCCCAACAGCCCGGACATCACGCCGGTGAACAGCCCGAGGGCGACCAGTCCCGCGCCGAGCAACCAGTCCATCTCGACGACGGCGTCGCGTGAAGGAATGACCACGAACAGCGAAGCGATCACGAGCAACATGAACACGATAAATCCCCACCGGACGGCGCGCTGCGGCAACACCGTCAACAACCACGAACCAATCGGCGCACCAACAATTGACCCGGTGGCCAACAGTACGGCCATCAGCAGATCCAGGTTGCCTTCGATCGCATAGGAGATAACACCGACGATCGCCGGCAGGACGACGGCAAGCAGTGAGGTTCCCGCGGCGATGCGCGTGTAGTACCCAAAAAGATATACCAGCGCTGGCAACACGATAATCCCACCGCCGATACCAAACAGCCCAGATGAGACACCCACGGCCAGACCCAACAGGATGAGTCCGAACCAATTGCGTTGTGCTGGGATGGTGTATGCCGTCACGGCCCCTCCGCTCGATGAGATGTTGCTACCGGGACTGAGAGTAGCACCATCTCGTCATCAGTTTTACCTATGAGTCTGATCGGAACAATTCGTTTTACTTTTTATGAAACTTAACACAAAGTAGAGGGAATCAGATCACATGATGTAGATCACGAAGCCTTGAAGGAGTTTGAGTGCAACAGGAACTCGATCTTGCACCACGCATCATCACCCTGGGGACTGCCGGTGGGCCACGCTGGTGGTCCTCACGTACCGGACAGCACCGCCATGGGATTGCCACGGCCGTCATCGTCGGCGATCAGTACTACTTGGTAGACGCCGGGCTCGGCGTTGGACGGCAGTTGGAACGCGCGGATCTATCATTCGATGACATGCGCGCGATGTTCATTACCCACCTGCATTCCGACCACACGGTGGATATCCCCAGCCTGCTGACGATGGGCTTGTATGCTCGCGACATTGAAGCCAATGGGCCGATCAAGATTCTTGGTCCCGGCGACCGCGGCATGCTGCCCCCGGTATCCGAACGCGCCGAAGTCGCCCCGCAACCGGTATGTCCCGACAATCCGACGCCGGGCACCTACGGCATGGTGCATTCGATCGTCCAGGCCTACGCGACCGATCTCAATGACCGGATCTTGGATGCGCTGCGCCCTTCACCGCTGGATTGCTTTACGGTCCAAGATATTGAGATCCCTGAGGACATTGATTATCACCCGAATGACAATCCAACCCCGGTGGGCATGGCACCGTTTGAGGTCTACCGCGACGAACTGGTCACGGTGACCGCGATTCTGGTCGAGCACCCGCCGGTTGCCCCGGCCTTTGCATTCCGCTTCGACACGGTTGCTGGCTCGGTGACCATTTCGGGCGATACAACTGCGACCGACAACCTGGTCACCCTGGCAACCGGAACCGATCTACTGCTGCACGAAGCCATCGACTTCGACTGGGTCGAACGCGCCTACGGCGGCGGCAAAACCCAAACCGATCAAGCCTCGATTGATCATCACCGCAAGTCACATACTTCTCCAGAACAGGCCATTGATCTGGCCGAACGCGCCGGTGCCGCCCGATTAGCGCTGCACCACCTGGTGCCGGGCAACACTCCGGCCGAGCGCTGGGAAGCACTGGGGGCAACCTTCAGCGGAGAATTCTTTATCCCGCACGATCTCGATTCCATTTCATTTGCACACCAGGATTCCCATCAGGTGATGCCGCACACTAAGGTAGGTGTCTAAATGACCAAGACCATCAACACGCAGGACGTCACAACGCAAGAGCTGTCCGATTCGCTGAACACCACGATGATGCGGCGAATCCTGGCCTCGAGCTTTTTGGGCTCGATGATCGAATTCTACGACTTCATCCTGTTCGCCACCGCAGCCTCCGTGGTCTTCAGCCAGGTTTTCTTCGTTGACCTGGACCCCGGCCTTGGCCTGTTCCTGTCCTTCACCATCCTGGCAGTCGGCTACGTGGCCCGCCCGATCGGTGGCATCCTCTTCGGGCACTTCGGCGACAAGCTGGGCCGCAAGGGCGTGCTGGTCACCTCAATGATGCTCATGGGCGGCACCACCGTGGCCATCGGTCTCCTGCCAACCACCGCAGCCATCGGTGTCGCAGCCCCGATCATGCTCACGCTGTTCCGCGTCATTCAGGGCCTGGCCGTCGGTGGCGAATGGGGCGGCGCGATGCTCATCGCCCTGGAACACGCGCCCAAGAAACGCCGTGGCTTTGCCGCCAGCTTCGCCAACATGGGTGGCCCAGCCGGTGCGGTCCTCGCCACCGTCGTCATGAGTATCTTCACCATGCTGCCCGACGAACAGTTCCTGTCCTGGGGCTGGCGCGTACCGTTTCTGCTGTCCGCCGTGCTGGTGCTCATCGGTCTGGTCGTGCGCATGAAGGTCCACGAATCCCCGATCTTCCAGAAACTCCAGGATGAAGCCGAGGAACGTAAAGTACCTTTCTTTGAGGTTATTTCTAAATACCCACGCAACCTGATCTTGGGCATCGTTGCCGGTATGAGCTCCTACACCGTGCAAGGTTTGATGACCGTGTGGGCTATCTCGTACGTCATCAACGACGGCCTGGATGCCACTCACGTACTGTGGGTCAAAGCCTTAGGCGCCGCCTCAACCGTGGTGGTCGTCTGGTTCGCCTCGCAACTGTCCGATAAATTCGGACGTCGTCCGGTGATGATGGGCGGCATGCTGCTGGGTGCAGTCTTCGCCTTCCCGGTCATGTTCATGCTGGACATGGCCAACCTGTGGGTCTTCGCCTTCGCATTGCTGCTCACCCAGGGCCTGGTGCAGGGCAGCATTTTCGGCCCATTCGGAGCGTTCTGTGCCGAAATGTTCCCAACCCACATCCGTTACACCGGAGCTTCGCTGGTTTACCAGACCTCCTCAACCCTGGGCGCCGGCTTCACCCCGATGATTGCTTCATCCCTGGTGGCCTTCGCCGGCGGTTCGCTATGGCTGATCGCCGTGGTGTGGATTGCGGTGTTTGTCGTCGCGATTGGGGCAACCCTGTTAGTCAAAGAAGGTCGCACCGCTGACCTTGAAGGAACTAAGTTCTAGCCTACGACGACGCAGTATTGGGTGCGCGATTTCATGCCGTTTCGGCATCCAGTCGCGCACCTTCTGCTGTACACACCGCAATGAGTTCAGCCAGACGTCGACTGTGTCGATCCTGCACGAACGCAATGCAGATATCGCTGGGTTCAAAATTTTCCAGCTGGATGGTCACCAACGGCAGCCCGTCATAGGAGATATCTACCGGCGGTCGCTGCACCAGCACACTCCAGCCCAGTCCACGGGCAACCAGCCCGCGAACGGCCTCAAAGCTGGTGGACCGCCACGCAATATTCGGTTCGATGCCACCGGCGCGCAACTTCGGTAACTGATTATCTCGCACCGCCGGAATATCCAACAGCACGTATGGGTCGTCGCCAAAGTCGGCGATCTTGGCGCTGGTTCGTCCGGCCAATCGATGCGAAGGTGCCACTAGCGCATAGCCTTGGCCTTTGCGAATCACCTGGTGGCGCACCCCATCAATGAGGTGACCGGAGTGGGTAAAGACCGCGTCAAATTGCCCTTCGAGCATTTGGCGCTGCAGCTGCTTCCCGTCACCTTCCACGATGCGAACCGAAACCTGTGGATTCGGAACAATGAAATGCTCCGCAATAAACGGCACCCAGAACGGAGCAACAGCAGTGTAGATTCCAATGTCCAAGGGACCGACCAGCTCTTCAGCGCGTTCGGTCATTTCTTGTTGGACGTCTGCAGCACGTCCCACCAATTCCCGAGCATCGGCTAAGAATCTTCTGCCCGACGACGTCAACTGGATTCCGTGGGTACGGGTTCGCACCATGAGCTGCTGGCCGACGGCGCGTTCCAGCTCGTTGAGCGATTGCGACATGGCTGCCTGGGAAATATGTACCTCGGCCGCAGCAGCTGTCACGGTCCTGGCCTCGGCTGCAGCGATGAAATGCTGCAGCTGGCGCAGCGTAAAACGAAACGGATCCACAGGGCTCCTCAGCAGGCAACAATATATATGAGGCGAGTACATTCCATTGATGTATGGCCTCAGCTATTACGTATCTGAAATCGCAATTTACACCACATCTTAGCGTTCTAGCTTATGCGAGGTTTCCAGAGCTTGAGCATTGAATAGCTCCCTCGATCATGTGTGACTCATGCCATCGTGTGGCGGTCTTCGGCAGTTTCAACGCTCGGTTTCTTTCTAGCGCGTGTCAGGGTGTCGGCGTAGCATGGTGGTCATGAGCCAGCATGATATTGCCCGGGAGTTCTTCGATACCTACACCCGCGCACTGCTTGCCCGTGATGCCAAGGCGATCGCTAGTCACTATGCGGTGCCTGCGTTGATCGTGTTCCCTCAGCAGCTGATCGCAGTGTCCGACGTCGTCCAGACCGAAGGTTTTTTTACCAGTGCGTTCAGCCAATACGAGGCAGTTTCCGTTGCACAGGCTAGCGTTGAAGTCGCAGCAGCGACCAGTCACAGCATATGGGCAGACGTCGCGTGGGATTATCAGGGTGGCGCACCGAACGAGCGAAACATGTATCAGCTCGTCCGCGATGGTGATGCTTGGAAGATCGCCGTGCTGACCCCGCTGGAACTATGAATGGCCTCACCAACCGGGAACACGGTAAGAAGCGGGGAAAGCAGGATTGCGTCCCGTCAATTATAACGGCATCTGGAAGCCACAGACTTCATCTAAATAGGCAGCAGCCTCCTGGACGTCGGGCTCGTCAAGCCGTGCTTGAAACTCCGATTCAATGGTCTCAAGGTCACCGCCGGCTGAAGCGATCGAAGAGTTGAGCGCCTCCGCCATGGTATCGATAGATTGGCCAAGCTTATCGTCCTGCGCCTCGTCAGCGATCGTCTCTATTTCGGAGAAACTGTCACTGACCTGCCCGAGGATATCACCAAAGCTCATGGACGCCGGATCAATATCGCTGACCTCGTTGATGACGTCCTGGAATCGTTCGCAGGTGACTTCAGGTGGGTCGCCGGCTTCTTCAAGATTGTCCTGGCCGCCACACCCACTGAGCACCAACAGCGCACTGATAGCGGGGACGATGGGTGCGAGCTTTTTGAACGACATGGGTAGACCAATCTCTCGACACGGCGGCAAATCAGCTTTACTCTAGTGTTTCCCACTACGGCATCGCAATGATCAGATTCACCCGGTGGGTGGCACCAGCACTCCGAGTTCTTTGCGCCACCACCACTGGCCGGTCTCGCGGCGCTCGGTAGCTGTGGCATACCGGTACTCATAGATCTTGACCCGGATCAGCACGGGCGGTTGACCGTCAAACGGATCATGGCCGAGCAGTTTTCGAATCCCTGGGTCGCCGTCCAAAATTTTGTCTAGGAGTCGGCGAAACCAGGGCTGATTCGCAGAGCCCAACGCCAAAAACCACATCATCCAGTCCAGGCGCAAATGATACGGCGCAACCTGGGGTGGCCGCCGGTACACATCGCCGGGTTTGCCCTTGAACTCATAAGCCTGCCAGCCGTCGTCGTCCGATGGGTCCGTGCTCATGGTGCCCTCGATAATGATTTCGCGCCGAGTTTGCGTCATGGATCCAAAGGCACCGTAGGCGTTGACCAAATGCCAGCGGTTGAAGCTGGCGTTCATGAGCTGATGCGGTGAAAACAGGTTACGCAACGGCTGCCAACTCAGCATACACAACCCGATGAAGACAACAGCGGTCAATACCAGCCACCAGCCTGGGGATTGCACACTCAGTTGTCCATCCAGCAGCGCAAGGATGCGCTCCCAACCCCAAGCGGGCCATCCCCCACCGACTAGGGCGTGGAAGAACGAGTCACTGATTGCCGAAAAGGCCACCAGAATTGTCAGCCAGTTTAACCATGCGTAGTTGCCGGTCACCACCAGAACCAGCTGGCTGATGATAATGACGACGGCGGCAATCGAGGCGATCGGTTGCGGAAAGAACAACAGCCACGGCATGATCAGTTGGATCACGTGACTGGTGAGCGTTTCAGACTTATGCCACCACTGTGGTTTCTGATGCGCCCAGCGACTGACCGGATTGGGCATGGGTTGGGTTTGATGGTGATAGTTCATGGCGGTCAGATCCCGCCAGGCGGGATCGCCGCGCATTTTGATCATCCCGGCCCCGAATTCTAGGCGGAACAAAGTCCATCGGAAGAACAGCAGGATCAGAAACGGTGGCACGACCTCGTGGGTACCGAGGAATCCGACGACGAATCCGGCCTCCAGCAGCAGAGATTCCCACCCGAAACCGTAATAGTACTGCCCGATGTTCACTATTGAAAGATACAGCCACCACATCACCAAGAACACGGGAATGGTCGTCCATGCCGGTCCGAGTTGGACCAGTCCCACCACCACCGACAGGCTTAGGGCCATGCCGATCACGCACACGATGCGCAGCAGCCGGTCACTATACGGCGTGAAGCGCCAGCGGAAGAGGCTGGGCCGATCGCGTGCACTGGTGCGTTCAATATAGTCTGGTGCCGGGCTCAGGCCGCGTTCGCCAAGCAGTGCGGGAAATTGATTGAACGCTGCTAAAAACGCAATGCCGTAGAGTGCCGCGATCCCACGCAGGAGTATTTCACGGGCGATTGTGTAGTCGGTGGCCTCCAGCAGTGGCAGCCAAGCACTCCAGTCCATGGGTATCCCTCAGCTCATCACGAGGTTTGACGTCGTCCTACA
>NZ_DYXC01000155.1 GCF_020742345.1 Enteractinococcus helveticum | reverse complement strand
ATTCAGTCCGTGACAGATGCCGGGATCGTGATTGATTTTGGTACCCCACGGCAATTCGGCCTGGGCAAGGACCAAGTCGCAGCCGTTCGAAACGAAATCATCACGCAACTCGGTCAGGAATAACTCCGAGCAATGCCAACTTCAGGCAGACAGGCTGCAGTGCATGATCACTTGCACTGCAGCCTGTCGTCAGGGTGCTGGCATTTTTGTGGTGCAACGTCGCACCGACGCACGCCGAACACCTTTGAGATGCCCGGATGCTGCGTGTTTAGAGGTGTGTTTCGATGTCAGCTTGCTCACGGAGTTCTTCAATACGACCGGAAAGGACCTCATTTTCCTTTTCTGCGGTCGCTTGCTCGGTGAGCTGTTTTTCCATTTCTTCAAATGATGGCACCTCTTGTGCATGGTCTTCTTCGACCTGTTCATTCATGGCTTCCAGTTGTTCGACCTGCTGATCGTACATCTCTTGTAGTTCGTCATCGGTTGGCTCTGCGACATCAAGATCCTCAATAACCTGCTGGATGAGGACCTCTTTATGGAGATCTTCTCGGACGCGCTCCTCGCTGAGCCCTTGAGACTTAAACTCTTCCATGAGTGCCTCGCCTGATTCTAAGCCGTTTTCTTCGGCCATCGTGGCTAAGAGCTCATCGACATCTTCCTCAGAGGAGCTGAAGCCTTGGTCTTCGGCTTCCATCGTCAGTAGCTCAGAATTGATCATCATTTCCAACGCCTGGGATTTCAACTCATCCTGGTCCGGTTCTTCACCGGTCATTTGTGACTGCATGGCAAGCTGCTGAAACTGTGCCTCGTAGCTCTCAGCAAACACTTCCCCAGAAATCTCACGGTCGTTGACTACCGCAACAACATCAGGAATATTATCCAGCTCAGGTTCAGGTAAGGGCTGTTCACCTTGTTGACTTTGTTCTGTCTGCTCCGAAGCTGACTCGTCGCCATCGGCGCCGCATGCGGCCAGGCTGAACGCAGCCAACGCTGCAGCGATGCTCAAGAGTAGTTTTTTGGGCATGACTGTCCCCTCCGTCGGTTCTGTGGTTCGTATTGCGCCGAGGCTAGCAAGACCGGCTGTGAACGGCATTCAGCTCACACTCAGCAGATTCCCAGTAGTACAGCCAAAGTATTGGGTGAAAACTCGCGTTGTGAAAACAACCTGATCTCACTATGCTCAGGATTATGGGCTGCATCACATGGAGCTTTGTGTTTTGGTAGCCCGTCGTTCATTATTGTGACAAAGGAACGGCCCATGGCGCCATCGATTCACCAGAATCCACCATCCATTTCTCTACAAGACATACTTGAGCGGTCTGCAAACCCCGTCGAGTACATGCGCAATGCCCCCGTGATCTGGGGCGAACCCGACGGCGACAGTCGAAAAACCACTGTAGAAGATCACCAACAAATTGAAGTCGGGGTCACCGTTGCACCGGTGCCCTATTCCAGAGCAGTCCGTGATTCCTATGAAGGCGCATGGCGTAAGAAGGGACAAGTGTAGTGACCATGAAAACCAACATCCTCCACACGCAATTATATTATGGCGGACGCTATTACGATGCGTCGCACAGTTTTGATACCGAACACGTCATGGAAATTCGCAATCCGGCTCGGCCCTCACATATCGTTGGGATGGCTGCAGCCGCAACCCGTGATCAAGCGCTAAGAGGCGTGTCGGCGGCAAAACAAGCGTTTCCAGATTGGGCGGCGACCAGCCCACAGCATCGTGCGGAATTGCTGATGGCCGCTGCCGGCACGGTGATGGAAAATTCGGAACAAGAGGCCCGCCTATTATCTGAAGAAAACGGCAAGGTCATTGGCGAATCCACCTTTGATCTGATGGGCTTGGTGCAACGCACCGAATTGGCCTGCGGTCTGGCAGACCGGGTTGATGAGGTCGACACCCTGCCCGGCCCACCAACCGAAACGATTGTGTCGTTCAAGCCAATGGGCGTGGTGACGATCATTGTGCCCTTTAACTGGCCGATTGCCATCCTGGGGGCTTCCATGCCCTATGCGCTCATGGCGGGCAACACGGTGATCGTCAAACCGCCACCCAGCGCGCCGTTAGCGATTACTCGCGCGGTGCAACGTTATGCTGAAAAACTTCCGCCCGGTGTGCTGAATGTGATCACCGGTGAAGACGCCGAAATTGGTGCCGCACTGGTATCCAATGAAGACGTCGCCAAAGTGTGCTTTACGGGATCCGTCAACGGTGGCAAACGTATTATGACCATGGCAGCAGAAACCATGACGAGCGTTCTGTTAGAACTTGGTGGCAACGACGGGGTGCTGATCCTCGACGACGCTGAATTCACCCCAGATAATATGGACGGACTCTTCGCTGGCATCTATGGTTCCACCGGCCAGATTTGTATGAACGCCAAGCGCATCTACGTACATAATTCCAAGAAACAAGAGCTCATCGACGAACTGACCAAACGTCTGGAAACAGTCAAACTTGGCCCAGCCTCGGATCCAGACACCACCATGGGTCCGTTACATCAAAAATCACAGTGGGACTACGTCACGCAACTGGTACAAGAGGCCAAAGACGCTGGTGCCGATGTGCGGGAATTCGGCGAGATGCCCACCGGAGCTTGGGCTGGCGGAAACTTCATCTTGCCATCCATCATCATTGACCCTGACCCCAACCTTCGGGTGGTGACCGAAGAACAATTCGGTCCAACCATCCCTATTATTGGCTTTGATGACGTCGAAGAAGGCATCCGATTGGTCAACGATACACGCTACGGGTTGTGTAATAGCGTGTGGACCACCAATGAACAGACGGCTCGAGAGGTCGGGTCCAGACTCCAGGCCGGCTACGTATTCCACAACGCTCACGGAGCGCCAAGCCTTGATCAGCGAGCACCCTTTGGAGGGATCAAACAATCCGGCATGGGCCGGGAAATGGGCCTGATTGGGCTGCGAGAATTCCAAGAACCGCACGCCTTGGGCATCAACAAAGACTAGTCTGGTACGAACCAACCCCTGGGCTAGCTCAGGTTCAGCCTTGGGTCTGCGATGATGATCCCCGAACCACCAGTTCGGGGGTCATGATCGTGACTCGTTGTTCGGTGTTGCCCGCCAGACGTTCCAGCAAAAACTGCATGGCTTGTTTGCCCATCGCGTTGCGCGGCTGGTTAATACTGGTCAATGCTGGGCGCACCGCGCTTGCTAGCTGCGAGTTGTTATACCCAACCAACGCCAAATCCTGGGGAATCCGGTAGCCGCGATCTAGTGCTGCTCCCAAGAGGCGTGCGGCGGTCCCGTCGGTCGAGACCACCAGCGCAGTCGGTGCGTCGGCTGCTGACTCACCAGCTATAGCATCGAGGACCGTTTCAGGAAATCCGGGAGTTCTCGGGTGATGATCCGCCATCCGCCAGCGGTAGTCCAACCCCAACTCTTGCATCGTATGCTCGTAGGCTTCACCGCGGGCTCGGACGGCGGCCTGCTTTGAGGTCGCGATAAAACCGATGCGACGATGCCCCTGAGCGTAGAGATGCTCTACAGCTAGGCAGCCGCCCAACCAGTCGTCATTATGAATCACATCCACCAGCTCACCGGCATCATCGGGACGTCCGACAATGACCACGGGACGTTGCCGGACGGCGGCATCCAAAACCGTGCGCGGAACACGAGACGAAACAATAATCAACCCATCAACGCCCAACTGCAGCATCCGCTGGACACCACGAGCCAGGTGGTCAGGATCGCGCCGCCCATGAGTCAACACCACCTCATAGTCCTCGGCCAAGGCCTCATCTTCGATCCCGACAACCACATCGGCGTTATAAGCGCTGGCAATATCGGTGGTCACGACACCGATCAGACGTGTTTGGCCCCGAACAAGCGAACGAGCCCACGTATTTGAGGTGTACCCGATGTCCTGGGCGGCCGATAAAATCTTGGTCCGAGATGCCTCACTCACACCGGGTTTATTGGCCAGAGCCAAAGAAACCAGTGATTTGGAGACTCCTGCAGCACGCGCCACGTCAATGATGGTGGGACGGGAGTATTGGGACGATGGTGTGGTTGCCATGGTTCTACTTGTAGCACGATCTTGACTCAACAGAGAGCGACCGCGGCGGAAAACCGATAAAAATTTGGAACGTTCCAAGACTTGTTTGGAACGTTCCAAACCGTTCACCTTTGCGACAGCTTAAAGCCAACATCGCCACTTAGCTTCATGGGTATGACTTCACTTCATACCCAGCAAAGCGTTCCGGTGATGGCAGATGCACCGGGCCAGAGCTTTGCAACATTGTCGGCTCTTCCAGTACCCAAAGCCATTCTGTTAGATTTCGGCGGGGTCATTTTTGAGACCTCGAAACACCCCGAGGGCAGAGATCGGCTCGCAGCGCTGTATCAGCAGCGATTACAAGACGCGGGTATGGAATTCTCCGTGGAGCGGTTACGACACAGCATTGATGCTGGACTGACCGCATTAAAGGCGTGGAAAAATGCCTCAAGTCGTCGACTGGCACCTCGGGAGTTGACCCACCGCGAAGTCATCACCGACTTTATGGTGTCAGACCTGCCTGCCGGAGCGCGCGAACTCCTGGCCAGTCACGCCCCCGATCTGTTAGTCCAGCAGAATCGCCTGATCTCCGATCATCACCTCCGCCCAGGAATTGCCGAACTTATCACCGTCGCGCAGCGTGCCAATATCCCGCTAGGGATCGTGTCCAACGCTCACGCCGGTGCCTCACACCGGCAACTCCTAGATGAACATCATCTCGGCGACGTCTTTGCTGTGCAGATTTACTCGGACGAAGTTGGCATTCGTAAACCGCATCCAGAGGTGTTGCAGCTGGCCGCCGATGCACTCAACGTTGAGCCGTCACAATGCTGGTATGTCGGTGACACTCAAGATCGCGACGTCGTAGCTGGCCGACGCGCAAACGTTGGGGCGGTCCTGCTGACGCGCTGTCACCACACTGACACCCCACCCTTTGCGGTGTCCGAGCGTGCCGATATGGTCTTTGAAACCCCTCGCGGACTGATCGAGTTGCTAGAAGACACACTCGCAGCCCCCGAACCACAAGACGCGCTGCCAGCCACGGACACACCGCACCAGACCAACCGGTGGACCCTGCTGATAGATCACGGTGGGGTCATCTCAACATCCGTACAAGACCTGCAGCAACAACAAGACTTTC
The DNA here is from genome assembly GCF_020742345.1 of Enteractinococcus helveticum. GTDB lineage: Bacteria > Actinomycetota > Actinomycetes > Actinomycetales > Micrococcaceae > Yaniella > Yaniella helvetica_A. The sequence continues at coordinate 32,775 of NZ_DYXC01000155.1, read as the reverse complement.
AAACCAAACTCGCCCGACTGCTCGAACCCGTGGCAGGGGAGCAGGATCCAGCGCAATTGGCCAGGACCATCATGACGTCGGCCCTGGCTGATCATCAGCAACGCAAAGCCCAGCGGCATCAACTGGGGGATCATACCGAGGTGACACCTCAGGAATTTTGGAGCGTCCCCGACGCTGTCGGTGTGACTGCAGCGGTGCGTGCACGATTGCGTTCCGAATGCAGTGGACTCATGGCTGCCTGGGGGCAAGCCAAATCACGTCGCACCATACGTACGGGCGTCGTCGAACTCATGCAATGGTGTGCTCAACACGGACACCGCATCGTGGTGGTAACAAACACTGTATCGGGTACAGCAGTCCGGTCGCAGCTGGAAGACCACGGCATCGCCCAGTACATCACGGCGGTAGTAGCCTCCGATGAATTCGGTAAACGAAAACCGGACCCAAGCATTGTCCAAGCTGCCTTAGACATTGCTGGGGCAGATCCACAACGCACAGTCTTTCTCGGCGACAAACCCGACACCGATGGGCGCGGTGCCACAGCATGCAATATCGCCTACCGTGTCCTGGTCCGCGGCGGCAGCACCGCCGAACCCGCATTACAAACAGCTCTTGCCGACAACCTAGCAACCCACCTGGTAGACGAACCCGGTGACGTGCTGTCACTGATGCAATCGGCAACCAGACTCACACACTGATCGTTGACTCAAAATCCGAGCCCACACCCTGAGAAGGAGAACACTTCCATGAACGCTGTATACCAACGCGCAGGCCAATTGCGCGGCACCTCCAACGACGGCAAGACCAACCGGTATGACCTGTCCGGTCCCCAAAAGCTGATGATCTTCGTCTTGTCCATGGCCCTATTTGGCCTGTCGAACATCTTATTAGAGATCATCCCGGATGTGAGCATCGGTCCGGTAGATATCTCGGTGGCCTACTTCGTGTTTATCCCACTGACAATGGCGGCACTGTTTAGCCCATTTTGGGCAGCGCTGGGTGCGCCACTGGGCGAAATTATCTTCACGGACTTGCTCATGGGCGACTTCTCCGGGCTGTCCGAAGTGGAGGGCTTCATCCAGTTGTTCCTGGCCATCTACATCGCAGGCTCACTGATTCGCAACCCTGAAAACCGCATGCAGATCACCATTGGCGCGATTACGATCGTATTCATCGACAAACTCTTATCCGCAGTTGTCGACCTCGCCAAAGTGTGGGTCGGCGTCGAAGAAGCCGAATTCGTTGAAGGCCTACCCGAATCCATGCTGCTCTTGGAAGGCATCGGTTTCGGCGTCGACATTATTATTTCGGGCATCATCTTCGGTGTTCTGCCAGCCCTGTGGCTGATTCCGGCACTGCACGGCAAAATTGAACCGTTGATGGGCATGCGCCCACGTGTTCCAGGTGAACCCATCCCCGGAAAAGCTCCCAACTCCGGTCTATTCGTCGGTGCAGTCCTGCTGCTATCCGTTGCGTCGTTCTTCTTCGCATTCTTGGAAGCCTGGGATGTCAGCATTGGCGCATTCGAACCGGAGTTTCTCGAAGAATACGGCAGCGGCTTCTTGTGGGTTTCGGTTGCAGCAATTGTCGTAGTCACCGCCGCTGCCATCCTGTTCTTTAAGAAAGCGCAGCAGAAAGAGGACCAGTAATGCCTGCTGAAACAGCAATTGCCCTGCATGACGTCTCGTTTCGTTATCCTGGGGCACAAGAAGACACGTTGCGAAACGTTAATCTGCATATTCATGCCGGAGATTTCGTGACCGTGGTGGGTGGCAACGGTTCAGCCAAGACCACGATGTGTAAAACCTTCAATGGGCTGGTACCCCATTATTGGACCGGCGATTTCGCGGGGGTTGCCGAAGTGTGCGGGATTGACACATATACCTCCAGCGTGGCCGAGCTGTCGGCTCGGGTTGGGTATGTCTATCAGGACTTCATGAACCAACTGGTGCGGCCCACGGTGCGCGACGAAATCTCGTTTAGTCCCATCAACTTTGGGCTGGCAGATTATGCCGAGCGCACTGCCGAAGCACTGGAAATGTTGCGCATCACCGAGTTGTCGGATCGTTATGTCTGGCAGCTTTCAGGGGGTCAGGGACACTTGACCGCTCTGGCATCGGTGCTGGCAATGCGTCCTGAGATTATTGTCGTGGACGAGCCGGTTGCCGAACTCGACCCGGCTCGTGCATTGGAAATTTATGAGCGCCTGGAAGTGCTCAATGAACAGCACGGCATCACGGTGGTTACCATTGAACACCATGCGGAATTTATCGCGCAGTTCGCCAAATCAGTGGTGCTGATGCATCAGGGCAGCCCCGTGTGGCATCTGCCGGTGCAAGATGCAGTCAATCGTTCCGCCGAGCTGGCAGAACACGGCATCCCGGCACCACAGGTGGTCCAAGCGGCTCAGGCATTGGGCCATGACCAAGCACCACGCACGGTCGCCGAGGCAGCACACTTGCTCGGTTCCGTCCCGAGTCCCGATACCACCGCGCCTGCAATCGAGGGCGTCGACTCGAGACAACCGGTGGTTGCACAAGTCGATGATGTCCACCATAGTTACCGCACCGTGAAATCTGCCCTGCAACCGGTGCTCAACGGTGTTGATCTGCAGATCCGACGTGGTGACCGGGTCGCATTGGTTGGTGGCAACGGGTCGGGAAAGACCACCTTGTTGAAGCTGTTGGCGGGCATTATGGTGCCACGCTTCGGCGACGTGATGCTTGACGGGATCAACACCCGTTCCAAGTCTGCCGCCAAACTATCCGACCAGGTTGCTTATCTCTGGCAGCAGCCGCAGCAGATGTTCTTAAAGGAATCGATTGAAAAGGACATTGCGTTATACCCTCAAGAACGCAACATCCCTCAGTGGCAGCACATCGTCGAGCACACCCTGGAACAGGTGCGCCTGTCGGAATTTTCGGATCGCGACGGTCGAACACTATCGGGTGGACAACAACGACGTGCCACCGTGGCCATCGGCCTTGCGATGCAGCCGAAACTGCTGCTGCTTGATGAACCAACCGCCTCGCTGGATATCGACAGTCGTGACGCCGTGATCACCATGTTGGACGACCTTGCACATGTCATCAACAGTGCGGTGGTCGCAACCCACGATATGAGTCTGGTCGCGGAATGGGCCAACCGTGTGATCGTGTTGCAAAACGGTCGCGTCGCGGCTGACCTGCATCCCAGAGCACTCTTTGACGACCAGGATCTATTGGCCCAAGCACATTTAGTACCCTCACAAATTACCCAGTTGGGGCAAGCAATCGGACTCACCCCACCACCATTATCGGTAGAAGAATTTGTGGCCCGATTCCAGGCAGCCCGACCTGCCCTCGACCTCAACAGCCACACGGTAGGAGCCCCGCGAATATGACACGAAAACAACGCGATGTTCTCAGCGTGGAATGGGTCAAACTCGAACTCATTCGCACCGCCTATGCCACCCGCGGCGGGTTATTTGCCGCAATGGACCCAAGAATGGTGCTGGGCTGGTATCTGATGCTGGCCATTATCCCGTGGTTTACCCACAATCTCACAGTGCTAGCTGTGTTATTTGTGATGGGTGCCGTTGCGGTCGCACTGGCTCGAGTCGGCCCGCTGATTTTAGCATTATTCGTATTCGGTCTGATCATGGAATCGGTATACATCTTTGTCGCTGCGATATTCTTCGGCGGGGATGTGTCAACGGTTGTAGCACTCTTAGAGCTGACACTAAAACTGGGCACGATCTCGATGGCTTCAATGGCCGCGTTCGTTTCACTGGATCCAGAGAAACTCTCGGATGCGCTCTTATCCCTGCGGGCCCCAGCATTGTTGGCCTTTGCCGTGAGCTACGGCTATCGCATGCTGCCCATTCTGGTGGAAGAGTTCAACACAGTCTTCGATAATTACCGACTGCGATCAGCGCCACCCGAAAAGCCTGGCATATTGGGATACCGAACAGTCGTGCACTGGATCAAAATGGCGGTTTTGTCCTTCTATCCGATTTTTCTGAACACTGCCCAATCAGTAAGAACCACAGTCGAGGCACTAGAAACTCGGGGTTTCACCTATGCGACGGTAGATCAGCGCGGCCGAAATATTCGGTTAGCGTACCTCAAAGTGCGCTGGCTGGACGTCGTCGTGCTAGCACTGACGTCCCTACTCATCGCCGGTGCCTTCTGGGTGGGTGCCCAGTGGCCGATTTATCACACCGATCTGACCTAGTGACGACGTCGCAGCCGCGGACCTAGTGCTGTGCGAGGCCCATGGCATAGGGCACACCGGCGGACTCGCCGGTGGCCGCCAGCATTGGCGGGATGAACAACTCAGGCTTGGGATGATCGGGCAGATCAGCCAAATAGGCTTTATGGGCAGTCAAAGAAGCCACCGATTTTTCCACGCTTGACTCCGAAATCTCCACGAAGTGTGTCGGCGTGGCTCCAGTGAGCAATACAGTGGGCGTTTGCCAAGGTTGGACGCCGTCGTCGAATTGGTCGGTAAATAACCACCTATTACCGGCATCACGTGAAGCATCGATGGCCGCTAAGCCCACCGCCCGATGGTCTGGATGATCAAGTCCCCAGGCAACGTGGAGCTCACCAGAACCGGTGACGATAGCATCTGGCTGAAATGCGCGGATTTCATAGGCCAGGGCTTTTCGCAGTGCGATCCCGTATTCGACCAACCCGTCGGGAAAATCCAAGATGCGTAGATACTCGACACCGACAATGTCGCAGGCTGTCCGTTGTTCTGCGGCACGCAGTTGGCGAGCTTCAGCCGGTGGTCGCTGCATACCTGCTTCCCCGCCGGTGGCCAGCACATAGCCGACGTTAATACCGCGAGCAGTCCATTCCGCCACGGCAGCAGAAGTGCCGTACTCGGCATCGTCGGGGTGAGCTACGATCACCAAAACCCGCTCGAACTTCCCGTCATCGAGCGGTTGGAGTCCGGAATCCGGTGGTCTGGGGGCCTCTGCCACGGTTAATTCACCGCCATTTCGCCCAGCTCATCCCAGTGCTCACCTTCAATGAGCATGTTGCGAACCCTAGGGGTTTCTTGCAGTAGTGGTGGCAGGTCTTGCTGTGCTTTTTTGAAGTGCGCGGATGTCACATGGGCTTCCGCGGCATCATCTTTGAATGCTTCTAGCAACACGTATTCATTTGGGTCTTCGACACTTCGAGACCAGTCAAACCACAGGCAACCGGGTTCATTTCGAGTCGCTTCAGTAAACTCTCGAGTGTGCTCGGGCCACTGGTCGGCGTATTCGGGGCGGACTTTGAACTTAGCAGCGATAAAAATCATGGCTTGACTCCTCTGAAGTATGGCGGATATTGGGCAGTGGTGCTGCCGCATCCAGCCTGTCATGCACCCTGTGCGTGAGCAAGCGTGTCGGAATAATTGCGCACTATTTATATCTGTGAGATTTCAATCACGTGTGATCTTGTATTTAATTCATCACAACAACTTGTGTAGGGTGAACAACATTATCGGGTGATGATCATCACCGAAATGGCGTGCTTGAGGAGAGTTGAATGTTCGTTGCTCCGGCTGAGGTAGTTGCTGCCACTACGTCGTCAGATTTAGAAAAGGCCAGGCGTCAAGCGAAGAACTGGCGCTCCAAAGATATGGGGATAGCCGAGCAGTATCTGACGGACGTTGCTCTGGAAGATCTGGTTGCTGCTGCCGTACAGCTCGAAGATGAGCCGTTTCGTCGTGCCGTTGAAGCCGTGCAGTTGGCCCGAGCAGGTCAATTTCAGCCGATCCCGCACATTGACTCCGCTGCCGAAATGTTCCGTGAATTCCTGAAGCTAGAACTGATTGACGGGTGGCTCTATGTCCAAGAACCCGATGGTTACCTGCACCCTTACTTGGTAATCCGCATTGAAATGGAACATGCCGACCGCTCACGCGAGGCACGCATCAAGATCACCATGGAAGCCGACAACCCTACGGTTCGTCGCCCCTCCCGTGCGCCACGAGTACTGTATTTTGAGGATTCCGAGCTGGTGGGCAAGACCCCAGCAGATGTGCTGACACGTCACCGAGTCTTTAAAGAAACCCCCGAGCTCAAAGCCGAATACCAAAAGCGCCGCGACGCGTTTCAGGACCTTATTGATAACGGATTTGGCAAACAGTACCTCTTTACCGGTCGTGCGATTCGTACCGAAGACTTCCGATCAGCTAAAGACCGTACCCAACGCAAAGTCGTACACGACATTGCTCCGGAAGACATTGCCCCATTACGCATGGTCACTGCATCCACGCTGTTTGACCTTGAAGAACACGGTACCGTGCCGGTGGTCACCGCCGTCCGCGTCTTTGACCTTTCAGCCCAGGACTACCTGGATGTCAACACTGCCGACCTGACCGAATACATATATGACACGGAGCTCAAAGACAAGCTGGTCCTCCCCAAAGACCAGAGCGAACTGTTAGACATCCTGACCTCGGATATCTCCGTATTCACCGGAGATATCATCGAAGGCAAATCTGCCGGCAACGTCATTTTGGCTCGCGGTCGCCCAGGCGTGGGTAAAACCCTGACCGCGGAAGTCTATGCGGAGGTCATCGGCAAGCCCCTGTATTCGATCCACACCGGATCGCTGGGCATTACCGCAGAACTGGTTCGCCAGAACCTCGAAGAAATCTTTGAGCGAGCCAAACGCTGGGACGCCGTCCTACTATTAGATGAAGCCGATGTCTTCGTCCTAGAGCGAGGATTCGAACTCCAACAAAACGCGATTGTGGCGGAATTCCTGCGAACCCTGGAATACTACGATGGTCTGCTGTTCTTGACCACCAACCGCATTGACGGGGTTGATGAGGCGATTTTGGCCCGGTGTGCGGCAGTCATTGACTATAAGCCGCCACAGGCTGAACATGCTCGTCTGATCTGGCAAAACCTCGCCGCAGAACACAACGTCGTCCTGGATGAGCGGCTGCTCGACCAGCTGGTTGTCGGCTTCGATGGCATCACGCCACGCGATATCAAGATGGTCCTGCGCTTAGCGCTGCGCATGGCAACGCATCGCGGCACAGAATTGTCCATGGACGAGTTTGCTGCTGCAGCTCATTTCCGTGGACTGGCACCCCAATTCGACTTCGAAGACGCCGTAACTTCGGCACACTAATTCACCCACCCACACGATTACGCCGTGACCTCGCAAAAACCACGGCAAGCACAGATAACAGGAGATCCTGATGACCCAAGAAGGTTACCTCTCAGAAGCACCAGCAGCAGCAACCTCTGGTAGCTTGGCTTCGGAACGTTTTGCCGAACGCATGTCAGCAGCTCAGGCTGACGGCGTCGTCGACACCGAACGCGTCGACCTGCTGGCTGGCAAAGCTATCAAAGCACTCAACGACATCATCATCGAAGAACGCGTCAGCTATGACGAATATAATGCGCTGAAAGCTTGGTTGATCAAGGTCGGCGAAGATGGCGAATGGCCACTATTTCTCGATGTCTGGCTGGAACACTCTGTGGAAGAAGTCGCGACCGACCACCGCGAAGGCAATAAAGGCTCCATCGAAGGCCCATACTATGTTGAAGACTCGCCAGAAGTCCCATGGAATGGCACCATTGTCATGCGCGAAGATGAGCCAGGTACGCCACTGAAATTCACCGGCCAGGTCCGTTCGACCGATGGCACCCCGCTGCAAGACGCCCGTGTTGAACTGTGGCACGCCGACAGCGATGGTTTCTACTCCCAGTTTGCCCCGGGCATCCCAGAGTGGAACCTACGCAGTACCTGGGTGGTCAACGCAAACGGCGAATTTGAAATACATACCATTCGCCCTGCCCCGTACCAGATCCCAACCGATGGCGCCTGTGGCCAGCTCATCGCAGCAGCCGGTTGGCACGCCTGGCGTCCAGCGCACCTGCACTTCAAAGTTCATGCACCAGGTCACGAGCTGCTCACCGCGCAGCTGTACTTCCCTGGCGATGAACATAACGACGACGACATTGCCTCGGCCGTCAAGCCAGAACTGATGCTGGACCCACAGCCAGCAGAAAACGGTAAGGGCGAAACCGTCCACTACGACTTCGTGCTGGACCCAGAAGCCTAAGCAGGTTCACAGCAACAAAAATCGGCTTCTGAAGGAGCAAAACCATAGCTGGGAGGAGCGGGGTATCCTGCTCCTCCTGTAGGTGGTTATTGCAATGGTCTTTGGGACATTTCGGGCTGCAAGATCCGGTGAGCCCGACAGACGTACACTGGCGATGACCTTCGACGACTGCTGGCAGCCCAATACCGATTGGATACAGCAGCGGCGGTAGAGCTACTGGGCGACGGAGAATCCCTTGCTGGAAAACAAGTAAGGCCGAGTTGCCGTTCTCGCGTTCCACGCGGCACCTAGAAGCTGTTGTCGAATGGAGTCGTTCTTTCAAGAAATTCCACAGCTGGCGAAGAATTGTCCAACAAATAGTGCACTGCGCGGCGACAAAACCAGCTAAGAGTTTCAGCTACGCTCCGGCGGTATCGGGAAGTTCGCTCCTTTCTGTGCATTGTAGGTTGCACACACTGTGGCCAACTGCATGATCACATGGGGTTGAATAGTTCGTGATAGTCAGTTACTGCAATACGTTCCTGAGGTACCCGAAGATTCATCCCCCTCGTTCGCTCTTGCCGAACAGTCTGCGGGCGAATTCTTGAGATCTAAGGAAAAGGGGCATTTTAGTCTTCAAGAAATGCTTCGATTGTTCACGGAACCTTCATTTGAAGGTCACGCCGGCGTACTGCCCTGGAATGTTGGCAATTATGTCGTGTTGGTTGAGCGTTCTGAGCGCGAGCGGGTGTCATCAGTTGATGACTGACGGTGGCAGCTGCTTGGCCTAGTCGCCTAGCGCGTAGTGGAGCCGAAGTGTCGCGACAATCTGTATCTGATGGGTTGAGGTGCGATGTGCGCCAAGTGGCTTCGGGGTGAAGGCTAGCCACCGTTTCTCTTCGATCCTATAATGTGACATGGTTAACAAAAATTGTCAATCATTCCTGTATGCAAAACGATCAATCTCAATTGGCTAACATGCGAAATTGATATTGTCTACCCCTAATCATCGCCAATTTACCGCATGGTTTCACAGTTGACAGGGTCTAACCCGACTGGAAAAGTTACGTTTCATCGCTGAGTGCACCTCAGATATTTATGTCCGAAACTGTTCTTCGTTCCCACGAGCGAAGAACGACCACGAAGTTCAACTTTCATCTGATAGGAGCGGTCGATGTCCCAGCCACAGTCTGTAGAAGATGTCAAAAAACTCATTAAAGAACATGATATTGAGTTTATTTTTGCCTCATTCACCGAAATTCGGGGTAAATCCAGCGCCAAACTGGTACCAGCAAGTCAAGTTGATGAGCTCTTCAGTGAGGGAGTAGGCTTCGCAGGCTTTGCAGCTGGAGAAATCGGACAGGGCCCTCAGAGCCCTGACATCGAAGTTATTCCAGATCCCAGAACTTTCCGCATCGTGCCTTGGAAGAAAGGTCTGGCGCACGTCATCGGTAACGCCACAGTCGAGGGCAAACCTTGGGCATATTGCCCGCGAACCATCCTGCAGAGCCAAATGAAGAAAGCCGAAGAACAGGGCTTTGTCTTCAAACTTGGTTTCGAAGCAGAATTCATGCTGGTGGACTTCGACGAGGACGGCAAACTCCAGGTCGCCGACAAGTACGATAATTGGGGACGTCCGTGCTACGACGTCAAAGCCCTGACTCGCCAGTATGAACTGATGACTCGTCTGTCGAACTACGTGACTGAGCTTGGCTGGGAAAACTATGCTGTGGACCACGAAGACGGCAACGGACAATTTGAAATCAATGTCACCTTCTCAGACGCACTAGAAACGGCTGACCGATCAGTATTCTTCCGGTACATGGTTGACGCACTGGCTGAAGAATTCGGGCTGATTGCCACCTTCATGCCAAAACCCTTTACCGATAACACCGGTAATGGCATGCACTACACCATGAGCCTGTGGGATAAAGACACCGACGAGAACCTCTTCCTGGATAAGAACGATCCACGCGGTCTCGACCTGTCCGAAGTCGGCTATCAATTCACCGCAGGTATTCTGGACCACGCGCGGGGCTACATGGCCATGGTCGCGCCGACCGTCAACTCATATAAACGACTCAAAGCCGGTACAGAAACGGTTCGCACCTGGGTGCCAGTGGCCATGACCTACGGTGGCAACAACCGCACTCAGATGATGCGTATCGCCCGCTCCGGTGCCATCGAAGACCGCACACCAGACTTCTCCGGCAGCACCTACCTGGGCTTTACTGCCGCCTTGGCGTCCGGCTTGGACGGCATTCAGCGCAAACTGGACCCGGGTGAACCAAATGATCTCGATCTTTATCTGACACCACCACGTGAAATCGAGCGTCGCGGTATTCGTACGCTGCCACACTCCCTGATGGAATCGATCCACTACCTTGTCAAAGACGATGTCCTGCGCGAAGCCTTTGGTCAGGTCCCCATCGATGACGAATATGGGCGCCCATCCGATGAAACCGAAGCATTCGTCGATCACTACGCCCGCATCAAGCGCGCTGAGTACCACAAGGTGACTGATGAAGTCACTGCCCATGAAATTGATCGCTACCTGCGCTTCCCGTAGGTAGGAAAGTTCCTAACAAGGTCTAACCCAAGGGATGTGACCCAATGAATGTCGCCTCACTCACCCTGACAAATTTCCAAGCCACAACAGCGGATGTCAACGACCAAGTGGCCGAACTCTTCCAGTTCCACCGCGGTCAAGACGTATTCTTCATGCTCATGCTCGTGGCGTTTTTGATGATGTTCATCCGACGCTACGAGTGGGGAGTTGCCCTGGCAACACTATTGGTGTTTGCCACCTCCTTCCCGCTGTATATCCTCGCGCAGACCGGAATATTCGGCGCCGAATTAAACGTTGAGTTGATTATCGGAGCGGCCTTTGCTGCGATCACATTGGTGATTGCGATCGGCGTATTCTTGGGTCACATCTCTACTATTTCGTACTTATTGGTGGGCGTTTTATTCGTCCCCAGCTACATATTCATCGAATGGTTCCTATTCCAATTCTTGGACGGCGTCCTGGACGCCGGCGGCTCAATTCTGGTCCACATGTTCGCCGCCTACTGGGGGCTTGGCGTCATTCTTGGCCTACGGAATAAAGCCGTGAATGATGAACCTGCAGCCACTAGTGTGCACTCTGTGTCCTTTGTATGGCTGGCTTCGATGTTGCTGATGGTTCTGTGGCCATCCTTTGTAACAGCGCTGCTACCGCCAGAAGACATCATTCCTGGCATGGCCAATACCTATCTGGCGATGGTGGCTTCAATCCTGGCGACCTACGTGATACTTTGGGCTCTGAAACGCACTATTGATCCGTTGGTCTTTACTTACGCTATCCTGGCCGGTGGGGTTGCCATTGGTGCAAGTGTTGATCTTGCAAACCCCTGGCAATCCTGGGTCATCGGACTCATTGCGGGTGCGGTGTCCACACTTTCCTTCCTGTTCCTCGACGAATGGTTGCGGGGCAAGACCGGAGTGTGGGACACCATGGGTGTGCATAACCTGCACGGCGTCCCTGGGATCGTCGGCGGGCTCGCCCCCATCGTGCTTGGCTTTGCCGGTGGCTCACAAGCCATTGCGGTTCTTGGCACGCTCGTCATCGCGTTGATCCTAGGCGCCATCGTCGGATTGATTCTGAGGATTATGCCTAGGCCAACCAAGATGCTCGACGATGCCGAAGCATTCCCCGCCGAAGAGATGCGCGCCACAGACCCTGCCTAGGCAGGAAAACTTTACCAACCACATAAGAAACTAGGAGGTCTATCCATGTGTGGAATCGCTGGGATCCAACTGCGAAACGAGTCCCTCGCCTCGCAGCTTGGATCACTCATGCATGAGATGGTCGAAGGAATCGTTGTTCGCGGTCCAGACTCTGCAGGTGTTGCATTGTACGGGGACCCAGAACGAGTACCCGACGACTACTCGTCGGTGTCCCTGCTCAATGCGCCGTCTGACATCAAAGAACTCGTGTCTGCCAAACTGCCCGAGGCTGACGTCAGCGTCGAAGACATGGCCGAGACCACCTTTATTCGAGCCAAAGTACCGGTCAAGGAACTGGTCCTGATCGCTCGCGAAGTTGCTCCAGATGCTTCCGTCATCGGCAGCGGTGAAGACAGTGTTGTATACAAGGGCGTTGGCAATCCACTGGACCTGCGCGAAACCTACCGCTTAGCAGATGCCACCGGTTACCAAGGCGTTATCCACACGCGTCTGGCCACCGAATCCGCCATCGATGCCGAAGGGGCACACCCATACTCGGTTAACGGTCTGTCGATCGTGCACAACGGCTCATTTTCCAACCACGCGACCATCCGTCGCGACCTGATGGAAAAAGGCGTTGAATTCGACTCACAGAACGACACCGAAGTTGCCGCCCGCTACATCTCCTACCGGATGCAGGAACTGGGCGAAAGCCTCGATGAAGCAGCCGAAGCACTCAGCGAAAACTTTGATGGTTTCTACACGCTACTGATCACCACGGAAGACAGTTTTGCTGTGGCACGTGACCAGTACGCATGCAAACCAGCCATCATCGCCGAGCACCCTGACTGGGTTGCGATGGCCTCGGAATTCCAGGCCATCTCGCACCTACCAGGTATGGACGATGCGAAGATTTTCGAACCAGCTCCAGGGAAGGTGTACACATGGAAACGCTAACAGACACCACCGTGGAATATGATCTGTCCCAGCACACCGTTCGTGAACTGAACGCCGAACTCCACGCGCCGACCGCAAAGAATTACAAAGTGCTCAAGCCCATGGGTGTGCACTCCGTAGCGGTGGGAATCAACGACGACATCAACGTCGAAATTGACGGCGACGTCGGATATTTCTGTGCTGGCATGCACAAGACGGGCAAAGTCACAGTCAATGGCATGGCCGGGCCAGGCGTTGCCGAAAATATGATGTCGGGCGTCGTCCATGTCAAAGGACACGCATCGCAATCCGCTGCTGCCACCGCCCACGGTGGTCTGCTGGTTGTTGACGGCAATGCTTCCACCCGCTGTGGCATTTCACTCAAAGGCGGCGACATCGTCGTCAAAGGCAATATCGGCGCAATGAGCGCTTTTATGGCACAGGCCGGCCGCATTGTGGTGTGTGGCGATGCAGGCGAAGCCCTGGGCGACTCGATATTCGAAGCGCGGCTGTATGTCCGGGGCAGCGTTGCCTCCCTGGGTGCTGACTGCGTTGCCAAAGAAATGCGCGAAGAGCACCGCGAAGAACTGGTGCAGTTACTCAAAGATGCCGGAATGGAAGACGAAGCCAACGATGCTGCTTATGTCGACTCCTTTACCCGGTATGGATCCGCACGTACCCTGTACCACTTCAATTCTGGAGAGAGTGAATGAGAAGCCCTGAAGATCGTGGACTCCGCGAGTCCGCAATTTTTGATAAAGCATCCATCGCCGCAATTCAGCACGCTGCCGAAACCGGCGTGTACGACATCCGTGGCTTTGGTGCAAAACGAAAAGTCCCACACTTTGACGACCTGCTGTTCCTGGGCTCGGCGATCTCCCGTTACCCGATGGAAGGGTATCGCGAACGCTGCGATACCGATGTCACCACCGGTGAAGCAACCGCGGCACGCCCGATGAAACTGGACATCCCAATCACTATTGCGGGCATGAGCTTCGGCGCGCTATCAGCCAATGCCAAAGAAGCCCTGGGTCGAGGCGCCTCGGCAATGGGGACTTCAACCACCACCGGTGACGGCGGGATGACCGAAGAAGAACGTGGTCACTCCACCAAGCTGGTCTACCAGTTGCTCCCGTCCCGTTATGGGATGAACCCGGATCACCTGCGTCGTGCAGACGCCATTGAAGTGGTCGTTTCACAGGGCGCAAAACCAGGCGGTTCTGGCATGTTGCTGGGGCAGAAAATTTCCGCCCGTGTTGCTGAAATGCGAACGCTGCCCGAAGGCATCGACCAGCGTTCGGCTTGCCGTCACCCAGACTGGACGGGCCCGGACGACCTGACCCTGAAGATCCAGGAACTCCGCGAGATCACCGACTGGCAGGTCCCAATCCACGTGAAAGTGGCTGCTTCCCGCCCGTATTACGACACCAAACTGGCAGTAGCTGCTGGTGCCGACGTCGTCGTTGTTGATGGTATGCAAGGTGGAACCGCGGCGACTCAGGAAGTGTTCATTGAACACGTTGGTATTCCAACCCTGGCCGCTATCGGTCCAGCAGTCAAAGCGCTGAAGGAAATGGGCGTACACCGCAAGGTCAAGCTCATTATTTCCGGTGGTATTCGCACCGGTGCCGACGTCGCCAAAGCCCTGGCATTGGGTGCCGACGCCTGTGCCATTGGGACTGCCGCACTGATCGCACTGGGAGATAACCACCCGCAGTGGGCCGAGGAATACGAAAAAATCGGTTCCGCCGCCGGCTACTACGACGACTACCAGGCAGGCCAAGACCCCGCGGGTATTTCCACCCAGGATCCGAAACTAGCGGCACGCCTGGACCCGATTGCCGCGGGCAAGCGCCTGGCCAACTACCTGCAGGTGCTCACCCTAGAAGCCCAAACCATTGCACGGGCTTGCGGTAAATCGCACGTAACTCACCTGGAACCAGAAGACCTTGTAGCGCTAACGATGGAAGCATCCGCCATGACCGGACTTCCACTCGCCGGCACGGACTGGGTCGTAGGCCAAAACGGTCGATAGTCCAACACCAGGGCTATCGCTGAAATGAGTCGATAATTCCACATACCGCTCTGCCGTCCGGGCGCTCAATCCGGGCGGCAGAGTCGTACTAGAAAACACATTGGGGTCGGACAGAACCGCCTGAAGGGAGCTGTCGCTGGGTATTCATCACAATTTGAATGGTTAGTGGACAACAAATCAGCACCACGCTTTTTCGCAGGCGCACACCATAACAGTGGTGCGTCAAGGAAAACTTCAGAGAGGAACAGAACGACAATGATCGACTCACGGGAAAAACTTAAAGCACAAGCCGAAAAAGACGGCATCGAATTCTTCATGGCCATGGGAACCGAAGTCAACGGTAAACCCAACGCCTCGGTGGCCCCCGCCCAATACATTGATGATCTACTCGACAACGGTGCAGCCTTTGCTGGTTTCGCCTCCGGGGGTCTGTGGCAAGAACCATCCGACGGCGACATCGCCTACATCCCAGACCCATCCACCTACACCCAGCTGCCATGGCGCAAAGAAATGGCCGTACTGATGAGCTTCCCGCACGTCAACGGGGAACTGTGGCCGTACGCTTCACAGAACATCCTGAAGCGTCTCATGGAAGAAGTGCAAGAGGAATTCGGCTGGACCTATAAGACCGGGATGGAACCTGAATTCTTCTTGGTCAAACACAATGACGACGGCAGCATCCGCATTGCTGACTCACTGGATACCTCGGTCAAACCCTGCTATCACGCCTACGGCATCGAACGTTCCTGGCCATATCTTTCCAAACTGTCCCGCTACATTAACGAAATGGGCTGGGGCAACCCCGCCATCGACTCGGAAGACGGCAACGGTCAGTACGAAATCAACATCGACTATTCCGATGCCATGACCACCTCCGACCGACTGATCCTCACCCACTACATGGCCCACTCGGTTGCCTTCCAAGAAGGCAACGGGGTGATCCCAACGTTCATGGGCAAACCATTTACCAACAACACCGGTAACGGACTGAACACCCACTTCAGCCTGTGGGATCAAGACGGTCGCAATGTATTCCAAGACGATAACGATCGCTTCGGCCTGTCCAAGATCGGCTACCACTTCATTGCCGGGGTATTGGCCAATGCCCGCGGCATGCAGGCCCTGATCGGTTCCAACGTCAACGCCTATAAGCGCATCGGTGTGCCACACCCGACCTCCGGTTCGACCTGGACCCCAACCCACGTCATGTACGGTGGCAACAACCGCACCACCATGCTGCGCATCCCAGACGGTGGCCGCGTAGAACACCGGGGTGTAGACGGCGGTGCCAGCCCGCACCTGGCCTCGGCTGCTATCCTAGCCGCCGGAATTGACGGAATTCGTCGGGAACTGGATCCGGGCGAATGCATGGAAGAACGCAACACCTACACCATGAGCCGCAAAGAACTCGCCGAATTCGAACCACTACCCGCAACCCTGTGGGAAGCCGCCAACGAACTCCAACAAAACGACGTCATGCGCAAAGCCATGGGTTCGGGCCCACACGGCGACTTCGTGGATTTCTTCGCCGAAGAAAAACGCAAAGAATTTGCCCTCTACCACAACCAAGTCACCCAGTGGGAGATCGATAACTACCTGACAGGCCCAATGCCGATGTGGTAGACCACTGATTCCTACCCAAGATATTCCAACGAAACTGGGCCGGAACATCCGGCCCAGTTTCGTATTTAAATCCACGCAGAGCTGTGCCGTACAACGGCTGGCTTGCCGCCCCCTATTCCTTTGGACAGCAACCATGTTAGCGTGAGCCACATCACCAAAAGCGTCCTCGGGTGCAACATATCCAGAACAGATGAAATCATCTGCCACAGGTGAAGGAGGCCATCATGACATCACCATCTGGGCCAGACGGGCAGGCTGCCACAACTGATGTGGTCGATACCGCCGATACCGGACAACGCGAGGCATTTACCGTCACCCTTCAAATACAGCGGTATGTGCCAGAATTCTATGAAACACCGTATTGGGACAGCTGGACCCTTGAAATGTCCGGGACTGACCGAGTGCTCGACGCGCTACATAAAATCAAATGGGAATTCGACGGTTCGCTAACGTTTCGTCGCTCCTGTGCTCACGGTATCTGTGGTTCCGACGCCATGCGCATCAACGGCTTCAACCGTCTAGCATGTAAGGTCCTGCTCAAAGATCTCGATATTTCTAAGCCCATTATTGTGGAACCGCTCAAAGGTTTGCCGGTGGAAAAAGATCTGATCGTCGATATGGAACCGTTCTTCCAATCCTACCGCGAAATCTTGCCGTTTCTGATGAGCAACGATCACGAGCCGACCCATGAGCGATATCAAACTATTGAACAGCGACAACGCTACGACGACACCACCAAATGCATTTTGTGTGCAGCATGTACGGCGTCATGCCCAGTGTTTTGGACAGATGGCCAATACTTTGGACCGGCTGCCATAGTGAACGCTCACCGATTTATTTTCGATTCACGCGACGACGCCGGCGATCTGCGACTCGAGGTTCTCAATGACAAAGAAGGCGTGTGGCGGTGCCGAACCGTATTCAACTGCACAAACGCATGCCCACGTGGCATTCAAGTCACCAAAGCTATTGCTGAGGTCAAGAATGCGATTTTACAACACGCACTCTGACGCGCCCTCAACGAGTTGTTAGGTGCCACAGAAGGTCTGATAAGTTTGCGCGAACGCCAGTGACGCCGGGCGTTCTAGATCCGCAAGCTCAGTGCGGCGAATATAAGGATCAGTGACGGCGTCGAAGAGTCGGTTAAAGGTTGACAGATTTTTATGGGTCACGGCATCTTCGATGGCGGCTTCGACTAAATGATTCCGGGGCACATAGACCGGGTTATGCTCCGCGACGGCTTGGGCATCCGGGTTGAGCTCCAGCCAGGAACCGTACCAGGCCAGCAATTCTGGGGCCGCATCGGAGGGAATCGACCCCGAGGAGGCGACGTGTGCCAGGTTGGCGAAAAATGATGTGTAATCCGTGCTGGCGATCCGCAGGTTTTCTAACAGTTGCGTGCCCAGGCTTGCGGCGTCGTCGTCGGCACTGAGCCCCAAGCGCGTGCGGAAGCGCTCACCCCAGGCTTCCGAGTAGGCGGTCCGAAAAGTCGTGACCGCTTCGGTGGCAGCAGTAACGGCCTCGTCTTGGGTCATGACTTGTTCATAGTGCGGATGCATGATCACCGGGAGCAGGGCCTCGGCGAAGCGTGCCAGGTTCCATTCGGCGATCACCGGTTGGTTGCCGTAAGCGTAACGACTCATATAGTCGATGGAGGAGAACACTGCGTGGGGGTCAAAGACATCCAGGAAGGCTACCGGACCAAAATCAATGGAGTGCCCGGCGATGGTCATGTTGTCGGTGTTCATTACACCGTGGATCATGCCGGCGTGCATCCAGTCGGCTATGAGCTCAGCCTGCTGGTGCACCACCTGGTTGAGGAGGCCAAGCCCGGTGTTTTCGGGATGGAGCTTGGGGAAGTGGCGGTCCAGGCTGTAGTTGGTCAGCCGGATGAGCAGCTCCAAGTCGTTATGGGCCCGGGCGTACTGGAATGTCCCAACACGGATGTGGGAAGGGCCGGTGCGAACTAATACGGCAGCAGGTTGTTGGGTTTCCCGCTGGATCGTCTTGCCAGTGGTGATGACCGCTAACGCACGGGTGGTCGGGATACCTAGGGCGTGAACAGCTTCTGAGATCAGGTATTCGCGTAGCATAGGGCCCAGCGCGGCATACCCATCGGAACCGGGGCGCGAGTACGGGGTGGGACCGGTGCCTTTCAGGTGAATATCAACCAGTTCGTCGTTGACTGTGAGCTCACCGGTGAGGATGGCGCGACCGTCGCCGAGCACTGGAACATAGTTGCCAAATTGGTGGCCGGAATAGCCCTGGGCCACGGCGGTGGTGGTCTCGGGCAGTGTGTGGCCCAGCAGGAAATTGATGCCTTCATCGGTGGCCAGCCACTCGGCGTCCAAACCGAGTTCGACTGCGAGTTTGCGGTTGAGCACCACCAGCTTAGGGTCCGGGGTAGGAGCTGGGGTGGCAGGCCGGACAAGTTCGGGGAAAGTCGTAGCGTACTGGGAGGTGAGGTTCGGCAGGCTCATATCTGTTCCTAAAGGTTCCGTTGCCTCACACAGTAGCCGTCACAGCGCACTTGGCGATAGGGGATGTGTTGTGGGTGAACACATCAACGGTTTTGACCTGGATAGTCGGTGGCACCGGGGTGTTGCTGCTGAGCTGGGTGTTCAAAAAGCAAGAACACTACGACCGTGGGGGCTTATGCAGCTGTTCTAGTGGCCCTGGAATGCTTCGGCTAACCACCAGGAGCCGCCATCATTGGCGATCTTGGCATCAATGACCAACGGTGCGGTGGGGGAGGAGTCTAACCACTGTGTGACTGCAGCCAGATCGTCGATGTCGCGAACCGTGATGCCGGTGGCACCGAAGCCGCGCGCGATCGCAGCGATATCGGTTTCCGGGAAGGTCACGGTGTGGTGATCCTGGTCGGTAAAGTGATGGACTTCCGCCCCGTAGGCGGCGTCGTTATAGACCATCACGACCAGTGGCATCTGGTAGCGCACGGCCGTTTCGAGTTCTTGAACGGCCATGAGAAAACCACCGTCGCCGGTGCCCAGGACTGCCAGACGGTTGGGTTGGGCCAGTGCGGCACCGATGGCAGTATATAACCCCAGCCCGATGGCCTGGAAGGCCTGAGTGAAGCAGAAGCCGAACTCATCGGGCACATCCAGGTATTGGGACGGGTAGCCCATGAAATTGCCTGAATCGATGGACACGATTCGTTGGCTCGGCAGCAACTCGTTGAGCCGCTTCGTCACGGCCCGGGGGTCGACCATCTTGCCGGGCACGGAAAGGTCTTCGGTTTCGGTCTGATCCCAGCGTGCACCGGTGACGATGCGCTCGCGGATCTGCTCGGTGCGATATCGGGCCGGTTGGTTGTTAGACAGCAGTGCCATCGCATCGGTTGCGGTAGCTGCAGCATCGGCAACCACGCCAAGGTCGACGGGACGGTGGGCTCCGATGGCTGCGTCGTCAATATCGATCTGGACGATCTTGGTGTCAGCACCGATGAGTTTGCCGCCGCGCATCGTCCACATGTTCAAGGCCGTACCAAATGCGACGATCACATCGGCGCCGGTGATGAGTTCGGCGGTGACCGGGGAGGAGAAGCCACCGGAGATCCCGAGATGATAGGCGTCATCGTTAAATAGGCCTTTGGCTACCGCACTGGTGGCTAATAGTGCGCCGGTTTGTTGTGCCAGAGCGGTGATCTCGGACTTGGCGCCGCGGCCACCGCGCCCGGCGATGAACACCGGGCGTTGGGAACCTTCCAATAGATCAACGAATTGCCTTAACACCCGGTGGTCGGGGCGCTGCGCCTGAGCGGAGCCGATGGTTATCCCGTCGATGCTGCCCACCGCCGGTGCGGCCTGCACATCCAGCGGCAGGTTCAGCACCACGGTGCGTCGTTCGCGCAGCGCGGTGCGATACGCCCGGACAACATCAGCAACCGCCGTCTCGGGGGTGTGTACGCGGTGGGCGTCGGCGCCCAGGCTGGTGGTAAAGGCATCTTGATCCATTGCAAAGTTGGAATGCAGCGCCCCGCGTGAAGCTTCGGCGGCCAACACGAGCACCGGCGAATCCGATTTCGCGGCCTCGCCGATCCCGGTTGCCGCATTGGTCAGCCCGCACCCTTGGTGCAGCGACACCGCGGCCACCGTATCTGACATGCGTGCGTAGGCATCGGCCATGGTGGATGCGCCGCCTTCGTGACGGGTTGCGGTAAATGGTACGCCCGCCGCGCGCAGCGCATTGGTGACATGGAAGTTGCCGGACCCGACCACACCAAAGCAGTGGCCGATACCCAGTTGTCCTAACAGCGCGCCGATTTGTTCGGCAACCGTCGTCATGGGTTAGCCCTCCACGAGCGCATATACACGGCATGGTGAGGCCGTACCGTTGACAATGGGTAGTGGCGCGACGACGATGACCGCGCCACGCGTGGGCAGGCTGGCCAGATTCTGCAGGGACGTGACACCGTATTTATCATTGCCCAACAGGTGATAGTGGATGGGAAACGGCGGATCCAGCTCAGCGCCTTTGCCCGCATCAATGCCCACGGTTTCCACACCGAGGCCGGAAATTTTGGTCTCTTCGGCTAACCATTTGGCACACTGTGCAGAAATGCCCGGGGTGTGCGAGCCGGTTTCGTCCTCGTTCAAAAATGCTTGCTGGTCTTGGGCGTACTGGTCCCACCCGGTGCGGAAGAGTAACCACCCGTTTTCCGGCAGGGGGCCGTGCTGCGCCTCCCAGGCTTTGACGTGATCAATTTCCAACAGGAAATCCGGGTTCTCGGCCGACTCGGCCGAAAAATCCAGGACCACCGCATCACCAATGAGGCGTTCGGGCTCGATCGAGGCGACGTCCTTACCGTCCTTGCCGCTAATCCAGTGGATCGGTGCATCCAAGTGGGTGCCAATGTGCTCACCGGTGGCCATGTTATTGTGCGACCAGAAGGGGCCATCGTCGTTGAAATGCGCGACATTTTCGAGGCTGAAGTCCACCAGGTTCGGAAACGGTTCCGGCAGGCGTAATGTGGGAGTCTCGGCTGACAGTTTATTGGTCAGATCCACAATCTGGATGTGCTGTTTTGCCAGGGCAGTGGCGAATTGGTGCAAAATCGAGTTGGTCTTGCTGGTTACGGTCATGACGTTCCTATC
The DNA here is from genome assembly GCF_020742345.1 of Enteractinococcus helveticum. Classification (GTDB taxonomy): domain Bacteria; phylum Actinomycetota; class Actinomycetes; order Actinomycetales; family Micrococcaceae; genus Yaniella; species Yaniella helvetica_A. Next base: position 11,319 of record NZ_DYXC01000155.1, on the reverse strand, counting down.
AGGGGAAATGGGATCCAACATCAAATATAGTGTGGGCCACGTCATATCGGTGATCTATGGCGCAATGCTTCGGGTCGAACCGCGCAGCACCTGTAGTAGTTCATCGACTTTGGCGGTGGTGGTGGCCCACGAGCATACCAGGCGGACAATTGGCAGCCCGGCATCAGTGCTGCCCCATAGGTGAACAACATAGTGTTCACGCAGGGTATTGACCAGGGCCTGGGGCATTGCCGCCAGTACGGTATTGGCATCTGGCGTCTGCACCTCAATACCCGGGAGCTCTGCCAGGCCCTCGGCTAAGTAGGCGGCCGCTGAATTGGCAGCGCTGGCGTTGCGATGCCACAGTGAGGTGCCAAACATCGCATTGAGTTGGGCCGATAAAAACCGCGTCTTGGATGCCAGTTGGGTCGTGTACTTGATAATTGGTGCCAGCACGTTCTGTGGCACCCGATTGGACAGTACGATGACGGCCTCGGCGCCCATGGCACCGTTCTTGGTTGCACCCAGGGATAAAATATCCACACCCAGTGCCGTCGTGGCCCCGTGCAGATCTAACCCCAGTGCCGCAGCAGCCTGGGAGAGTCGCGCCCCATCCATGTGGACGGCCAGGCCAGCCTCGTGGGCCACATTGCACAATTCGGTGAGTTCCTCGGGCGCGTAGACGGTCCCCATTTCGGTGACCTGGGAAATACTCACCGCACGTGGCTGGGTGGCCTGTGGATTCCCGACGTCGGATGCCAGAACCCGAACCACATCCGCCGGGAGCAGTTTGCCCCGATGATGTGGTTGTGGTTTTAGGGTCAGTCCGGCACGTACCGGGGCTGAAGATTCCGAGGTATAGACATGGGCCGTGTCGGCGCATACGACGGAACTGTGTGGATGCGACACCGCCTGCAGGGACACAATGTTGGCGCCGGTGCCGTTGAATACCGGGAAGCCGTAGGCACCGGTGCCAAAGATGTCGTCGATCATTTCGGCAAACGCCTCGGTGGTTGCATCGGCCCCGTAGGCTGCGGCGTCGTCATTGACCGCGGTGATGGCTGCCAAGATTTCGGGGTGCGCCCCGGCGATATTATCGGACGCGAAGTGCGGGTCGGCACCGGGCGCGTGGAAACGGCGAGCAAGAGTGGTCGTCATATTCCCATTGTCTCACTGGAGGGTGAAGTCGCCATTAGTCGGCGTGGTCCAACACCGCCATGGTGCACCGCGAGATGCACACGAGTTTGCCATCTTGGTTGTGCAACCGGATGTCCCACACCTGTGAGCGTCGTCCGCGCGATACCGGTGTTGCCCGGGCGGTAATGACATCACCGGGTATACCGGGGCGAATATGGTTGGCGTTAATTTCTTGCCCGACGACGTACTGCCTTTGCCGATCAACGGTCATCATGGCCCCCACCGAACAGGCGGTTTCTGCCAGGACAACGGATACCCCACCGTGGAGGATTCCTGCCGTCTGCAGGGTCTTCTGGCTCACGGGCATGGTGAGCTCCAGATAGTCCTCACCGATCTGGCTGAATTCAATATCCAGAACATCGATGACCGTATTGGCACGGTACTGGGAGAGTTCCTCAACGGTCGGGTTACCAAACCAAATGCTCATGTCACGCTACTTTCCAACGCTGATGTGGGTCCTGTTGGACAGTGTAGGACATGCCAGCTGCGGTTTCGCACAGGCGACTGCCCGGTAGGAGCCTTAGAAGTCGATCGGTTCCCAGCCCCGGCGTTGCGGTTGGCGTAGTTGGTCTTTGCTGCGATAGACGATGTATGGCCGGGTGAGGTAGCCCAGCGGCACGGTGAAAACGTGGACGAGTCGGGTAAACGGCCACAGGGCGAATAACAGGATTGCTGAGATGACGTGAATTTGGAATCCGGTGGTTGCCGCAGCCATCAACCCGGCATCGGGTTGGAATGTCCAGAACTGACGGAACCACACCGAGATGGAGCCCCGATAGTCAAAATGGCCAAACCCGCTTTCGAACACGGTCGCATAGACTCCCGCCAGGATGGTGATCCCCAGCATCAGGTACATCAGTTTGTCCAGCTTGGTGGTCTCGCCGAACACCCGAGTGTTGGTCCGTCGCCGGTAGATCAAAATAGCCAACCCACCGATAGTTGCGGCCCCTGCCCCCAGTCCGATCGTGATCGCCATAATGTGGTACATATCTTCGGTGAAACCGATCGCTTCGGTCCAGGCCCGAGGAATGCCTAATCCAATGACGTGTCCGAGGAACACAAAGATGATGCCGTAGTGAAATAAGGGGGAACCAATCCGTAGCAGCTTGTTTTCATAGATCTGCGAGGAGCGGGTGGTCCAGCCAAATTTGTCATAGCGGTAGCGCCAGATGTGGCCGAGAATAAAGCTCGCCAGCGCTAAATACGGGATGATGACCCACAGAAAGGTCTCCCAGGCAGTCGGTGTCATGACTTGCGTCCCTTCAGACTCTTGAGCGGGATAAAGGTTTTTCCGCCCGGGGCGGGTGGTGGCGAGGTTGCATAGGGGGTCATATCCATCGGTGGCATGTCTTCTGAACCGTCACCATAACCAGCCAGACCGACCAGCTCATCCTCGGGCCCGTCGGCAATCAGCTTTTGGACCGCTTCGATATCCGAGCCCTGGAGTTCGGGCAGGGTGGCACAGACCGCGTCGATTGCCCCGTGCCAAACCGATGCTCGTTCTTCCAGATGCAGGCGCAGCAGTTCCAGTCCGGCGCGATTGGTCTTGAGTATCTCAATGGCTTCAAGCAGCCTGTGGCCAGCACCAAATTCCAAAACGTAGGTCAAGTGATCAGGCAGCTCGTCATTCGAAACTTCCAGGCCAGCATGACGGTATTGTTCTTTGATCTGCAATAACGCCAGACCGCGACGGCGAGTATCCCCGTTGGAGAAATAGGTCAGGTACAAACAGCCACGACGGCGCGTATCAAAGGTCTCGACATACTCACAGCGCAGCTCCATAATGTCGCCGGTGTCTAGGGCAGTGATGAGTTCTTGGAGCCCTTGGCGCGGTCGTTGCGGCAAACCTGAGATCAATCGCTGGAGTAGCGGCAACTGTTCTAGCAGCTCGTTGCCGGGGTAGTCGATCAGCCAGGATGCTGCCGTCCAGGCGGCCCTGACTTGGTCATCGGTCATGGGCACCTGAGTGTCCAGGCTGCCCTGTGCTTTGGTGAGCTTTTTCCGATTGCGACCGAACCGGCCAAGTGATAGCGCCATCGGTGCTCACGTTCCTTTGGGTTCTGGGAAAAGCCCGGGCGGTCTGCCTTCGCCGTCCCAATCCAACAGATTAAACCGGCCTTTGAGATGTTTCCGATCGCCGGGGCCGACCAGTTTTTCTGCGTTGCCGGCGACTCCGGGGATATCTTCCATGCCTGGCCCACCATCGAAGTTCAGTGGACAATCGCTGCCGATGCCCTCTAAATCGTGGGCTGACTCGGAGTGGCCCGCCGGAATAACATAGCGTTCGTCGTATTTTGCCAAGGCCAGCAGGCGGTACATGTCTTGCATCGTGTCGCCGTCCATCCCGACCGCATAGGCGATGGAATCATCGGGTTGTCCGCCCAGGTTGATGTCTCGCATATAGGATCGCATGGCGGCCATTTTGCGCAACACATCAGCCACAATATCCACATCCCCGGCGGTGAAAAGATTGGCTAGGTATTCTAACGGAATGCGCAGCTCATCAATGGCGCCGAACAGGTTGCCGGCATCTTCGGCGTCATAACCGCTATCGCCTACGACATCCACGATCGGCGACAGCGGTGGGATGTACCAGACCATGGGCATGGTGCGGTATTCCGGATGCAACGGCAGGGCTACTTCATATTCTTTGATGAGCTTGTAAATTGGCGAATGCTGTGCCCCCATGATCCAGTCGTAGGGGATGCCACCGGCTTCGGCATGTTCCATGACCACCGGATCGAACGGGTCAAGAATCAGCTCCTTTTGCGCCTCATAGAGGTCTTGATCATTCGGCATGGAGGCGGCTTCGGTAACCCGGTCGGCGTCGTACAGTACCAAACCGATGTAGCGCAGACGCCCGACACAGGTCTCGGCACACACTGTGGGCTCGCCAACCTCAATGCGTGGGTAGCAAAACGTACATTTCTCGGCTTTGCCGGTCTTGTGATTAAAATACACTTTCTTATACGGGCACCCAGAGACACAGAAACGCCAACCGCGGCACCGTTCCTGGTCCACTAACACGATGCCGTCTTCACTGCGCTTATAGATCGCACCCGATGGGCACGACGCCGCACAGGAGGGGTTAAGGCAGTGCTCGCAAATGCGTGGCAGGTAGAACATGAAGGTCGATTCGAATTCCATCTGCACTTTGTCTTCGATACCTTTGATCATCGGATCTTTGGTTTTGTGCGCATAGGTTCCGCCCAGATCGTCGTCCCAGTTTCCTGACCACTGGATGTTCATGCGTTCACCGGTGAGTAACGATTTTGGGGGCGCAGTCGGGATGTGTTGTTGTTCGGGAGCATTGAGCAGGTTGTCATACTCATAGGACCAGGGCTCGTAGTAGTCCTCAATCCCGGGCAGTCGGGGGTTGGAAAAGATGCTGGCCAATTTCGCTAATTTTCCGCCGGCTTTGAGCTTCAGCTTGCCGCGCCGTGACAAAGCCCAGCCGCCCTGCCATTTCTCTTGATCTTGATAGCCACGGGGGTAACCCTGGCCAGGTCGCGTTTCGACATTGTTAAACCAGACGTATTCGGTTCCTTTGCGATTGGTCCAGGCCTGCTTACAGGTCACTGAACAGGTGTGGCACCCGATGCATTTGTCGAGATTCATCACCATCGCCATCTGCGCCATGACCCTCATGCTGGTCACCTCTCAATACTGGACATCTTGGTTCTTACGACGCCGGATCACCGTGATTTCATCACGCTGATTGCCGGTTGGGCCGTAATAGTTGAATGCAAATGACAAATTTGCGTACCCACCGACCAGGTGGGTGGGTTTGATCATGATGCGGGTCAAAGAGTTATGGACACCGCCGCGCTGCCCCGAGGTTTCGGAGATCGGGGTGTTGACCGTGCGTTCCTGGGCGTGGTACATAAATGCGGTGCCCTTGGGCATCCGGTGTGAAACAACGGCCCGGGCGGCCACCACCCCGTTGCGGTTGACTGCTTCTACCCAGTCGTTGTCTTGGATGCCAACGGCTTGGGCGTCTTCGACACTCATCCAAATGTTCTGACCGCCGCGGCTCAAGGACATCATAAAGAAGTTCTCCTGGTACATCGTGTGGATAGCCCACTTATTATGCGGGGTCAGATACCGCACGGTGATGTGGGTGCCGTCGGTGTCACCCACTGCAGGTTCGTTGAATAGGGCGTTCATATCTAGGGGTGGCCGGAACGTGGGCAGCGCGTCACCCATTTCAATGAACCAGTCGTGATCCAGATAGAACTGCATCCGCCCGGTGAGCGTATGCCAGGGCTTGAGTCGCTCAACGTTGATGGTAAACGGCGAATACCTACGACCACCGGTTTCCGAACCGGACCATTCTGGTGAAGTAATGACCGGGACCGGGGCAGCTTTGGCATCCTGGAAGGAGACCAGTTTGCCTTCGTGCTCTGCTGACAGGTCGCGCAGCTGCTGGCCGGTGCGCCGTTCCAGGTGCTCGAATCCTTCGGTGGCCATGAGCCCATTGGTGGTGCCCGACAGTCCAAGAATGTAGTCGGCTGCCTGCAGGTCGGTCTTAATGCTCGGCTGGCCAGCCCCCACACCACTACGTGCGGTGCCGTTGATCGCACGCAACCGTTCGATGTGGTGATCGACCTGATATTGAATGCCGCGGCTGTTCATACCCTTGCGCTCTAACAGTGGGCCAATGGTCGTGTACTTATCGTAAATAGCGGTGTAGTCGCGCTCGACTTCGACGAGTTTGGGCATAGTCTGGCCGGGGATGGGTTCACATTCACCAAATTTCCAGTCCAAAACGCGCCCTTTCGGCGTGTTCAGTGCATCCGAAGAGTCGTGCTGTAGTGGTTGTGCCACGACGTCGGTCCGGGTGCCCAAGTGGTTTCGTGCCAGGGCAGAGAATTTCTTGGCGATCGTCGCCCAGATTTCCCAGTCGGTTCGTGACTGCCACGGGGTGGAGATGGCTGGGTTGAATGTATTGACAAACGGGTGCATATCGGTGGTTGATAGGTCATGTTTTTCATACCAGGTCGCCGCCGGGAGCACTACGTCACTGTGGAGCGTGGACGTCGTCATTCGGAAATCCAGGGTCAACATCAAATCGATCTTGCCGATTGGTGCATTGTCGCGCCATTTCACATCTCGGGGGCGTAAGTGTTCGGGGGTTTGTCCGGCGCTGACCGTGTTGTCGACGCCGAGGAGGTGTTTGAAGAAGTACTGTTCCCCCTTGGCCGAGGACGCCAGGGTGTTAGCACGCCACATGGACCAAATGCGCGGATAGTTATTTTCGGCATCGGGATCTTCGACGGCAAAGTGTAAGCGATCGGCTTTGAGCTCCTCGACGATGTGCTCGGCGGCTGTCTTGCCCGCAGCCTGTGCCTCATCGGCGATGTCTAGCGGGTTGCGATCAAAGGACGGGTAGAACGGCTGCCAGCCCAATCGTGTCGATAAGGCCACCGCATCGGCCGTGGTCATCCCGGCGAATTTGCCCTTACCTGCCCGGGCGGCGAGTTTATCGGCACCGAATTGGTCATAGCGCCACTGGTTGGTGTGGACGTACCAGAACGTGGTTTGGGTTTGCTGACGCGGAGGTTGGGACCAGTCCAGGGCGTTGGCCAGGTGGATCCAGCCGGTGAAAGGCCGGATTTTTTCTTGGCCAACGTAGTGCGCCCAGCCGCCACCGTTGACGCCCTGTGTTCCGCACAGTGTTGTCAGGGTCAAAAAGGTTCGGTAGGTCTGATCGGAGTGGAACCAGTGGTTGGTCCCGGCACCCATGATGATCATGGAGCGCCCCTTGGAATCCCGCGCATTGGTTGCAAATTCACGGGCAATACGGGCCGCGGCTTCGCCGGGGACGCCTGTGATGCGTTCTTGCCAGGCCGGGGTGTTGGGGCTGGTGGCATCATCAAGTCCGGTGGGCCAGGTGCCGGGCAGCCCGGCACGGCCCACGCCGTACTCGGCGAGCAGCAGATCATAGACCGTGGTGACTTTGCGTCCATCGGACAGGGTCCGGTAGGGGACTCCACGCACAACGGTGTCGATCTCTCCCTGGGCTGCAGTATCGAAGCGTGGTAGGACAATTTCGCCTGTTGCCTCGGCACCGGTCATCACTGACAGTGCGGGCCGGATGTCGCCTAGATCCAGATTCCACTGTCCTTCGCCGTCGTCGCTGAAGCGGTGACCCAGCGTGCCATTGGGCACAGCGGGCGCATCGGTGACGGTATCCCACATGACCGGTTTGAACACAGCGTGCTCGGTGGTGGATTCCTCGGAGGTACCCGCGGCAAGATCGGTGGCCACGATGAACTTGCCAGCGGAGTATTGGCCGGACTCGTTGGTGGTGAGTTCGACCAAAAAGGGCAGATCCGTGTATTGCTTGACGTAGTGATCAAAGTATTCGGTGGTGTTTTCAACGAAGAACTCTTTGAGGATCACATGTCCCATGGACATGGCGAGTGCGCCGTCGGTGCCGGTGGCTGGTGCCAACCATTCATCAGCGAACTTCACATACTCTGCGTAGTCGGGGCTGACAGAAATGACTTTTTGGCCGCGGTAGCGGGCTTCGGCCATCCAGTGGGCATCGGGGGTGCGGGTCAGTGGAACGTTGGAACCCCACATCATCAGGTAGCTGGCATTGAACCAATCCCCGGATTCTGGAACGTCAGTTTGGTCGCCAAATATCTGGGGTGAGGCCGGGGGTAGATCGGCGTACCAGTCGTAGAAGGACAGCATGCTGCCGCCGATGAGCTGGTGAAAGCGCGCACCCGATGAGAACGAGACCGGACTCATCGCCGGGATGGGCGAAAACCCGGTGGTCCGGTCTGGACCGAGGTATTTGACGGTGTAAACATAGGCGGCTGCAACGAGTTCTACGACTTCATCCCAGGTGGCTCGCACCAGCCCGCCTTTGCCCCGTACGGATTTGTAACGGCGGGCTTTCTCAGGGTCTTCGACAATGGATTTCCATGCTTCAACCGGATCTGAATATTTCGCTTTGGCTTCGCGGAACATCCGCATCAGCACGGCACGCACATACGGGTAGCGCACACGGGTTGGGGAGTAGGTGTACCAGCTAAATGAAGCGCCGCGGGGGCATCCTCGGGGTTCGTATTCGGGCATATCGGGGCCCGCCGAGGGGTAGTCGGTGGCCTGAGATTCCCAGGTAATCAACCCGTCTTTGACATACACGTTCCAGGAGCATGAGCCGGTGCAGTTGACGCCGTGGGTGGAACGAACCACTTTGTCGTGAGCCCAGCGGTTGCGGTAGAACGAGTCGCCGTGGCGTCCGCCGTCGTAATGAACTTCGCGGTTGTCCTGGCTAATGGCTGCCTTGCGCGTAAAGATTTTGCGCACCCCGACCAGAGCGTCCATGGCCGCATTATCGATTCCTGCGGGTTGGTCGCCGGCGGTGGCCCGGTCGTCGATGGTCATCCGATACTCCTGTGTTCTTCGGTCTGGGCAGAGGTCGTATTGCGCATGCCGCGTGCGGTCCATAGGGTGATGAGCCCGGCGACGACGGTGGCTACGGCAAGTAGCAACAGACCCCAGCGATATTCTTGGGTAGCCGCCCACAAGCCGCCTAACAGCAGGGGTGGTACGAAGCCACCGAGCCCTCCGGCGGCCCCGACGAAGCCGGTAATGGAACCCACCTGGTGTGGGTCAGAGACTTGGGCGACCAGGGCGAAGACAGCACCGGCACCTAACCCCAAGCCGATGGCCATGAGGAGGAACGCCACGGTGCCCAACCCTTCGAGTCGCGGATTGGTGGCCAGCGATAGCGCACACACCACGACGATGACATAGCCACCTAGCAGGGTGATGATGGGTCCGATGGTATCCGAGAGCATCCCACCGAGTGGGCGCATGATGACTGCAGCAATAACAAAGCCGGCCATGCGCAGGGCGGCATCGCCGGCGTCGAGTCCATAGGCGTTCATGAGATAGGTGGGCAGAAATACCGAGAACGCCACATACCCGCCGAAGGATAAGGCGTAGAGATAACACGCCTGCCAGGTGAAAGGCAGTTTCATCACGGCGGCCAGCTGGCGCCCAATATTTTGTTCACTGGGGTGCCAGTCCGGGTGGTTCTTCATCAGCGCCAGGGCGGCTAGCGCGTAGATCAGGAGCACGGCAGCAGTCACCATGAACGGGATGACGGCGCCGTGTTCAAATAACGGCACCGTGGTGAAAGCTGCGATTGCCGTGCCACCCATACCGATGCCGTAGATACCCGTGGCGGTTCCACGACGCTCCTTGGGAAACCACGAGTTGACGTAGGGGATGCCGATGGCAAAGGAGGTGCCACCGACGCCGAGCAAGAACCCTCCGATTAACAGGGTGACGTAGTGATATTGCCCAACGAAGCCAATGAACAGGACGGGGATGATGGTGATCAACGAGATGGTGGGCATCATCAGTCGTCCGCCGAAACGATCGGTGAGTGCCCCAACAATGATCCTGCCCAGCGATCCGACGAGCACCGGGATGGCAACCAGCAGGGCGGCGTCGTCGGCAATCGCATCTTCAACAAAGATTGGTCCAAGTGGACTCAAGAGTGACCAGGCCCAGAAATTTACCGCGAAGCCCAGCGTGGCCATGACCAGCGCTGTTGTGCGCTGGGCTCTGGTAGGTGTTGACACGGGGTTGGCCATTGATCATCCCTGTCTAGGCGCGCGGTTAAGCAGTTACGCTAACATAATTGTGAGACAGTTCACAGATAGTGGGTGGTGCGCTCGCAGGTCAGGCACCGATGATTGTAGGATCCTGTGTGGCTCAATACTTTGGTAATCCTCGAGGGGGATGTTCAACATGTTCGAACAGCACACCGTCTACGCTGTTGTGCTGACCGGCGGACGTTCTTCTCGGATGGGTGGCCGACACAAACCGGGAATCTTGATTGATGGTCGCAGCGTTATTGATCGAACGCTCCGGGCGCTTTGGTCTGCGGCACCATCAGCGCAGGTTGTTATTGCTGGAAGTGCTGGCGGGTTGTCACCCCAACTGCGAGACCGGGTTCTTGTGGTGCGCGAGGATCCGCCGTTTTCTGGGCCGCTGGCCGGTGTCGCGGCAGCACGTCAAGCCATCCCCGCATCAGATGGCGTGGTGCTCCTTTTGGGCGGGGACCTCCCGTTTCTCTCATCGGACACGATAAGCAGCCTGATCGCGACGATCGTTGACGGCGCCGATGCCGTCAGTTGCGTGGATGACACCGGTCATCTGCAGTACTTATGCGCCGGCTGGCGACAAGAGGTTTTTCATGCCCAGCTTGCACAAATCGCCGACCCGGCGGGAGTGCCCCTGCGGGTGTTGTTTTCAGGGCTGACCCCGAAGCTGATTGATTGCGATCCAGATGAGCTACGCGATATTGATACCCCCTATGATCTGGCACGGGCGGTCACGACCGCTGATGGTCGTCCGGTGCCGGAATCGCTGTTGGCCGCCGTTGATCGATTCGAAGATGAACACGGTCAGAATGTGGCGGGGCTGAGTCCCGGCCAAACAGCGGAAATTTTAGATTTCGCACGCGAAGTGAAGTATGCGCCGGGTGTGACAAACCCGGTGGTCGCAGCGTTTTTAGCCGGTCAATTAGCGGGGGCCCGGGACGGGTTATCAGTCCGGCAGGCCCTGGACCGGGTGCTGGGTGTTGTCGGTGGTCAGCATCAGGTTGGGGATATTCAGGAGTCTGCCGACCATCTGGCACGCGGTGGCGACGTCGGGGGCTTGTCCGGTACTGACCAATAATCCGGCCAGATACATGGCAACGGGGCCGGCAGAGCGTACCAATCCGGTTGATACTTGCCAGGCGGCAGATAGCACGGCGTCGACATCGGCGGGTTTCAGCGGTTCCAGGCCGAGCTCTTCGGCCGCGTGCTGAGCCCAAGCGGTCAGCTCGGCCAAGTCCGAAGTGTCATCTTGATTGCCCATAGGGCCAGCTTAGCCAATGCCAGTACCCGTGACGACGCCCAGCAACCGGGATGGTTGCCGGGCGTGGTTGCTATCAGCAGTGATTGGCGTTAGTAGCTGGTGGTGGCCGTGTCTACGGTGGTCCACTTGGCTGCGAGTTGTTCGGTTGCACGAGCCAGCAGGGCGACGTCGGCACCAACGTTGACGAAGTCTGCACCGGCGTCAACATAGTCTTGGGCCTGATCGGGGTTGAATGCGTTGACTCCGGCA
>NZ_DYXC01000154.1 GCF_020742345.1 Enteractinococcus helveticum | reverse complement strand
TAAAATTCTTTTCTCCCAAGGGGACGGCGTTGCACCGACCCACAACATAGAAAGGTTCTCGCACCCGAAAGCACGAAAGTTTTGGGTCGAGAACAGTTACAACCAGAGTTTACCAAATGACGACGCACGCGGTCTGATTGCGAATGACTTCCGTCACCTGCGTCGTATTGACCGCCGAGGCAACCGGTGCACGGCGTCACAACTCGAACTTATGCTGACAGAAAACATGTGGAAATAAATAATTGAAGGTTGCAATAAATAATTGCAGGTGCAACGAGGCGAAAGCCGCACGACGGCGCGGGTTCAAGAGAAAGCAGCCTGCACACCAACGCATCATAAAGCACGGCGGCCAGTGTGACTCGCCTCTCTTTGCGGGCGGGACGACGAAGCCAACGCCCCTATAAGAGTGGACTTGGCTGCACGCCAACCTAGTTTCGTATATGATTTTTCAAAGTTCAGGTTTGCTGTGAAATAACTCACCGCACTTCGTGCGTCAAGCTACGATCACCTGCAGATTTGTCTTTTGGGGCACGAAGAACTCGAGCACATGAAGGAAATTCATCATGGAAAAACTGATTCGCGGTATAGCCCGTACGCTTGCCGTGCTGTCAGCGGTTGCCATTGTGGTGATGGTTATAGCGATCGCGATTGACGTGTTCGTACGTAACTTTACCGGGGCGTCCCTGGGCGGCATGATCGAGATCGCCGAAACGGCAATGGTCACGGCTGTGGCTTTTGGCCTGGCCTGGGCCGGGGTCAATGGTGAGCACGTAGCCGTGACACTGGTCACCGACCGCTTCGGGCCGCGGTTGGCCAAAATCGTCAATATCTTTGTGTGGCTGGTCGTGGCCGTCTACACCGCGTGGCTGGGATATGCCAACATCCTGCGGTCGATGGATTCATGGGCCTCGACAGAAACTCGTTTTGGACTGGTCCAGTGGCCGATGTATCCGATGCGGTGGGTGTTGACCATTGGGATCATCTCGTTGTTCATCGTGGCGGTAGTCAACCTGATCCGCACCCTCAAGGGTCAAGAGCCCATGGGCTTTGCCGACGAGGTCGAAGCCGCCCTGGCCGACGAAACCCTCCAACCTGATGGTGCTGCCACTAAACCGCCCCTTGCCGATGATCCAGCAAGCGACCGTCCAACCACCCAAGGAGAGCACAACCGATGACACTTGGTGCAGTAATCGTTGTTGTTTTAGTCTTGATGCTGGCCCTGCTGCTATTGCGGGTGCCCGTGGCCGTCTCCCTGGGGGTTGCCGGAGCCCTTGGCCTCCTCCTATTGCGCGGATTCAATCACACCACACTGGAACTTGGTGCCATCCCGTTTTCCCAAACCGCCACGTTCTCGCTGACTATTATCCCGATGTTCATTCTCATGGGGATGTTCGCCGTGCGGGCCCATGTCGCAGAATACGTGTTCAAAATTGCTGACCGCGTGTTGGGGCGTTTCCCAGGTGGGCTGGGTATTGCCACCGTTGCCGCATCTGCTGGGTTTTCGGCCGTATCGGGTTCATCCATTGGCACGGCAGCCACGATGGCACGGTTGTCGGTTGGTGAAATGCGCGCCGCAGGCTACCCTGCGGCCATGGCCACCGCCCTGGTGGCGGTTGCCGGAACTCTGGGCTCGATGATCCCACCGTCCACTTTCTTGGTCCTCTATGCCATCCTGGCCCAAGTCTCGGTGGCCGAAATGCTGGCCGCCGGTATTGTGCCCGGGATCATCTCGGCAATTGCCTATGCGCTGTGGATCATGTTTGCCGGCTGGCGCATGCAGCAAAAAGGTCACATCGTCTCGGATGCCACCAGCGTCAAAGACGCCCTGGGCCAAGCCACCGACATTGCCACGCAACACAAAGAACACACCCCGCTGGCCAAACTGCCCTGGCGCGGGCTGGTCTATGTCGTGATCCTGTTTGCCATCGTGTTAGGCGGTATGTACTCGGGTATCTTCACCGCCACCGAATCGGCAGCTTTCGGTGCCATCGCCGCCGTCTTGATCCTGCTATTTGAACTACGCAAAGAAGGCGCCAAAGGCATCTGGGACGGTATCAAAGGCGCCCTGGAATCCACCGCCTCCACCACCGCCATGGTGTTCTTCATCGTCATCGGCTCCGGAATCCTCACCGCGTTTTTCATCGCCGCCCGGGTACCGAACATGATCACCGACGCTGTGTTGTCCTGGAATATGTCCCCCACCATGGTCATGCTCATCCTGTTGCTCAGCCTGGTCCCACTGGGCATGGTGCTGGAATCGTTATCGCTACTGATGATCTCAGTGCCGTTACTACTGCCCGTTGCCCTAGAATTCGGCTTCGACCCCATCTGGTTGGGCATCCTGATCGTCAAATTCATCGAAATCGGCATGGTCACCCCACCGGTGGGCATCAACGCCTTCGTCGTCGCCGGCACCACCGGCATCCGATCCGAAACCGTGTTCCGCGGCATCATGCCCTTCTTCCTCATCGACCTGGTGCTGATCGGCATCTTCTTCTTCATCCCGGACATCATCTTGTTCCTGCCCAGCCTGGTTCAACACTAGAAAGGTTAGAAACCAATGAAAACATCACTCACATCACGCCTTGGCAAGGTCGCAGCCCTGACTGCCGCCGGTGCCCTGGCACTAACGGCATGTGGCGACGGCGTCGTCGAAGGTGGCGGAGCCGAAGAAACCTTCGAATTCACTCTGGCCAACGGTGCACTGGAAGGCACCCAACACCATGAGATTGCCGAAGAATACATGGACGCCGTTGAAGAAGCCTCCGACGGCGCCATTGCCTTCGAGCGCACCAGCTTCGAAGCCCTATGTGACATGAACGAAGTCGCCGACTGTGTTCGTGACGGTCGCGCCGATCTAGGTATCACTGTCACTGACTACACCCCGCACTTGCTGCCGACCCTGTCGGTCATGTCGATCACTTTCTTGAACAACGACATCCAGGCCGCCGTCCAGTCGCTATACGAACTTCATGAAAACTACGAACCAGCCAAGGAACAACTGGAATCAGCCAACTTGGAATACATTTCCACTTGGCCAGTTGGCGCCCTGCTCATTGGTTCCAAAGAACCCGTTGAATCTATCGACGACGTCCAAGGGCTCTCGGCCCGTGCTGCCGGCCCGGTCACCCAGAAGTCACTGGAAGCCGCCGGCGTCAACGTCAACGCGATCACCGCTGCAGAAACCTACGAATCTCTGCAGCGCGGTGTGATCGATTCTGTTGCCGCTTCCTTGGATTTCGGCGTCAACTATAAAGTCACAGAACAACTCCCCTACTGGGCCGACCCAGGTCTGGGCCAGTACACCGCCTACGGCATGTGGTGGAATAAAGACTCCTACGAATCTTTGACCCCAGAACTGCAGGAAGTTGTTGACGGCGTCACTCGTGAGTTCAATGAAGGCCGCACCATTGAGATCGCAAACCGTGAGCTTGAAGGCATCTGCCAGGGCATGCTCGACTCTCCTGACGTGGAAAGCTTCCACACTTGGGACGACGCCGAAACTGAAGAATGGCGCGAACTAGCTGCCGAGGGCGCGCAAGAAGCCTGGTTGGACATCATGGCTGACTACAACTTTGATGATGCCGAAGCCTACCTCGAAGAATACATTTCAACCTATGAAGGCCTGGAATCACCAGATAACCCGGTTGATGCTGGTATCGAATGTGCTTCCAAGTGGCAGGAACAAAACAACTAGTTCCTAACCCCTCCTAGAACAGCTGTGGCTGCCAACCAAAACGGTTCGCAGCCACAGCTTTTTAATAAGTTTGCTGGTAATGCCGGCTTGACCGGTCTACACCAGAGATCTCCCGCAATAGCTCTTCTGAATCATTCACGACCGGACAATCCGAAAGCCACAACAGGTTGGTCTCATGAAGAGTTGGAAACCATCGCCTAATCTATTTAAGACCCCGTGGGAGAAAATCTGCAGAGGCATAGCGCATCACGTCATGAAAGAAAGTAACAGCCTTGCTGAGACTTCAGCCGGAGAACACGTAATGTTTCCCGGTCACACCATCTAAGATGAGTTCTAAATCAAGACCCCGGTGAACGCCGGTAATCCACCAGTTGGGTTTCAGGAATTGCACGTCACGTGTGTGCTTATCGAGGGTGCCAACCCCGCCGAAACGGCGCTTTCGGGTTACTAACACTTGCGCGACTGACCGTGCTGTTTGGTGTGCCATTGTTATGTCGATACGAGGTTCAGGGGTACTGATGATGTGGGCGTTGTCTGCCTGCAGTTCAGTCTCTACAGCGCTGAAGCTCTTATCGGTCCACGGGGCAGCAGCGAATGCACGCCCTGAAACCATGTCGACAAGGATATTGATCTTGAGCAGCTTGTCGCGCGGGCCGTGCCAGTCGAATTCACAACCTAGCATCGGATGATAGTAGAGCGAGCTGGAGATATTACGTGCTTTGGGGAGCTTGCGACGAACCCATTTCAGCGCGTCGTCACGACTAACATTCAGTTTCCACGCTGGCAATATCGTGTCTTGTGTGACTGTAGTGTCATGGCGTGCAATCAGCGTCATGCCGTGTCCTTACTGTTGGCGCGTGCCAGAGTTTCGTCTTCCAAGATTGGACGTTGGGATGACAGCGCGGTGTCCTGCATGATGGCTAAACTGGCCGGGATGCGGCGGATGCGGTTGGTCTCCTCGACCGCTTCTACGATCTCTGGTGGCAACGGGTGAGATTTCTGTGTCATGAGCGATACGACGATGATTGCAATGATTGACAGTACAATCCCAACCAGCATTGGGTCTAGACCAATGGAATCAGACAGACCCATCAGTTGAGCAGCTATAGCACCGATTGAGCCAGAAATCATCGAAGCTATTGCCCCAGGCGCATTAGCTTTCTTCCACCAGACCGCGCACACATAGGCTGGGGCAAATGCAGAACCCAGTACAGAGGTAGCAAAGACCACGATTTCGAAGACGCCGGGTGGGCGGATGAGAGCAAAAGTCAAACCAACCAGTGCCACGACCAGAATCGTGTACCGCGAAACTTTGACTGCAGTGCGTTCATCCATATTGCGTTTCAAGAAGCGGCCAATGAGGTCGTGCGCGGCAATAGTCCCGGTTTGCAGCAGCAGAGAGTCTGCTGTCGACATGATAGCGGCCATAATAGCGGCCATAACCAGTCCAACCGCAAATGGGGGCAACACGGTGGAGGCGATTTTCATGATTGCCATCTCTGGGTTGTCCAGATTTGGCACGATGAGCAAGCCCATCATACCGATCAGGTACGCCGAAGGGATGAACAACAAATTGAATCCGGTCGCATATAAGGAAGCGTCACGAGCAATCGACGAGCGTTTCATACTCATGTGGCCCACCGTTACGTGCGGCCAACCCATACCACCGACTGCGAAGAGTAACACTGCACCGATAATGATGCCCCACTGGCCTAGGTATTGCCCTTCGGCGCCCCACATGGTTAGTAGGTTGCTGTTGAGAGCACCCAGCGCTTCATGTCCGGCAGTCAAACCGCCAACGTGGTTCAGAGTTGCGGCCAGGATCCATATCATGCCCAGCACCATGATGATAGCTTGCAGGAATCCCGAGTATGCCACGGCCAAGTAGCCGCCCAAGAAAGTATAAATCAGGATAATGCCGATGGCGACGATTAGCGATAGGTTTAAATCCAAGCCGGTGACCATGGATAGACCCTGTCCCCCGGCCAGCAGTTGTGCCAGCACGTAGAAAAACATCGAAAATAACGCGATAGGGGCTGCGACCAGTCGAACAGCTGGTGATGGGTACCTGTTTTCCAGATATCCAATTGAAGTCATGGACCCCAGCATGTGCGACAACTTGCGCATACGTCTTCCCAGAATTGACAGGTTGATAACACCGCCACCCAAATCACCGAGGGCATACCACATTGAGTAGTAACCCTGCTGGTAGCCTAGACCTCCTGCACCTTGGAACATGTAGCCTGACATTGATGTGGACTGCAGACGCAGTGCGGTAACGGGTGCACCCAGTGAGCGGCCGCCAAGAAGGAAGCCCTCTTCGTTTTTCGAGGAGCGTCTGGCGACGGCCAGGCCGATGGAGATGACTGCAGCAAAATAGATCAGTAGAAAAATCAGCTCAATACTCATGATTTCTTCTCCTCACCAGCGTTCGGGGCCGCTTGATCGTAGTCGGCGTCCTCAATACTCCAGTTTTTGGTTCTGAAATAGAACACCAATGTGTATGCAATCCAAAAAAGGATGCCTCCTCCCATAATGAGTGTGGTTTCCCAAGGAAGTCCGAACATGATGTGCCTCCAGCGTGCAAGTTTTGGTGGGGGTGAGCGGCTTAGTAAATGACATAAACTTTGGTGACGGTTTCACTAATATCCCAGCGGCCAGACCAGCCGACCGGTAGGATGACCAAGTCACCCATGCCGATGTCGTAAGTGGTACCAGTGGCATCATCAGTGATAGTTCCGGTGCCCGATAGGATGTAGGCGACTTCGGTATCGTCGCGGTCGATGACCGGCCAACCCCCTGGTTGACATTCCCAAAATCCGATGTTGCCTTGGGCTTGATGGTCTGCAACAAAGGTGCGATGTTGCGGATCGCCGCTGTCTGCTCCAGCGCGCTGTCCGGCAGGCGTGAGCTGACTGGCGATACTGGCACCCGAAATTTTGGTCATTGCGGTTGTGACCGTTGATGATGAGTTCATTAGTGTGCTCCTGTCAGTGCTTCAAGTGTTTTGACGATGCGTGATGGAGAGCCGGTCAGTTTTTCTTCGGTGTCTCCAAGGCTTGCGGCCCGAAGGCCCGCGTTGATACCGATCCAGCGCAGCGGTTCTGGTTCCCACCGCGGTGACGCGTGGTTGGCAATGGGCAGTCGAGATTCTGGCGAATCAATGCCCAAAATCTGGTCACGTAGAATACGGGCAGCAAGGTTAGAAGTGGTCACGCCGTCACCGACATATGATCCAGCCCACCCCATGCCGGTACTGCGGTTGTGGGTAACGGATGGATGCCAGTCGCGTGGGACCCCCAGGGCTCCACCCCAGCGATGTGTGATTTGTACACCTTCAAGGGATGGGAAGAACTCCAACATGGTGGCGGCGATTTTTTCGTGGATCGCTAGGTTACGCTCGAAGTCTGCGGCGATCTTGGACGCAAAATTATATGGTGCACCCCTGCCGCCAAAGACAATCCTGTTGTCAATAGTCTGTTGGGCATAAATACGCATATTGCGCATATCGTTGAATGCAGTTCGGCTGTAAATTCCGGCTTGGCTCAATTGATCGGCCGACAGCGGTTCCGTGGCGATCACTAACGAGTGTAAAGGGGCGACGTTTCGTCGCAACTGTGGGATGCGTGAAGTGAATCCTTCGGTTGCCACGATGACATTATTAGCACGAATCGTCCCGCCAGGAGTGCGTACTGTCTTGGGGGCTATCTCGTTTGCCGGGGTGTTTTCATAAATAGTTACGCCCAGATGTTTCACGATGTCTGCCAGA
>NZ_DYXC01000153.1 GCF_020742345.1 Enteractinococcus helveticum | reverse complement strand
GAGTCTCAGCAGTTTGATTCCCCGCACAGTGGGACGTTTTTTATGCGCGTGCAATTTTCTACGGATTGTTCCGTGGCCGATACGCAAACAGCCATTGCCGACGTCGTTAAACAATACGATATGCAAGCCCGGGTCTATGATGCTGCGGTAAAAACTCGTACGTTGATTATGGTGTCGAAAGATGGTCGCACCATGAATGAGCTCCTGTTCCAGCAACACGCCGGGACGCTGCCGGTGGATGTCCCAGTGATTGTGTCGAATCACTTGGATTTACAACCCATGGCCTATTTCTATGATGTGCCCTTTGTGCACATCCCGTTGATCAAACACCCCGATGGTACCGATAATAAGGCCGAGGCCGAAGCCCGGTTGATGCAGATTATCGACCAATACGACATCGAATTGGTGGTACTGGCCCGGTATATGCAAATCCTGTCTGATGAGCTCACCACCAAACTCGATGGCAAGGCCATTAATATTCATCATTCCTTTTTGCCGTCCTTTAAAGGCGCCCGGCCCTATCACCAAGCCCATGACCGCGGGGTCAAACTCATCGGAGCCACTGCCCACTACGTCACCGCCGACCTGGATGAAGGCCCGATCATTGAACAACGCGTCCAACGCGTCAACCACGCCCTCACCGCCCAAGACTTCGTCCAACGCGGCCGGGCAGTAGAAGGCGCCACCTTAGCCCAAGCCGTACAATGGCACACCGAACACCGAGTCCTCCTCGACGGCGACCGCACCGTCATCTTCGAATAACCACAGGCGCTCCGCGCCCTGCCTGATCCCAGGATCCGGTGGGAGTTCACCTTGAACTGCCACCGGATGTTTATCTGGTGACACGCTGGCCGGTCAACTAGTGACAAGGTCATATCCTGCTTTTAGGGTGACTATATGGCGATTATTAAAACTGTTTTGGGCAAAACCCCCAATATTCATGATTCCGTATTTCTGGCTGAAACCGCCGCTATTACCGGTGAAGTGACCATGGACGAAAATTCCTCAGCGTTTTACGGGGTTTCAGCCCGGGGTGACTCAGCACCCATCAGCGTCGGTGCCCGATCCAACCTCCAAGATAACGTCGTCCTGCATGCCGATGAGGGTTTCCCCTGCACTATCGGCCAAGACGTCTCCGTGGGTCACGCAGCCATTGTCCACGGTGCAACCGTCGGTGATGGCGCGCTGATCGGAATAAATGCCACCGTGCTCAATGGTGCCGTCATTGGTGCTGGTAGTCTGGTTGCGGCCAACTCATTGGTGCCCGAGGGCATGGAGATTCCACCGAACTCCCTGGTTGCCGGAGTGCCGGCCAAGATCAAACGCGAACTGAACCCAGAGCAGGTTGCCGGCCTGAAGACCAACGCCGAAGTGTACGTGCGCTTATCGGCAGCACATTTGGACGCTGAACGCATCGACTAAAACTGCGTTGGGGAGTGAGCGTCGCTGCGTTGTGTTGATTTTGTACCAATCCATGTGAACATAGGGTTATGACACAAAAGATCGTAGTTCTCCCCGTTCAAGCCGACCGCGACAATACCCCGTTTGAACACGCCCATGAAACCACCGTGGCGACGGCGGAATCGCACGGTTTTAGCATTGTCGAACCCAACGATGGCCAGGCCACCGCGATGATCGTGGTGCAGATGATCAACTCTGCGGTCATCGAGGACACGCTGGCAGCCAACCCCGGAATCACCTGGGTGCAGTTGCCTTATGCGGGGGTTGAGACCTTCTTGCCGGTGGCACGCAAATACCCTGATGTGACATTTACTTCAGCCAAAGGGTCTTATGCTCCTCCAGTGGCCGAACACGCTTTGGCACTGACCTTGGCGTTGTTGCGGCATCTGCCCGATCGCATTCGTGCCACCAGCTGGGGCACCTCCTACGGTTCGACACTCGACGGCGCCAACGTTGTTATTGTCGGCGGCGGGGGCATCGGCGAAGAACTCGTGCGCCTATTTTCCACTTGGGATACCACGATCACCGTGGTGCGACGCAGCCGGCAACCCCTGGACGGCGCAGACCACACGGTCACCGCACAGCAACTCAACGAAGTACTGCCGGCCGCCGACGTCGTCGTCATTGCGGCTGCTGCAACCCCGGAAACGAAACACATGTTCGGCACGGAACAGTTCGAGCTGATGAACGACCGTGCCGTCTTGGTTAATATTGCCCGCGGCAGCCTCATCGACACTGACGCACTCGTGACGGCACTGGCGCAGCGCAAAATTCGCTCGGCAGGCCTGGATGTGACGGATCCGGAACCACTGCCCGATGGTCACCCGTTATGGGAAGAACCCAACTGCATTATCACACCGCATACAGCTGACACTCCAGAAATGGTAATCCCGCTACTCAACGAGCGCATTGTGCGCAACCTGGACGCGCTAGCTGCCGGTGGAACTCCTGATACTCTAGAGGGCCTGATTGATGTGGAAGCCGGCTACTAAACCAGCCACTGGATGACTGTGATGAGGGATTGCCCATGATGATTTCACCGTTGCACCGCTACCTTGCCGATATGGTTGACAGTCTGCGACCGATGACGGCGGGTACCGTCAACCCGGTAACGGAAACTGCAACCCAACCCGATATTCAAAAATTTGGGATCACGCTGACAACGGTCAATGGCCAGCAATACTCATCGGGCGATGCTGACCATAAATTTGCTATCCAATCGATTGCCAAAGTCTTCGCCTACGGTCTGGCCCTGGACGATCTTGGCCCGACCCAAGTGGGTAAGAAGATCGATGTTGAGCCCTCCGGCGACCCATTCAACGAAATTTCGCTTCAACGCAATACGGGTCGCCCAGCCAATCCCATGATCAACGCCGGCGCTATTGCCACAGTGGGGCTGATCAAAGGACGCGGCGGAGTGGATCGAATTAGCAGGATCTCGCGCATCATGGATCTGGCTGCCGATGGCTCTCCCGGTCAATTAGAGATCAACCGAACGGTTTTCCACGCCGAGAACATTGCCGGCGACCGCAACCGGGCGCTGGCCTGGTTATTGCGGTCCTTTGAGATTATTGATTCGGATCCCGAACCGGTGGTCCAGGACTACTTTTTAGAATGCTCCACCGATGTGACCACAGAAAACCTGTCGATGATGGCAGCCACCCTTGCCAATAAAGGTATCAACCCGGTCACCGGGCGGGAAGTTTTCACCGAAGAAACCACCCGCCAGGTCCTAGGCGTTATGATGACCTGTGGCATGTACGACGCTGCCGGCAACTGGATGATCGACATTGGGCTGCCCGCAAAATCTGGGGTCGACGGCGGCATCATGGTGGTCGTACCAGGCCAACTGGGCATTGGCGTCTACTCGGCACCACTGGATCAACACGGCAACTCCGTGCGAGGGGCCGCAGCCATCCGCCGAGTCACCCGAGATCTCGGATTGCACTACGCTGAAGCCTCACCCCTGGGCGGGTCAACTCTGCGCGCCCACTACTCGTTGGCTGATGCATCACTGGGTGTGGTTCGTTCCACTGAGCTATCCCGGATCACCTCCCAATTTGGCGACCGCTGCCAAATTCTTGAGGTTTCCGGTGACCTAGGCTTTGCCGAAACCGAAACCATGGCACGCACCATTGTCGAAATGGACGAGGACGTCACCATGGTCGTCATCGATTTCCAGGGCGTTGATGATTTCGGCCGGGCCGCAATTCTCATACTGGCTTCGCTCACTTCCTCATGGCGTGCCTCCGGGAAAGACATTATCTTTATCGACTGGGGTGAAACACTCGTCGAGCACATCTTGGAATTTGTCAAGGTCCGCGATGATCTGGAAGTCCCCGACCCGCGAGATAAAGCAAAAGCCGCTTCGGCCGGCCAATTGGATTTCCCGTGGGACTCCGAAACACTGACCGAAAAGATCACCGGTGAATTCCGCCTCTTCGACAACCGCTCCGCTGCCCTGGAATGGGCTGAACTACGCTTAGCCCAACGGTATGCCCGCCAGATTTTACAAATCGATGATACCCCGCGTGAACCCGGGACAGCACCGGTCTTCGACTTCCTTGATGACCACGACGTCAACGTACTAGCAGGTTACATGGAGCTGCGCAGCTACACGGCCGACACCATCATCCGGCGTGTTGGCCAACCCTTCGGCGGTATTTACTTCATCCGCTCCGGTCGCGTGGAACTGGAAGCAGAAGGCCCCGGTGACACCCGCTACCGTCACGTCTATTTATCCCCCGGCTCAACCTTCGGTGAATTCGCGCTGAGCTACACGGGCCAACAACTGACCACCATTCGCGCCATCGACGATGTCGAGGTCCTCGTCCTGTCGGCTCAAACCATTGCACACATCGAAAAAACCGAGCCACACCTGGCAATCCGCTTGTGGACGGCGATAGCACGTGAAGCGTATACCGTGCTGGAACAATCCTCACGTGAGGCCGGCGCTCGTGAAGAATACGACCCAGAACAATACGAAGAACCACGCATGCGCTAATGCTCTGGTCCGCACGGTCATAACCTTCAACACAAAAACAACAGGCTCTGCGGATTCTTCAAGAATCCGCAGAGCCTGTCGTATCATGACTGCGCTTTGGGCAGCCTCAAGAACAGAACTTAGGCGCCTAGATCGTCAATAATCTTGTTCAAAGTTGCCGATGGGCGCATAACGTTGGAGGTCAGCTCATGATTGGGGTAGTAGTACCCGCCGATCGAAACCGAGGACCCTTGCACATCGTTAAGTTCCTTGACAATGGTTTCTTCGTTTTCGCGCAGTGCCTGGGCGACCGGTTTGATCGCCTCCGCCAATTCGACGTCTTCGGTCTGTTCGGCCAATGCCTCAGCCCAGTATAGTGCCAGGTAGAAGTGGGAACCGCGGTTATCCAATTCATTGACCTTACGCGATGGCGAACGACCCTCTTCCAGGTATTCCCCGGTACCGGCATCCAGCGCATCAGCCAAGACCTGGGCGCGTGAGTTATCGGTTGCAGTCGCTAAGTGTTCAAAAGACACCGCCAACGCCAAGAATTCACCCAGGGAATCCCAGCGCAGGTGGTTTTCTTCCAACAGCTGTTCAACGTGTTTTGGAGCCGAACCGCCAGCACCGGTTTCAAATAGGCCACCACCGTTGAGCAGTGGAACAATTGACAACATCTTGGCCGAAGTGCCCAATTCCAGAATTGGGAACAGGTCGGTCAGGTAGTCACGCAATACGTTACCGGACACCGAAATGGTGTCTTCGCCACGGCGCATGCGCTCAACCGTGTACTGGGTCGCACGTTCCGGGGCCATAATCTTGATTTCCAGGCCATCGGTGTCGTGCTCTGGCAGGTATGCTTTGACCTTTTCAATAATTTGGGCATCGTGAGCGCGCTCGGCGTCCAACCAGAAAATGGCCGGAGTCTGCGTTGCCCGGGCACGGGTAACGGCCAGTTTGACCCAGTCGCGAACCGGAACATCCTTGGTCTGGGTGGCGCGCCAGATATCACCGGCTTCCACCTGGTGGCTCATCAGCACGTTGCCAGCTTGATCAACGACGTCGACGGTGCCGTCTTTATCGATGATGAACGTCTTATCGTGCGACCCGTATTCTTCGGCCTTCTGGGCCATCAGACCAACGTTTGGTACGGTTCCCATGGTGGTCGGGTCATAGGCACCGTTTGCGCGGCAGTCCTCGATCACGGCCTGGAAAACACCGGCATAAGAAGAGTCAGGAATCACGGCCAGGGTGTCCTGGGTTTCGTCGTTCTTATTCCACATTTTGCCGCCGGAACGAATCATGGCCGGCATGGAAGCATCCACGATCACATCAGATGGGACGTGCAGGTTGGTGATACCACGGTGGGAGTTGACCATGGCCAAATCTGGGCCATTTTCGTAGGCGTCAGCAATTTCCTTGCGAATACCTTCGGCGACGTCGGCATCCAGCTGATCCAGGCCAGCTTCGATACCGGCCAGACCGTTATTGGCAGACAGGCCGGCAGCAGCCAACTGTGCACCGTATTTTTCAAATACCCCTGGGAAGTAGGCTTTGACGATATGACCGAAGATGACCGGGTCGGAAACCTTCATCATGGTGGCCTTCATATGCGCTGAGAACAGCACACCTTCTTCCTTGGCACGCTTGACCTGTTCGGCCAGGAAGGCGTCCAACGCTTTAGCGGACATGAAGGTCGAGTCCACAATCTCGCCCTTGAGGACCTTCAGGTCCTCCTTGAGGTTGGTGACATTGCCCTGGGCGTCGGTGTGTCGAATAGTCAGGGTGTCGTTATCTGCCAGGGTGACGGACTGTTCGTTGGAGAAGAAGTCGTTTGCACCCATCGTGGCGACGTTGGTCTTGGAATCCTTGGCCCAGTCACCCATCGAGTGCGGATTGTTTTTGGCAAAATTCTTGACGGCGCGTGGTGCACGGCGATCCGAGTTGCCTTCACGCAGCACCGGGTTCACAGCCGAGCCCATGGCGGTCGCATACCGGGCCTGGACGTCGCGTTCCTCGTCGTTGGTCACTTCGTACGGGTAGTCCGGCAGAGCGAAGCCGGCTTCTTGGAGTTCTTTGACGGCGGCAACCAGCTGCGGTACCGAGGCCGAGATGTTTGGCAGTTTGATGATGTTGGCTTCGGCTTCTTTGACGAGCTCACCGAGTTCAGCCAGGGCATCGTTGACGCGCTGATCTTCTGGTAACACGTCGTTGAAGGCGGCCAAGATACGGCCGGCCAGGGAGATATCTCGTGTTTCCAGTTCTACACCGGCCTTGGCGGCAAACGCGCGCACAATTGGCAAGAAGGATGCTGTTGCCAGAGCTGGCGCTTCGTCAGTGTAGGTGTAAATGATCTTTGACATAAATGTGTGATCTCCTCATGTTTCAAGCGCCCTGTGGTGTAAGGGCACCCCACAATTCCACCCCCTAATCTAGCTCAGATGTTTTCGCGGCCAGCATCTTTTGCCCTTTTTGGCCGGGGGTTAAGCCTGCTGCGGGATATTTTTCCATACCGATCTCCCAAATTTTCCCGCCACAGACCCCAACGGCCTGGCGGTCCCACCAGGGGGACCACCAGGCCGCAGGCGCCCTGAATGCCTCAGCTAAGCTACTGCTGACCGCCTGCCCGGCGACGCCAGACCAGTGCTGAACCGGCAGCCAGCGCCAACACGCCACCGCCGATCAGCCAGCCCAACGCAGCCGAAGCACCGGTATCGGCAAGATCTCTGCTGGAGGGCTTGCCGGAGGCCTGCTCATCGGGGTCACGTGCAGTATCATCTGCACCATCCGTGGCGGGGTCCTCGGCGCCGTCGGTGCCGTTGGTCGAATCGTCATCAGCATCGGGCTGCTGGCTGCCACCGTCAGATGTGCCATGATCGCCCGGGGTTCCACCGTTACCAGATGAGTTCTCGTCGTCGTTCTGATCTTCACCATCACCGGCCCCCTCATCGGGGTTTTCATCGTCGGTGCTTGCAGCGGTGAAGGTCATCACAGGTGATGCCACGGAACCACCAAAGTCGTCGGTGACCCTGACATACCACGAGTGCTCCCCGGCTTCACGGTCTTCCCACACGACCGATGCGGTACCTGGGGTCTCGATATCTTCGACGGTACCAATTGGGGCATCGGTCAGAACCTCTGCGGTAAACGCATCGGTGGCCAGGTGGCGTTGCGTCGATTCGATGCCCAGTTGTTCATAGGAGATGTCGAATTGCTGATCCGCATATGGGTCGTCGCCGTCTACCAGCAGCGTTGGATCATCCGAGTTGTACTGCTCCAGCGACGGCGAGTAGGTGCGCACCATCATCCGTTGGCCTTCGTTGTCGAAGTGCAATAGGCGCAAGAAGCCCTGGCCGCCTTCGGGCAGACTCTGGTAGTCGAAGAGCATCGAGGTGACGGTGCGGTCGGTTTGGCCATCGCCGTCATCGTCAAAATCATCGGTTCGGGTGTAGGCGTCATGGTAGTGCCCGGACATGACCATTGAGACGTTGGGGTTGGTGGCAACAACCTCATCCAGGATCCGCTGCGGAATCGGGCCCAATCCCCCGGTGGTCAGCATGTACTCGTGCAGGTTCACAATGCCCACGCGGTCCGGGTGCTCGGCTAGCACCTGGTTCATCCACTCGATTTCGGCATCATCAGGATCCCAGCCCATCGCAACAACAATGAAGTCGATCCCACCGGCCGAGAACAGGTAGTAGCTACCGCGGTTGTCCTCGTAGGTACCCGCGTACCAAGGGTTGTTTGCGTAGCGGTTAGCACCGAAATACTGGCTGAAGGTGGTGTAATCGACCTCGTTATTGAGCACCACGTCGTGGTTGCCGGCCAAAATGGAGTACGGCAGGCCGGCGTCATCGAGGCGCTGATATTCTGGGTCTGCGTTTTCCCACTGGTAGGCCTTATCTTTTTCATCAATGACGTCGCCGGTGTGGAATAAAAACTGGATGTTTTTATTTTCACGTTCGGCCAGCACGTAGTCGTGAATGGCGGTCTGGTGGTGTGGGAAGTCTTCGTTGTAGTACTGGGTGTCGGATTCCCATGCGAAAGTGAAATCATATTCGGAACGCGCAACGTCGTCGGCATGAGCCGGTTGCACTGTGGAGTCACGCGTGGTGAAATCTTGACCGGCAAATCCGTCGGAGTGTTGGACCAATACGGTCACGGTGCCATCCTCGGCGTACTGGTCAGCATCGATAACGCCGTTGAGGCTGAAGGTTTCAGCTCCTGTGGATGCTGTCAGGGCTTGGTGGACGGCGGCGGCAATACCGCGGGTTGCCTTATCCGACTGACCGGTCACGTGGCGGTCGATTTCATCCCAACCGCTGCCATCAGTGGGCAGAGCATAGAGTGCCACCTGCGCATCGGTTTCGGCACTGCCCTGCCAGTTCAGGCGTACTTGCGAACCATTAACTGCGTCGTCGGGCACGTCGACTTCAAATAATTTGTATGGGAACTTGCTGTCGGATTCGACTTGCACATCCAGACCGTCCAAGGTGGTGATGGCTTCGATGTCTTCGTCGCTGAGCGGTTGTGCTTCGGCGCGTTGTAGCGTTGCAGCATCGGTGACGCTGCCGGAGCTCGCCCGAACCTCCTCCGAGGCGAAGCTTGGGCGCAGTCCCCCATAGAAGGTGGCGTCAACACTGTCGCCGCTGGGGTCATCAACTTCGGCGGATAATTCCACATCGCCGGGCTCAACTGTGGCGTCATCACTTGGCGTCAATTCGCCAAGCGTTGGGTGTTCTTCCGGGGTGCTAAACGTGACCGTCTGGTTGGATTCGTTGCCTAGCTCATCGGTTGCGGTGACCTCAAATGTGTGTTCTCCGGCCTCCAGTGCTACCGACGAGGTTGCATAGGGCAGCTCAATTTCTTCGCCATCCAGGGTGGCGGCCACATTGGCAACACCGGCTCCGGCATCCTGAGCTGTGGCGTCCAGGGTGAACTCACCGCGGGCTGGTTGGTCATGTGCCACACCGGTAATGTCGATCTGTGGTCCGGTGTTATCTACCTGCACGTTGCGCGTGACGCTGTGATCACCATCAGCCAGCGAAGCGGTTATGGTGTGGTCGCCATCGTCACTGGTAGTGGTATCCCAGTGGTGGGCGGCACCGGTGAAGGCATCATCGGGAATGTCGAATTGGGCGTCGTAGAATTCTAGTTTGCCCGCGCTATCGCCCATGTCCATCCAGGCTTGTGGGTCTTCCAGTCCGGCTGGTGTCAGGGTGCGGCCATCCGGTAGGATCAGGCGCGGGTTGCGAATGCGGAAGTCGTCATTATTTTCGTCTGGGTCAATTTCCGGGGCGGCTTTGGTGCCCGCATAAATTGAGAGGGTGACTTCACGGTCGTCGGTAATGTACTCCAGCGGCACCGATGTCGAAATAGTTTCAACGTTCTGGTAGGTGCCTTTATCGAAGATTTCCAGGATGTCGTCACCGGCCAGTACACCGTTGCGGAAATACGCATCCGTTTGCGTGACTTCAAAGGCGAAAACCGGTTCGGCTTCCAGGGAGGCTTCCGTTTCAACGGTTTGGCCATCGATGGAAACGTCCACTTGGTCGTCAACCGACTCCGATGCACCAATGATGGCGGTGGTGCCCGACACCCATTGATCTTCTTCCAGATTGAGCCGCACCGGCGCATCGTTTACTGACTCGGCGGTGACACGCTGGGTTTCGGTGGTGATGTTATTGGTGCCGTCTGACACCGTAAACGAATAGTCATACCAGCGTTTGCCCGTCAGGTCTGCTTCGGGCACTTCGTAGGTGTAGGTGTCGTCGTCCCCTGCTCGCAGCACGATCTGTTCGACGGTCTCGTGGGCGTTGGACTGTAGGTTGAGTGTGACGCTTTTGACCTGAACGTCGTCGGTAATGCGCGCGGTGAAGGCCAGGCCCTCATCCGGGTTGATGGTATCGGTGGTGTTATCTTCAACCTGCGGAGCGGACTGGTCGGCGGGCAGCTGCACTGCCGTTTCAGGCGTCTGTGCGGGATGCAGCGCACCCGGCGTCGGATCGGCGCTGCCCCACAGCTGTTGGTTTTGCAGATCGTTTTCGTCAACACCGAAGTACAGGCCCTGATCGGTCTGCACATCACGGTCGCCGTTCATATTGTAATACCCGGTGTTAATGGCAAAGCCGGTATTGGTTTCAATCTGAATACCGCGAGCGCTGCCGTTGGCCATCCCGCCGGCATAAATTTCGGCCAGCGTTTCACCGAGTACCAGATCAGTGCCATAGAAGGCGTTGAAATCCTCGGCGGTTAGATCATTATTAGCACCATTTTTGATCCAGTAAACCAGGGTTTGGCCGGGTTCAATGACGACGTCGGACGGCGTTGACGCCCAGAGCGCGTTGCTGCCGGAATCTGGATACAGGTAATTGATCGTGTAGTCGGCCATCGAGATTGGCGTATCTGTCGGGTTGGCAATCTCGATGAACTCGTAGCCGTCGGATCCGCCAACGTTGCTGGAGTCCACAACCAATTCGGTCAGTATCAGTTGTGCGGCGGTGGCGGGTGACTGACGGTCACCAAAAGGGTCGGTTGGATCTTCAGGTTCCTCCGGTTGCTCAGGTGCTTCCGGCTCTTGTGGTTCAACCGGTTCCGGGCTGAGCTGCTCCTCACGTACCTGGCCCGGGGTTGGGGCGGCTTGTTGGGTCAACACGACACGGGAGGGCTGGTCGCCGGTGATGGCTCTGCCAAACTCGACGCCCTGCTGAACACCTGCCGAACCCTTGGGGTAAAACGACCAACTGTCCACTTCACCGTTTTGCAACACGCGGATACCGCGATCGCCACCGTTGGCCATGCCACCTTGGCCTTCAATCCGTACAATGCGCGCGTCATTGTCGTCAGCCATGTCATAAAATGCACGGAAGTCATCAACGCTGTAGGCATAGGAATCTACCGTGTCATTGGCATAGCTCAGCCACATGATGACAGTCTCGCCGGGGGCCAGTACCACTGGGGATTCATCTTTATTGATGGTCAGTGGGACATCGCGACTCTGGTCGGCCGAATCCTCATAGCTGTAGGCAAAGCTGTAACCGGCTTCGTCCAGGTTGATGGCTTCATCAGACGCGTTGTGAATTTCGAAGTATTCGTAATGATCGTACCCGGTGGTATCGGGAAGAATTTCCGTCACGACCAGCCCTGACGGCTGCTGTTGAACGTCGTGAACGGTGGTTTGCAGGGAAACTGGCATAGCCGCTGCCGAAGACATAGCAAACGGTGCCAGTGCGACCAGGCATGCCGCGCTGAGCGCGGTGACCCGGCCACCCAGTGATTTTTCAGGCATTAATAATGACCCTTCTACGATAGGTAAGTGAGAAAGCCGCTGTCAGGCGGACCTTCCACACCGTAAAGTAGTCAGGCAAACACCGGGTGACATGGGCGTTGACAAATGTTCACACACCATTCAGTTGTATGAATTTCGTCACGCACACGCATTGGGTTGGGTTTTCAACAGTGGTTGTCCGGGCACCATTTCATAGGGGTTAACAGGATGCCTTTATCGGGCGGAATATCGTGAGAGCTGCTCTTTGGTGCCGGATTCTGTCGGGTTCTAGATGCCCAGAATAGTTTTGGCGATGAGGAAATACACGATCAGCCCCAGGGCATCAACGACCGTGGAGATAAACGGGTTAGAAAACACTGCCGGGTCGACACCGATCTTGGAGGCAATCAGCGGCATAACGGACCCAACCGAGGCCGCCAAAGTACAGATGACCACGAGCGTGGTGCCAATCACCGCCCCGATGCCCAGGTCCCACACCAGCGAGGCGCCAATGAACCCGATTGACCCAAGTACCACCCCGAGGGTGAGCCCCACGAGTGCCTCGCGCCCCACGACGCGAACCAGGTCGCGCGTGGTGACCTGGGATAGCGCGATGGCGCGCGTCACCGTGGTGGCCGCCTGATTTCCGGTGTTACCACCGGTGCCGGTCAGCAACGGGACAAACAGTGTCAGCACGACCATCGCGGCCAGGGTGTCTTCAAAGTAATCCAGCACCTGGACGGTCAACACCGCGCCGATTCCTAAGACCAACAGCCAGACAATACGGGATTTGACCAGTTGCATGATCGAGGTTGATAAGTACGGCTGTCCGAGGGGTTCGGCACCACCGGAGCGGAAGGTATCTTCGGATTCTTCTTCTTCCAGAATCAGCTGTGCGTCGGCAACCGTGAGCATTCCGATCAGGCGCTCGGCGTCGTCGACCACCGGGAGTGCTTGGACGCGGTCGTGGACGACAGTACGAGCGGTATCTTCGACGTCGGCATGCACCGACACCGTTTCGGTGGGTTCCATGATGTCTTCAATGAGCTCATCGGGCTCGGCGCGCACCAGACGGGGCAGGTGCACCAGGCCAAGCACTTTGTGGGTGGAAGAACCCACGGGTAGTACCGTCAGGTTGTCCACCTCGGCGGCGGGCACAGTCACATCGCGAATAATATTCAAGGCCGTGGCAGCCGACATGTCGGGTGCCAATTCTTGTGGTACCACCGACATGCGACGTCCTACGGAGTCTTCCGGGTAGCCCAGTACCTTTGCGGCTGCCGCTCGTTCGGCGTGTCCCAGACTGGCCAATAAGCGTTGGGCTACTTCGGCTGGAACCTCATCGACCAGCCGGGCCTGGGTGGACGATTGCAGCTGCGAGAACAGGTCCCGGGTGTGCTCATCTGCCAGCCCATCGATCAGATCAGACTGTAACGAGGGCTCCATATTGCCGAACACTTCGACGGCAACGTCCTTGTCCAGCAGTCGAAAGGCCACCGGCATCAGGCCGGGTGGAGTGCGGTCCAACAGGCGCTCAACCGAGGCGACCCGCATGCTGCGCAGAATATCTGCTGCGGCCGCGTATTCTTTGTCCCGCAACAGATCCCAGAGTTCTTCTTCCAGCTCGGCAAGCGTGACTTCCTGCGACTTGGGATCTGACATAGGTCCCCCTGGGGTTGTGGGTAAAAAGGTCGGCGTGGTGTTTATCCGTGGTAGAAGTGGCGTGTTCCACCCGTGAGATACATGGTGATACCCGCGGCTTTGGCGGCCTCGATGACTTGGTCATCACGCATAGATCCCCCGGGTTGGACGACGGCGCGCACTCCGGCGTCGATGAGGATTTGCAGTCCGTCGGCGAATGGGAAGAACGCATCAGAGGCGGCAACCGAACCGGTCGCGCGGTCTGGTGCATCAGCGCCGTCAACGTTTTGTGCACCACCCGGGGCTGAGACGTCTTGGGCACCGGTTGCCGCGGCACCTAAGGTGTTGGCGCGCTCAATGGCCAATCGGCAAGAGTCCAGGCGGTTCACCTGGCCCATCCCAATGCCCACGGCGGCCTGGTGTGCGGCCAGCAGAATCGCATTGGATTTCGGTGCGCGCACAGCCTGCCAGGCAAACACCAAATCGCGCATCGTTTCTTCATCGGCGGGTTCGCCAGCCACCAGTTCCCAGTGCGCTGGGTTGTCGCCGGGAGCCTGGTACATGTCGGCGGCTTGGACCAGCATGCCACCGGAAATCTGTTTGAACTCTTTGGTGTCGAGTGCAAAATCGTCCGGCAGTTGCAGCAGTCGAATGTTCTTCTTCGCGGTCAAAATTTCCAGTGCCTCGGGAGTGAAGGCCGGTGCGACGACGACTTCGGTGAAGATGTCTTTGACCTGCTCAGCCATGGCCGCAGACACCGGACGGTTGGCGGCGATCACTCCGCCGAAGGCCGAAACCGGGTCGGTGGCATGTGCCTTGGCGTGGGCATCGGCGATGGCATCTTGGGCATCAGCCGAGGCCACCGCCAGGCCACATGGGTTGGCGTGTTTGATCACGGCCACGGCCGGATCCGTGAAGGTAAAAGCGGCGCGGATGGCGGCATCGGCGTCAACATAGTTATTAAAGCTCATCGCTTTGCCGTGTAGCAGTTTCGCCTGGGCGACGCCGGGGTTGGGTGTTGTGGCGGTGGTGTAGAGCGCTGCGGGTTGGTGCGGGTTTTCGCCATAACGCAGGGTTTCTTTCAGCTCCAGCGCCTGCCCGGCATAAGCGGGGTGTTCGGCGTCATCAATTTGTTCGGACATCCAGGTGGCCACTGCGGTGTCGTAGGAGGCGGTGTGGGCAAAAGCTTCCACTGCCAAGCGCTGGCGCTGTGCCAAGGTGAATCCACCGTTGGCTACGGCGGTCAAAATCTCGTGGTAGGCCTCAGGGTTGGTCACTATGGCAACCGAGCCGTGATTTTTAGCGGTAGCACGCACCATGGTGGGGCCACCGATATCGATTTGTTCAATGGCTTCCGGCTGGGTGGCCCCCGACGCAACGGTTTGAACAAATGGGTACAGGTTAACAACGACCAGATCAAACGGGGCGATATCGTGTTCGGCCAACTGGGCCATATGATCGTCCACGTTCTTATCGGCCAGGATGCCGGAGTGAATAAATGGGTGCAAGGTTTTGACACGCCCGCCCAGCACTTCTGGGAACCCGGTGACCTGTGCAACTTCGGTAACTGGCACACCGGCGGCCTGGATCATTGCAGCAGTGGAGCCGGTCGAGACGATTTCCACCCCGGCTGAGGCCAGGCCCTGGGCCAATTCGGCCAGTCCGGTCTTATCGTAAACCGACACGAGGGCGCGTTTTACCGGGATTTGATCCAGCTGGGTGGTCACTAGGGTGCTCCTTTGGCAGGTTGTCTTGATCACCGGCAACCGGTGAAGTCTCCTCGCGTCATTCTAGCGCGGTTTAGCATACGGCCGGACGAGTTGTTCAGGTGTGGTGTTTGCGGCCAGGCGCGCCAGATTTTCCAGCAGCATCTGACGTTCGGCGACCTTAATTTTTTCGTGCAGGCTCGTTTCGTCGTCGTCGGGCGAAATGGCCACGGCCCGCTGGTCCAAAATCGGTCCGGTATCCACCCCGGCGTCGACAATATGCAATGTTGTTCCGGTGACGACCACACCGGCATCCAGCGCATCAGCCACCGCGTGAGCTCCAGGAAAGGACGGCAACAGGGCCGGGTGTGTGTTGATGAACCGCCCGGCAAACCGGGTGATGAACTCTTCCCCCACAATGCGCATCAGCCCCGATGACAACACAATGTCTGGCTGGTAGGTCGCAACCTGTTCTGTCAGCGCCGTCGTCCAGGCCGACCGGGAGTCATAGGCGGCGTAGTCAACGACGAATGTTTCGATCCCGGCCGCTTCGGCACGAGTCAGCCCGTAGGCATCGGCGATGTCGGAGCCTGCGGCGACAATGTCGACCTCGAGCTGGCCGGCAGCAACAGCATCGATGATGGTTTGAAAATTGGATCCGGATCCGGAGAGTAAAACGACCAAGCGCATACGCTCTAGTGTAGGGAAATAATGGATGCACTTCAGGTGATTGGTCGTACATGTTGTGTCAGCAAGATAACCTTATTGTGAACCAATGAAAAACCCCACTAGTGGACGCCAGATCGCCAACGGTATTTTGTGGCTGGTGGCCGCGCTGGTGGCCTCGATGTGGATGCCCCGGCTGGACTCCGACTCTATGACGGGGCTGTGGGATTAATCTTTGGCGGGTTTTGCCCAGCGGAATGCGCCGTGGCGCAGTGGGGCCAGCGCGTAGCCAAGGGCCGAGCCAATACCAATGTGCGCGGCAAATAGTCCGGCGGCTAGCAGGGGCGGCGCACCGATGGTTGTCAATGTTCCAATTGCCCAGGAGCCACCCGAGATCGCCATAATACCCAAACACAGCACACCTGCACTCACCCCGATGCACACACCGGTTAGCAACACGCCAACGGTAATGGCGGTGGGCTGATGTGGAATTTTGCCGACGACGAAGTCCTCCAAGTGGTTTTCACCGGTACTAAAGAACCACCAACCGGCCACAATGCCCGCCAGTAAGAGTAACAACAGCAGCCACCAGTGTTCCTGAAGTGCCTGTTGTGTGGGGATGGCCGAAAAGATTGGCAATGCCGGCTGATCGCCGGGCAGGGTTCCCGCCGGGGAGACTTCAACGGTGCCGATGTGAAAGCCTGCGCCAGTCAGGTAACTCAGGGTCCAGGCTGCGACATTGGGCAGCACCAGTATCTGCAGCATGGTGATAACGAACCCACCCAAGATGCCGGCGTCCAAGCGCTGATACACATCGGTGACGTCTGCCCAGTGCATGCCGATTTGCACCGTGAGCACAATCGAGGCGATGGCCCAGGCTCCGGCCACCGCGATTATCGCGGCACGAATGAGCGCCCACACATAGTGCCAGAAATTTCGGGCGGCATCCGATAGCCGATCAACCCTGCCACCGATATATTCACGCAGCGGGAGGCGGAAGTATCCCAGTACTCCCCACGCGTAGCCAAGAAGAAAGACCACCGCGGGAATCGTCACCGTCAAGGTGATATTCATCACGACAGTGTCAAGGCTGACCAGTGTTTTAGTCCCCCACACAAAAAACGTAAACGCCGCAACGGCCCCCAGCGTGGGCTGCCATAGGGTCCGCAATGTGGAGGCTTTTGCTAACCGGATTCCGACCCGGCGTGCGAGCAATAACCAGACCAGCAATAAACCCAGCGGGATGAACCACCAGGTTCCCACGGGTTCTTGGGTGTCGACACTGACCAAATCTAGGGGCACCCCAAAACTGGAGAACCAGATGTAGGCGCCGACGGCACCGGCATCACCTAACGGCATGGAAGCAAAGGCTCCGGTGATCCACATGATGGCTAAGGGCACCACAATGATGGCAGCCCCAATGAAGGCAGCTGCCAGCGCTTCCACGATGCCTTGTAACCACAGGGGCATAGGGAAAGATTTTGGTTCCGGTGGTGTGTTGGTCATGATCTCCTATCGTGCCACTAGATGTGCCTGCCATGGCTTATTGGCACGACCTGGCACCCAGTGTGATCGATATTTGCAAGATGTTGTGCAACGTTGCAACACTGACAGCAGTTTTCCCCTAAGATTATTGCGGAAGAAGACAACGGTTGTCTCAGGTGTCAGCCGTGTCCATTTCACCGCAAGCCTGAATCAACCGCTAACAGAAGCTTGAGGAAGGTTGCGATATGGAAGCCGGTTTAGCCCAGATCAGAGAAGAAGTACTGCGCCGTAACCCTGGGGAAACCGAATTTTTCCAAGCAGTCGATGAAGTCTTTAACAGTCTTGGCCCTGTTATGAAGCGCCACCCTGAATATGTTGAACACGGGATTTTGCGGCGCATGGTCGAACCCGAACGACAAATCACCTTCCGTGTCCCCTGGGTCGATGACAAGGGCGTGGTCAAAATTAACCGCGGTTTCCGCGTGCAATTCAACTCCGCGCTGGGCCCCTATAAGGGCGGCATCCGGTTCCACCCATCCGTGTACCTGGGCATCATGAAATTTCTAGGGTTTGAACAAGTTTTCAAAAACGCCCTAACCGGCATGCCCATCGGCGGTGGCAAAGGTGGCGCTGATTTTAATCCTTCGGGTCGCTCCGAAGGCGAGATCATGCGCTTTTGTCAGTCATTTATCACCGAACTGTACCGTCATATCGGCGAACACACTGATGTTCCAGCCGGCGATATCGGCGTGGGCACCCGCGAAATCGGGTTCATGTTCGGACAATACCGGCGCATCACCAACCGCTTTGAGGCCGGCGCGTTTACTGGGAAAGGTGTTTCCTGGGGTGGTTCGCTGGTGCGCCCCGAAGCAACCGGTAACGGTGTCGTCATGTTTGCCAACCAGATGCTCAAAACCATTGGTACCACACTGGATGGTGCAACGGTGACGGTTTCAGGCTCGGGCAATGTGGCCATCAACGCCATCAACTACGCTACGTCCCTTGGGGCAACCGTGCTGACCGCATCGGATTCCTCAGGCTACGTCGTCGACGAGCAAGGCATTGACATCGAGCTGCTGCGCCAGATCAAGATTACTGAGCGGGCCAGGATCTCCGAATATGCCGAACGCCGTGAACGGGCGCACTTTGTCTCGGATGGTTCCATCTGGGAAGTGCCCGTCGACGTCGCTATTCCGTGTGCGACCCAAAATGAACTCAGTGGCGACGATGCCGCAACCCTGGTGATGAACGGTGTCAAAGCGGTTGCTGAAGGCGCCAACATGCCTTCCACCCACCAAGCGATCAACACCTTCCGCGAAGCCGGCGTGCTGTTTGGTCCCGGCAAAGCGGCCAATGCCGGTGGCGTGGCAACCTCGGCGTTGGAGATGCAGCAGAACGCGTCTCGTGATACCTGGAGCTTTGACTACACGCACTCCCGGCTGGAAGAAAATATGGAAGACATCCACGACCGGTGCATTGCCACCGCCGAGGATTTCGGGCACCCGGGTGACTATGTGATCGGGGCAAATATTGCCGGATTCCTCAAGGTTGCCGATGCCATGATTGCTCAGGGTGTGGTCTAACCGGCGCACTGGGCTCAAAGCCTTAGACCCAGCATGAGCCCGGTGCCGCAAGATCTTTGCTAGTGGTTTGCCAGCGCGGCGCGCTGGTGTTCGTTGAGTCGCACGGGCATACCGGTGTTTTGGTTGACAAACACCATGGTTGAGGTGGCTTGGACCGCCACAGCATCGTCGTCATAGAACCGATAAGAAATCTCCACCGAGGCGCCTTTG
Organism: Enteractinococcus helveticum; assembly: GCF_020742345.1. Classification (GTDB taxonomy): domain Bacteria; phylum Actinomycetota; class Actinomycetes; order Actinomycetales; family Micrococcaceae; genus Yaniella; species Yaniella helvetica_A. Next base: position 42,126 of record NZ_DYXC01000153.1, on the reverse strand, counting down.
ACCTTGGTCACGCCGACTTCCACACGGATTGGGGTGCCGCGGTATGGTAGCTGACGGCGGTATTTTACTGTGTGCTCAGAGATCAGTGTCATCACACCGTCTTCCACTCCCGCCAACAGGTTGATACGCGGCCGGGGACTGGTGTCATCCAGGTGCCCGGTGCCGGAGGGAATCCCGAAAACCATGACGCGAGCTTCCTCCATCAACTGCACGATTTGGACGTTATTGATGTGCCCGTAGGCGTCCATATCGCCCCAGCGCACGGGAATCTCAATGACGGTCATGCTTATGCTCCTGTGTCTTACGGGTTATCTTGAGTAAATTGTGGATAATCTGCGCGCAGTTCTGCCACCGTGATCTGCTCTTGAGCGGTTACCGACTGCGGCCAGGCCAACGGCGGATTGCTGCGTGGGGCAAGAATGCCAAAGTTTTCCAGTTGAAAGGACAGTGCCGCCCCGTCGGGTCCATAAGCCCAGGGCACACCATCGGTGGCGCGTTGAGTTTCTTCGGCCCGCCCACCGGCCAGCAGCGCTTCAGTTGCCGACAGTTGCCGAATAGCAATCCCATTGACCCGGCCCGGGTGATGATGCGCAAAATGTGTGTATATTTCCGGATCGTGTTGACCGTCGTCGCCAATCAACGACCATGTCAACTGTGGAAAATCCTCAGCCAAGCGGGCAAGGGCACTGACCTTATGCGCCATCCCGGAACGAAACCACCGATCCTCGGTAGGCCCCCACGATGTCAATAACATTGGTCCGAGCGGAAATAAATGCCGCGTCATAAAACGCGTCAGCGTATGCGCAACATTCCAGGGTCCGGTGGAAACATAAAAGATCGCAGTGCCGCCGTCCTGTTCTGCCAGGCGGTTGAGCATTACGGGCATGCCGGCCACCGGGCGTCGGGCGTGTTCATCGAGCAAAAAGGAATTCCACGCGGCCGTTAGTGGGCGCGGCAGTGCCGTAACCCAAACGGTGTCATCAACATCGCAAATAACCGCGCGTTCAGCGTCGTCACTAATGATCAACACGTCTTGGCTACTGGATTCCCCACCCTCAACATGCAGGGTCACCGTGGCCCAGCCGGGCGCCAATTCGCACGGGATCCGCACATCAACAACCCCATTACGATCCGCCCGAACCACATGCCGGTGCCCGGCGACCTCAACTTCGACCTTGGCATAGGCAATCGGTGGGGAAACAAAGTTTTGCCACCCCCGGACGCCGTCCCGCACAATCTCGGCCAGGTACTCGGCCTCGCTCCATTCGGGCTTGGCCAACAGCACTCGGGAAAAAATCCGCACCCAGCGGGGTGAACCGTATCCGGTAAATGACAAAATTCTGGGTCGATCCCCGCGCCGACGTGCGCGGTCGCGTCGACGGCGTTGAAAACTGTAATAGCTAAGGGTGGCAAGTTGTTCTGGAGGGGAGACGTCGTTTCCCGCAGCACTCGATAGCCCCGGGATAGTTGGAAATCGATAAGTTTTACGACGGCGCGCCATAGTTTTGCTCGTCCCACTCCTTGTTCATCCAAACAGTCTAATACCTTTCCACCCGACTAGTTTATGGTGGAAGCCATGACAACTCTCCGCCAGACCGCGCTGCACGCCGCCCGTCCTGCCGCAGCTGAACTCGCCGCAGCATTTACTTCAGGTACGGTGGCAGCGACCACCAAGACAAATCGTCATGATCTCGTGTCTGAGTGGGATCACCGCGTTGAAGAGCACCTCAAAACGCAGTTGGCCGGTGACGGCGCAGTCTTCTGGGGTGAAGAGACCGGTCGTGAACCAGCGACGGCACCAGGCCAGCTGGAGTGGATTATTGATCCCATCGACGGCACCAGTAACTTCGTCCACGGCTACCCGTTGTTTGCCATCTCGATTGCCGCGGTGATTGACCAACAGGTTGTCGTAGGCGTTGTGGTGGATCCCGTCTCAGGCGACGAGTACTCGGCTGATCGTACCGGAGCCTATCTCAATGATGCGCCGTTATCTTGCAAGCCTGCTCCAATGGACGTTTCCCAGTACAATCTCATCACATCATTTCCGGCAGCTGAAATCTTACAGCGGGCACCCCAAGCGCCTGGACTCTATGGTGAATTGGTGCTCCGCTTTGCAACCGTGCGTCGTCTTGTCTCAGGAGCCTTAGAAATATGTTTTGCCGCCCGCGGTATCGCCGATATGGTGTTGGGCGTTGACACCAAACCCTGGGACGTTGCTGCGGCGTCGTATATTTTGCAACAAGCAGGCGGAACCTACCTCACCGGCACCTCGGGACCGGCCCATCTCGCTTCGCATTATGTTGCCGTGGCACCCGGGCGATCCGATGTGGCCATCACCGACATTTTTGACCAGATTCGCCAATTGTGACATTTCGCCGTCCAACGGTGGCGTCAAGGTGTCGTAAGCATCACAATAGAGTTTATGAGCGCCTACATGTTTGAACACCAAAAAGATCAACCGGTTCTGGAACTGACACGCCAGCAGGCAGAATTACTGCTGCGCAATACTCGACACGGCCGGTTAGCTTTTCTTTCGGAAGGCCAAGTCGAAATCTTTCCGGTTAATTACATCTTCGACGGCGAAAAGCTCTACTTCCGAACCGCAGCGGGAACCAAGCTCACGGCCGCAGAGGCCCATTCCATGGTTGCTTTTGAAACCGATGGTATTTTACCGGATGAGGGCTGGTCCGTCGTGGTGCGCGGCAAGGTCACTCCGGTGGCCGAAGAGCACATCGATTATGTGCGCGGACTGGGGATTGCACCGTGGATTCCAACGTTCAAAGATTTCTTTATGTCGCTCAACATCGAAGCGATCTCGGGTCGGCATTTCATTTTTGCCCGTCAACCGGAGCGCGGAGATACTCGGACCTTCACCTATGACCCAGACCAGCCTTTCTCTACGCCACCGGAAGACCCTGATCCAACCAGGCTCTCGCGCTAGGCAGCCCACATTGCGATGACGCCAGAGGTGGCAATCAATACCGACATGACAGTCATCCAAAAGACCGCCCAAAAATCACTGGCGACCTGTTCGTTGGCAATTCCTGCCGTCTGGACCGTATAGCGTCGCCGTTGGGACATCTGGATCAAGCCGGCACCGACAAGCGCAATAATGACCGGCACAAATACGATGCCTCCCACCGAGGGGTACCAGCGGATTAACAGCAGGGCGACCACAGACGTCGCAAGACCGGTACGACCCCACGACATCACGGTTCGTTCCGGCTGCAGGCCAGGGTCTGCATGCTGGACCGCTTGGAGCCGGTTTCTTGGACGGTCTGAGAATTTAGAAGCCATTGGTAACCCAAATGGCAGCTAACACGGTAATTGCTGCCACAGCGCAGACTAACGCGATGAGGGGAATCCAGATGGGCATCGGCAGTGCGCGCTTCTGTCGCATCGCGGCTTCGACTCGTAGCCAACGACCCGCCGCAGAGGCGGCCAACAGACCACCCAAGATTAACAGGATCGTGCCTAAAACTCGTCGTGAAGTATCGTCGAAGATTTCATGGGTGAATGCTTCGACGGCGATACCACCGGCAAGCAAGGCCAACGATGTGCGAATCCAGGCAAGAAAGGTGCGCTCGTTGGCGAGGGTAAACCGCGGGTCGGGGTCTTCTCCAAGCTGAAGTGCCCGCGGAACTCGTTTGCGAGGTGGCATAGTTGGCGGTTGACCAGTTTCCATAATCCACAGTGTAACCCAGGGTCACAGCCAACACGGTAGGCTGGACGAGGACTGTAAAGGTCATGCATAGCGCAAGGAATAGGGATGTCAGGCTCGAAGAAAAACCAGGAAGTCACTGTGGCCGAAGAGCCGACCAAGTCGCAAATCCGTCGCTGGCGTAAATACCTGGCAGATGAGATTGCCGAAGGCCAAATCTACCGTGATCTCGCGGATCGTAGCACCGGAGCAGAGCGAGATATTTTGCTCGGCTTGGCTGATGCCGAAGACCGTCACGCCCAGCATTGGCGTGATTTATTGGGAGACGACGCGAACGTCCGCACCCGTCCCAGCATGCACCGAGCGCTGTTGCGCTTTTTAGCGCGCATGTTCGGTTCGGTCTTTGTCCTTGCACTCATGCAACGCGCTGAATCCAATACGCCGTATAAACACGACTCAGAAGTGCCGGCAAAAATTGCCGCAGATGAAGCAATCCACGAAGAAGTTGTGCGAGGTTTGGCAGCACGCGGTCGCGAAACGATGGCCGGAAATTTCCGGGCCGCAGTATTTGGTGCCAATGACGGACTGGTCTCCAACCTGGCACTGGTCATGGGTATTGGGGCAACCGGTGTGGCACCTTCCGTCGTGTTATTTACTGGTATTGCTGGGCTGTTTGCTGGTGCGTTGAGCATGGGGGCTGGAGAATACGTGTCGGTGCGTTCCCAACGCGAACTCTTGGAAGCATCGCATCCAACCCAAGTGACCCTACGTACCGCAAAATATTTGGACATCGAACAAAACGAACTTGAACTCGTCTACCGTGCACGCGGCATGACGCCCGAGGATGCCAGCCACCGAGCCCTAGAGCGGCTGGGATATCTAAGCTGCGATTGTAATCCTTCCTTCTCAGCACGACCCGATGGCTCCCAAGGACCAGAAGAAGAACTGACACAAGAAGCCTTCGAATCCGTTGGGAATCCTTGGAAAGTTGCATTCTCTTCGTTCTTATTCTTTGCTTCCGGCGCGATCATTCCGGTTCTGCCATTCCTATTTGGCGCCATCGGCGTCACAGCACTCATGTGGGCGCTGGGCCTAGTGTCGGTGGCATTACTCATCACCGGGGGCATCGTGGGCCTGCTTTCCGGAGCGTCACCCCTCAAACGTGCGTTACGCCAGTTGGCCATTGGGCTGGGTGCCGCCGGCGTCACCTATCTGCTGGGCATGTTCTTCAATATCTAACCGTTCCACGGCGTCTGCGCCTCAGCTGGTCCAATCCCCACGGGTCAACAGTCCATGTCATCACAGGCCGTATCGACTGGAATATTGACCAGCCAAGATATGCTGCAATGACTATGAAGCTTCACGAGATCCCATTCAAAACCATGCAGGGCGCCGAGACGACGCTTTCCGAGTTCGAAGGCAAAGCATTCCTGATCGTCAACGTTGCGTCTCGGTGCGGGTTGGCTCCTCAGTACGAAGCGCTCGAGCAACTACAAAAACTATACGGCGATCGCGGGCTGCAGGTTCTTGGATTCCCAAGCAACCAATTTTTTCAAGAACTCCGTGCAAACGAAGCCATCCAAGAGTTTTGTTCCAGCACTTACGGCATCACCTTCCCGGTTCTGGATCGCATCCGGGTCAATGGTCGGCGTGAGCATCCGCTATATACCGAGCTCAAAAAGACTCCCGATGCCCATGGGAAAGCAGGCAGGGTCAGATGGAACTTTGAAAAATTCTTGGTCGCGCCGTCCGGGGACGTCTACCGTTTTCGGTCACGCACGGAGCCAGATGATCCAGCAGTCATCAACGCTATTGAACAGGTCCTGCCACAATAAACGCCTGCCACTCGCGTAGTTGAATGCAGGATCCGGATAGCCACTAGAGCGCACCATCAGCTTCGGCCCAGGGCTGGTCTGGTATACATACACCGTAACGTAACACTGCGCCAGTTGTACTGGCGGTTCACAGGAGCCCAAACTCAACGTTGTACACGGTGCCCGTGGATGTGAATGTTCTAGTCTTGCTCGGGGTTGATCCAAGCCGCCGACTTCCCCATCGTGTTGGTCGTGACTGCCTGGTCAAGTTGTGCAGCCGTCTGGCATGGATCAAGTCCACGAACACATACGGTGTTCTAGCCGGTTCTTGAAGACAAATGGAGCCCGAGCAAATTGCCCGGGCCCCATTGTCGGAATTTCTCGCCAGTTCGTGACTTAGAGGTTTTCCATAATCTTGCGCATCTTCTCAGCGGCTTCAGTTGGGGTCTGACCAACCTGAACGCCGACTGCTTCTAGTGCTTCTTGCTTTGCAGCTGCGGTACCGGAAGAACCGGAAACGATAGCACCGGCGTGACCCATGGTCTTACCTTCTGGTGCGGTAAAGCCTGCGATGTAGCCAACAACTGGTTTGGTCACGTTGTCTTTAATGTAGGCGGCTGCTTGCTCTTCGGCGTCGCCACCAATTTCACCAATCATGATGATGGCCTTGGTTTCTGGATCGTTTTCGAAAGCTTCGAGAGCATCGATGTGGGTGGTACCGATAACTGGGTCGCCACCAATACCGATCGCAGTCGAAATGCCAATCTCAGACAATTCGTACATCATCTGGTAGGTCAACGTACCTGACTTCGAAACCAGACCGATTGGGCCGGTCCCGGTAATGGTCGCCGGGGTGATACCTGCCAAGGAAACATCAGGGGTGATGATACCTGGGCAGTTTGGACCAATGATGCGTGTCTTTGGTTTGCCATCGGCACCAACATTGGCCTGGGAAGCAGCAAAGAATTCTGCGGTGTCCTGGACGGGAATACCTTCGGTAATGATGACCAATAGCTCGATTTCGGCTTCGATGGCTTCCATCGCGGCGTCTTTAGCGAATTTTGGTGGAACGAACATCACCGATACGTTGGCGCCGGTTTCTGCCATAGCTTCTGCAACGGTGCCGTAAACGTTCAGGCTCACGTCGTTACCATCAGCGTCGACGTGTTCTACGGTTTGACCAGCGCGGCGGGCATTGACGCCACCAACGATGTTGGAGCCGGCTTTGAGCATCAGCGCGGTGTGTTTGGTCCCTTCACCACCGGTAATACCCTGGACGATGATTTTGGAATCTTTATTGAGGAAAATCGACATCTTCTACGTATCCCGTCCTTACTTGTTAGCCAACTCGGCGGCCTTGTCAGCGCCTTCGTCCATGGTGGATGCAAGAGTGACCAGTGGGTGATTAGCCTCGGCCAAAATGGCGCGCCCTTCGTCCACCTTATTTCCATCGAGTCGGACAACCAGTGGTTTGGTCGCTGAATCGCCCAAGATCTCCAGTGCTTTGACAATACCGCTGGCGACCTCATCGCAGGCGGTAATGCCACCGAAAACGTTGACAAATACGGATTTGACATCCGAGTCACCTAGGATGACGTCGAGACCGTCAGCCATGATCTGTGCATCAGCGCCACCGCCGATGTCCAGGAAGTTGGCTGGGCTTGCGCCGCCGTGGTTTTCACCGGCGTAGGCAACAACGTCCAGGGTCGACATGACCAGGCCTGCACCGTTACCGATGATGCCCACGTTGCCGTCCAGTTTCACATAGTTCAGACCCTTGGCTTCAGCTTTGGCTTCCAGTGGGTTTTCGGTGCGCTCATCAACCAGTTCAGCATGCCCTGGCTGGCGGAAGTCGGCGTTGTCGTCAACGGTGACTTTTCCGTCAAGTGCAATCAGAGTACCTTCACCGGTCAAAACCAGTGGGTTAACTTCAACCAAAGTGGCATCTTCTTTGACGTAGACGTCGCCGAGCTTCACCAGGACTTCAGCAACCTTATCGCGGAGGTCTTCAGCAAATTTAGCTTCAGCAACGATCTTGTCTGCAACTTCGCGGTTCAGACCTGTGGATGGCGAAACTTCAACGCGTGCCAGATCATCTGGGCGTTCTTCGGCCAGCTGTTCGATGTCCATACCGCCTTCTACCGAGGCCATGGCCAGGTAGGAACGGTTGGCACGATCCAGAAGGATCGAGAAATAGTACTCTTCTTTGATGTCGGCGCCTTCAGCGATCATCACCTGGTGCACGGTGTGACCTTTGATGTCCATGCCCAGAATCTCTTTGGCATATTCATAGGCTTCATCAGCGTTCTTGGCGACTTTGACACCGCCGGCTTTACCGCGGCCGCCAACTTTGACTTGGGCTTTGACCACGGTGACGCCACCGAGTTTTTCAGCGGCGGCTTTAGCTTCTTCCGGGGTTTCGGCAACGATCCCAGCCAGCACGGGAACCCCGTGTGCCTCGAATAGATCGCGTGCCTGGTACTCATACAGGTCCACGGGTTTGCAGTCCTTTTACCTCGACAACAATTGGATCAGATGCCCACAACAGAATGCATTCGGGCATCTGCGAGTTCGGCTAATAAGCCTGGCAACTCCTAAGCTTTTACCTTAGTGCACGCCAAGCCGTGTTGAGGAACCATGACCTTCTATTGGTGGCCCTCATACTTTCTTCAACGGCGCATAGCGCAGCAGTAACCGTTTTTCTGATGCAGCAAATTGCACGACTGCGACGGCCTTATCTCCCGCCCCTTGCACGGCTGTCACTACACCGGTGCCAAACGTCTTGTGTTCTACCATGTCACCTGCCGAAACCGAGATGACTTCCTTTTGTGGGTTCACCTTTGTGCGCGGTTCCAGTTTGGTCACCCGAGCACGTTCTTGGGCTTCGGTAATGCCCTCCGTACCGGCTCGTCCATAGTTTTTCGACGACGGCGAAGCCCCCCAGTGCGACCCACTAAAGCGTTGCGCATCCCGATAGCGGAAGCCACGCACCCCGGTATCTTGCCCAAAGCCGGCACCAAACTTCGCTGTGGCCGCAGTGCCTTTGCCTTCCCGTTCCCATTCAATAAGCTCAGCCGGAATCTCTGACAAGAATTGACTGGCCGGGTTGAATTGGTGCTGGCCCCACATACTGCGTGCTTCAGCTCGAGACACAAACAGGCGCTCGCGTGCCCGTGTCAGCCCAACATAAGCCAGACGACGCTCTTCAGCGAGTTCTTTTTCATCTGCCATGGATCGGGCGTGCGGGAAAATACCGTGTTCCATTCCGGTCAAAAACACCACCGGAAATTCCAGGCCCTTGGCGGTGTGTAGCGTCATCAGCGTGACCTCGCCCATGTGATCTGCCAGCGCTTGGCCTTCCGCGTCGGTGGCATCTGGTAGTTGGTCGGCGTCGGCAACCAACGCCACCTGCTCTAAGAAATCACCCAGCCCGCCCTCGGGATTGGCTTTATCAAATTCTCGCACCACGCCGACCAGTTCGCCAAGGTTATCGGCCCGGGATTCGTCTTGGAAATCTTTAGAGTTTCGAAGCGCTTCGAGCATCCCGGTCTGCTCGAGCACGGCTTCTAAAATGGTCGCCACGGATTCGGTCTGGGCCAGTTGTTGCAGATCATCCAGCAACTGGATGAATTTGTTGATGGCTTTCAGCGACCGGGTTGCCAACCCTCCTGGAGCATTTTCGGCATCGCGCAGTGCTGCCATAAATGTTGATTGCTGGCGTGTCTGGTGTGCCGCCACCGTGCCTTCAGCTCGCTCCCCGATCCCTCGTTTGGGCTCATTGAGGATCCGGCGCAGGTTGACGTCGTCGTCGGGGTTATCCAGTACACGCAAATAGGCCAGGGCGTCCTTGATTTCTTTGCGGTCGTAGAACCGAGTACCACCGACCACCCGATATGGGATCCCGGAAGCGATTAGACGTTCCTCTATGGAGCGCGACTGGGCGTTGGTGCGATAGAAAATGGCCATATCCGCTGGACGGTAGTCGTGATTATCCATCAGATCATCAATGGTGTCGGTGATCCACTGGGCCTCACTTGATTCGGATTCGGCCGCATAGCCGACAATCTTTTCACCGCTACCTTCCGCCGTCCACAGGCGTTTGATCTCCCGCGATGGGTTCTGGGCGATCACCGCATTGGCGGCGTCCAAAATAGTCTGCGTGGACCGGTAGTTCTGTTCCAATCGGATTACGGTCGCGTCGGGATAGTCGTGTTCGAAATCCACAATATTGCGGATATCAGCGCCGCGAAAGGCATAAATGGACTGATCTGAGTCACCAACCACGGTCAGTTGTCCGCCCTCGGTTTCCACACCGGGTGGTTCACCGGGTGCACCGGTCAGCTGGCGCACGAGGCGGTATTGGGCGTGGTTGGTGTCCTGATACTCATCGACGAGTACAAAGCGGAATCGTCGGCGATAGTTATCCAGAATCGCTGGGAAGGCGTCAAACATGTGGACCACATTGGCGATTAGATCGTCGAAGTCCATGGCGTTTGCGGTGCGCAACCGGCTTTCATATTCCTTATAAACTTCGGCAACCGCCTGGTGCCAGGGATCCCCTGCCGCCGTGGAGGCAAAGGCATCGGCGTCGACGAGCTCATTCTTCAAGGAAGAAATCTTGTTGCGGATCGCTCTGGGTGCAAAGCGGCGGGGATCCAAGTCTGCGTCTTTGGCGATCTGGGTGATCAGGCGCAAGGAGTCCGTGGCATCGTAAATAGAAAAATTTGATTTCAGCCCGATATGAGTCGCCTCACGACGCAAAATGCGCACACACGAGGAGTGGAAGGTTGAGATCCACATGCGCGACGCAGCTTGACCGACCAGCTCGCCAATGCGTTCGCGCATCTCGGCGGCGGCTTTATTGGTAAAGGTAATGGCCAAAAATTCATGTGGGCGAGCATCACCGGTTGCCATCAGGTGTCCAATGCGGTGGGTTAGCACCCGAGTCTTACCCGAACCTGCGCCGGCGACGATGAGCAGCGGCCCCCCACGATGGACCACAGCCTGCGCTTGTGCATCATTGAGCCCCTCAACCAGCTGATCCGGGGTCGCATCGGCCGCTACAAGCGGGGTGTCGACCGTGGGGGCAAGGGAAAATGCGGGCGAAAAACTGGGCAAAGAAGTCTGGTGGGCCATGATGCATAAGTCTAACCGCATCCCGACGTTTTACCCGGGCGTGTTCGCGGGCTGTGGAGAGCGATTCTCAGCCGGTGCACAGTGACTCTACTAAGATGATGGTCAGTGATCGTTCCGCGTATGGGTTTTCTCCCCGTGCGCGGGCGCCAATAAATGATGCCCCGGAGGACGAGTGGCAAGAAAACGCCGTGCCAAAGATTACGCCAACCACGAGCCTGCACCAGCACAGCAAACAACTCGGGCTGATCGAAAACGCTTGACCGTAGCGCAAGCCAAAGCTGACATTCGGCAAGCCGGCCACCAGGAAGGTAGCCCCGGCATCCTGGTGTTGGCGATTCTCGCCGTCACCGTGTTCATCGGGTTTTATTATCATATCTTGGCGCTGCAAGGCATGGAGCAGCTCACCGGTGGGCTCTTGATGCTGGACCATCGCATGTCAGGCTTCGATCTGACCGCGGTAGAACAGCTGGGTGAACGCATGGACGATGAGGCCCTGCGCCAATACAACTGGATACACATCACCGCCGGCCGCATCTTCCCCATCATGATGGGGCTCAGCCTGATCGCGGTAGCGTTGTGGACGTTGAAAACGATCTGGGCCCGCTGGAGTGCAATCATTGTGGCGATTGGTTATGCCGCATTCGAACTCTGGGCCGCCACTGCTCGTGAACAGGCTTTGAACGACGTCACACAGGCCAATGTGACACTGGCATCGTCGCTCACGATCGCACAGTGGCTGCTGTTCATCTTGCTCGTCATTTGGATTGTCGTCATACTCGTATTGAAGTTTGTGGGCCGCAATAGCGCCGGTTTGGCAACATCCTTGGATGATGAGCGTGAGATCGGTGGCACCTACCGGTAAAGATGCTTTCTGCCCGACCATCGCCTGGTAATCTGGCAGACGGTACTAACCCATCGACGCATTGACGCCGATGCCCTCGTAGCTCAGTTGGATAGAGCAGCGCTCTCCTAAAGCGCAGGTCGCTGGTTCGAATCCAGTCGAGGGCACGTTGTATTTTAACCAGTATACGAATCGCAGCCACCTGATATCGCACCGGTATCGACAACCTTAAAAGTTGCTGAGTATCGACTCAGGTTAGCCTCACATACCTTGCGATGACTACGAAAAACGTATTGAGTAGTAACGTAAGAATCAGGGTACAACCCGTCCCTATTCAGCTTTGCACGACAAACAAAGCTTAGGTCTGCAACAGAAAGGTTACCCATGACTGAGAATTATGCAGAATATACGGCACCTGGCGTTGAAACGGAAGACGCGCATCGCGTGACTGAAATTCTTCAGCTTCGTCTCCACGCCCTGAACGATTTGCACCTGACGCTGAAACACGCTCACTGGAACGTCGTCGGACCAGAGTTCATCTCCGTACACGAGATGCTTGACCCACAGGTTGACGAAGTTCGTGGCTGGGCCGACCTGGTCGCTGAACGTATTGCCACCCTGGGCGTTTCTCCAAAAGGTACGCCCGGTGCCATCGTCACCGGTCGCGACTGGGAAGACTACCCTCTGGATCGCGCTTCCAGCCTGGCGCACATCTCCGCACTCAACGAGGTCTACACCGGGGTCATCAAAGACTTCCGTACCGCCATCGCTGAATCCGGCAAAGTTGACCCCATTTCGGAAGACATTCTGGTTGAAGTAACCCGAGGACTAGAACTATTCCAGTGGTTCCTGCGCTCATTCATTACCAAGGCTGACGGTTCTCTGAACCCTGTAACCGAGTAGCTTCTCGGCCGCGGTAGCTGCGCAACGATCACAAACTCCTCGAGATATTGATCATGTCTCGGGGAGTTTTTATGTATGCACATATCACCTGGTTTGTGGAGTTTCCACAACCTTCCAAGAAGACACCCGTACCGTCTTATGGCCGGGTGGTGATCTTTCGGGCCAACACCACCGTATCGTGCAGCGTGGCGACCTGACCATCGGGACCGGTAGCTTCTCGCGAGCGCAGCTCTGCGATTTCCACGACCCACTCCAACGGATCCAGCTGCAAGAGCTCAAGTTCAGACTCTGGCGTAGTCTCATCGTGGTGATGATCTTTAGCATCGGCATCACGGTGCGCCCCTGCCCAGGGCGGGAACGTTGCATGTGAAATCACCAGCAGATACCCGCCGTCTGCCACATACTGACTACAGGCCCGGAGAATCCCGGCCCGTTCGAAGTCGCCTTGCGAATGCAAAAAAGAGCTGACGACGAGATCATAGGTCTGTTCGTTGTCCCATTGAGCTAAATCTGCCACCAGGAAACGCGCCCTATCGCCTGCCAGCCCGCGAGCCCGGGCTGCTTGTTCGGCACGAGATACCGCCACGGCAGAAATATCAACGCCGGTGGCCTGCCAACCATGTTCGGCCAACCAGATGACGTCAGCGCCCTCCCCTGAACCTAAATCCAAGGCGGTGCCCGGAGTCAACGAGCGGCCAACATCGGCAAGGGCTACGTTGACGTTTCCCGACCACATATGGTCCGCTTGGCGATAACGGTCGTCCCATAGCTCTTGCGGAGTCTCATCCGTCATGTCTATTCACCACCGGCGTGTGGTTGTTGTCGAAATTGGGTCGCATAGAGTTCAGCATAGCGTCCGTGGGCGGCCAGCAGCTCGTCGTGTGTCCCACGCTCGTAGATGCGCCCGTCTTCGATCACCAGAATCTCATCAGCATTCACCACGGTTGATAGCCTGTGGGCGATCACCAAAGCGGTGCGTTCTTCTAGTGCTTGATCTAAAGCTTGTTGGACGGCGGCTTCGTTGGTGGAGTCCAGGGAAGCGGTCGCCTCATCCAGAATGACGGCCTCAGGTGCCGCAAGCAATAACCGGGCAATTGCCAAACGTTGACGCTCTCCACCCGATAGTCGATAGCCACGCTCACCCACGACGGTATCTAGACCATCGGGCATGTGCCGTACGACTTGAGCCAACCGGGCGTGGTCGAGAACCTGCCAGATCCGTTCATCATCCACCTGGCGATGCCCCAGCGTCAGGTTCTCCCGGATAGACGTGTGGAACAAATGAGAATCTTGGGTCACCATACCGACTCGATTGTGGATGTCTTGGGCAGCCGCATCCCGCAGGTCGACACCGTTGAGGGTAATTGCACCCCCGGTGACGTCGTAGAGGCGAGTGACCAGGTTTGCGATGGTCGATTTCCCAGCACCCGATGATCCCACCAGGGCAACCGTCTGACCTGGCTCCACGGTGAAGTTCAAGCCGTGGAGGACTTGTTCGGATTCCCGGCCGTCCAAGACCGCTACCTCTTCCAAAGACGCCAAGGAGACTTCTGACGCAGTTGGGTACCGAAAATCGACGTCGTGAAATTGGATCCGTACTCCCCCGGTGGGGATGTCTTTCGGGTTGGCGGGGTCGTTGATCATCGGTTGCAGATCCAAGACTTCAAAGATCCGTTCGAAGGATACCAGTGCGCTCATCAGTTCAACCCGGGCAGTGGCTAAGCCAGTCAGTGGTGCATACAGCCTGGTCAGCAGCAGCGCCATGGTGACGACGTCGCCGGCGTTTAGCCCGCCGGTAATCGCCTGGTAACCGCCGATTCCATAGACGGCAGCCAACGCAAGGGAGGAAACCAGTGTCAGCATGGTCATAAACACCGAAGTCCATACGCTAATGTGCACCCCGGATTCTCGCACACCATCCGCACGGTCTGAAAACACCTGGGATTCGTGGCGCTGTTCACCAAATAGTTTCACCAATGTAGCACCCGGTGCTGAGAATCGCTCGGTCATCTGGTCGCCCATGGCAGCGTTTCGTGTGGCACGTTCACGAGTCTGACCGGCAATTCGGTGGCCAATAAGACGGGCAGGAAACAAAAAGATTGGCAGCAAGAGCAGCGCCGCCAGGGTGATCTGCCAGGAAGTAGTGAACATGACCACCAGCGTCACGCCGAGGGTCACGATATTCATAACCACGGTCGGTAGGGTTCTGGCGATCGCCGTTTGGGCACCGATGACGTCGTTGTTGAGTCGAGAGACTAATGCCCCGGTTCTGGCACGGGTAAAGAATGCGACCGGCATCCTTTGGACATGATCGAATACGCTGGTCCGTAAATCAAATATGGTCCGTTCCCCCAGGGAAGCTGACTGCCATCGGGAGATGACATTCAGTATCGCTTCCAGCAGGGCAACAGCAGCGATGAGTAGTGCCAGGTTGATCACAACGCTTACATTGGATTCTGCCACGATCGCATTGACGACATCCCCTGCAAGGATCGGTGAGACCACCGTCAGGACGGCTCCCAGGGCTGAGACAATAAGATACAGGGTCAACCGAGTTCGATAACGGGCAATGAATGACCACGCCCGAGGGATAGTTCCGGGTTTCAATGATTCGTGTTCTTTACTTTGGCGCAGCTTCCCCAAAGCTGCCCAGCCCACATGGTTCATGCTCACGTAGCTATTTTCCTTCTATTGCTTCCCCAATGTGTCAACACAGAAGAAGGAATATTATTCCGTGAGGAGGTTCTTCGCCATGAAGTTCACCGAGGCTGCGTGGGCTTTAGCGAATCCAGCCATGCCGCTGCCGTGTGCCATGCCAGCGGCATAACCGGCGATGAATCCGACCAGCAACTCATCGGTGCTCTGGTCATAGTCGATACCATCAGCGATGCGTCGTAAAGCCTCGACATCAACGTGTACGGGGTCGATCTCAAGTGACTGTAGTAGTTGGGTGGCCCAGTCAGGCAGCGGTTGTGTCATGTATTAGGACTTTCTGTTAAATACAATAAAGTCCCTCCTAGTAATCAGGAGAGACTTTATTGAGCAGTTGTTAAGGAAAAAACCTAGCCGACGTAGGTGTAGTAACCCATCAGTGGGTTGCGGGTGACGTCGTGGAGGATGGTGCCAACCGAGGGGTTCTGAGCACCGATCATCTGGCCGTTGCCAACATAGATACCAACGTGGGATCCACCGTTCTGGAAGACCAGGTCACCTGGTTTGGGGCTGGCGGTACGAACGAACTGTCCGGAGCCTAGGATAGCCGAGGTAGAAGATGGAATACTGATGCCTGCTTGAGCGTATGCCCATGCGGTAAATCCGGAGCAGTCCCAGCCGCCTGGGCCTTTACCGCCCCATACGTATGGGGTTCCGATACCGGAGTATGCTGCGGAGACTACTGCAGCAAGTGAACCTGTGGCACTCGACTCTGGAGCGCTTGGAGCTTCCTGAGTGGTTGCCGACTGTGTCTGAGTGGTGCTGTCGGCAGTGCCGTTCTCGGCAGTGCTGTTCTCGGCAGCAGTTTCGTTTGTTACTGGAGAAACGTCTTCTTCAACTACAGGCTCTGGTTCTGGTTCTGGCGCCGGAGTTGATTTCAGGGCTGCACGTCCGAGATCCAGGCTTACTGAATCAGCGGTGATGACATCGGCTTTGCCCGAGGTGCGTTCCAGTTTGAAGTTTGTGGCTGGCAGGGTTGATGTTTCACGATCAGTCTGCACAGGTGCCGCGGTTGCTGCTGGTGCCACGGTCAACACCATACCGGAGGCAGCTGCAATCGCAGCAGCCTGGCGACCCGAGCGGCCAAGAGCCTGGGTCATGGCTTCTAGCGTGGCGCCCTTCGCAGGAGTTGCACGGTGACGTGCAGTTGAAATGCGCTTCGACACTTAGTTTACCTCTCTCATGTGCTTAGTGGCTTGTGGCCCCACTCCGCCACGAACAATTTTTACAACTGCTATGTTTTGCCCCTCCAGCTGCGGAGTGTAAAAGCAAGCTGGTGGCGGGTGCTGAATCACATTTTGTTATCAACACCGAGAGCTAGCTTAGTAGAAGTACAACGGAATGTCACATTCGGATAACAATTCGTTGAGTCATCTCATGAAATATGCGCCTACATCCGCATAACCACGCGGTAGAAGACAAAATAACATTTTGATATTTTTCTTGGTCGATTCGTTATTTTTCGATCAAAACATGGCCGTGCGCGACTCTAATGGAGCATAATTCAGTCACTGAACGCGGACCACACGAACATGGACAGCAGTATCGTCAGAAATTTCGAGGCCTAGTTCCGAAATGTCTTCAACTTCTCCGGGCAGTTCGGGTCCACGCTCCAGGACACGAACTGCCACGTAACCATCTGCCGGCTCTGCAATGAGTGTGGCACCAGGTTGAATACCAGCCGCAGCAAATTGTGTCAGCAATTCGGGATCGGTCTGGATCGCTTCGGTAAGGACCTTGACTTCAAAAGTCCCGGCTTTTTCCAGTGCAACGGTCAGCGGTTCACCTTCATACAGCTGTGGATCCAAGCCGGTGGCCGGGCCACCGAGTTCTTCAAGCAGCGGAATTTGGTTGCCAAATGGAGAATTCGATGGCGAATGCAATAGATCCATCAACCGGGCTTCCACCTGGTCACTCATCACATGCTCCCAGCGGCATGCTTCATCGTGCACGTAGGGCCAGTCCAAGCCGATAACGTCTGCCAGTAAGCGTTCAGCTAGTCGATGCTTTCGCATCACTGTAGCGGCAGCTTTCAAACCCTCATCGGTGAACTCAAGTTTTCGATCGGGTGCCACATGCAAAAGACCATCGCGTTCCATGCGGGCTACCGTTTGTGAAACGGTTGGACCTGAGTGATCAAGCCGTTCAGCTATGCGGGCCCGCAACGGCGCAATACCTTCTTCCATCAATTCATAGATGGTGCGCAAGTACATTTCCGTCGTATCAATCAGATCGGCCACAGCCACATTCCTTCATAGCGATATACGTCTTAAATATTCTGCAATCACCAATCATCATACGTTCGCAGTGAGAACTCGGCCAGAATGTATCCACAGGCATCTGTGTTAAGTGTTTTATTCACCACATTTTGAGCCAAACCGGTGTCACATGTTGGTTTATTGTGATGTTTCAGGGTCAGCCAAGTCCACAATAGATAACGTATCCTGCCCCCTTTATATAAGGAGTAGCTCATGTCCACACCGGGCATCGAAATCCCCGAGAATCTCAAACCAGCGGATGGCCGCTTCGGTGCTGGACCGTCGAAGGTCAGCACCCAACTGTCTCAAGCGGTCGCAACGGCAGGCGCGACCCTTCTGGGCACCTCGCACCGTCAGGCACCGGTCCGAAACCTGGTCGCATCCGTCCAAGAAGGTATCACCCAACTTTTTAGCGCACCAGAAAATTATCAAGTAGTTCTGGGCTTGGGCGGAGCTACGGCATTTTGGGATATTGCCGCTTTTGGGCTGGTCCGCAAGAAAGCGCAACATCTGAGCTTTGGTGAATTTGGTTCGAAGTTTGCCAAGGCAACCAATAATGCACCGTTCCTAGAAGACTCCGTCATTTTGCAAGCTGATCCGGGAACCCGTCCGACACCGCGCGCTGAACACAACGTCGACGTCTACGCTTGGCCACACAATGAGACGTCCACTGGTGTTGCAGCACCGGTGCATCGCGTGGAGGGTGCCAATGACGACGCCCTGGTGCTCATCGATGCAACCTCCGGGGCAGGGGGTCTGCCGGTCGATGTCACTCAGTCGGATGTGTATTATTTCTCCCCGCAGAAGAACTTTGCTTCAGACGGCGGCCTGTGGCTGGGCTTATTCTCCCCCGCTGCCCTGGAGCGGGCAGAAGAAATCGCTGCAAGCGACCGTTGGGTCCCAGACTTCCTGAATTTGAAAACCGCAATAGATAACTCGGCCAAGAATCAGACCTATAACACCCCTGCATTGGCCACGTTGATCATGCTTGATGAACAGCTCAAGTGGATGAATACCAACGGTGGTTTAGATTTTGTTACCGCCCGCACCAAGGATTCCTCCGACCGGTTGTATAACTGGGCCGAAGCCTCAAGCTACGCCACACCATTTGTTACCCGCCCCGAGGATCGTTCGCAGGTCATTGTGACCATCGATTTCGATGACAGCGTTGATGCTGCAACTGTGGCGTCCATCCTGCGCGCCAATGGCATCGTAGATACCGAACCGTACCGCAAACTCGGCCGGAACCAGCTACGCATCGCAACCTTTGCCGCGATTGACCCAGAAGATGTTTCTGCACTGACCGCGTGCATCGATTACGTCGTGGATCGAATCTAGATCGCACAAGACCACAGCGATGGCCGGTGTTGATACGAGCATTCTTGCCCTCCAACACCGGCCGTCGTGTTTCCACGCAGAGTTAGCGCCAGTCGACGTTCACTACATACGACGTCGTTGGTCACTTTGGTAGCAGGTCAAATATTCCGGCTTGTTGGACTGAAAGCAAAAGCACTGCCAAAGCAGTGCTTTTGCTCATGTTTTATCTACCTGACGACTTGGTCTTGGTAGCAGACCCAGCAGATTTTTTCTGGCGTTTCTTCCGATGGGCCTGCTGTCGCGCCCGGCGGCGTTTGGCGTCCCGGCGAGCCTGCTTCTTGCCGCTACCATCTTTGGTTGACGGCTTCTCGGCTGAGACGACGGGCTCTTCTTCTTCAATAACCTCGGGGCCATAACCTGCTGCTTCAAGAGCTTTCGCTGGGTCCTCACCGGCGGCGATGGCATCAAGACGGATGCGCTCTTCCTCTGAAGCGCGGTCTCGCCAGGGCACCCACTTCGGTGCCAGGAGTGCATCTTCACCGGGCAACATACCGGTTTCACTGACCGTGATCACTTTGGATCGCGGTGCACGAGCCAGTGTCACAAAGAAATACCAGCCACGATAGCCCGCCACATAGGCGGTAAAACGGTGTGTCACCACGCGTTCGTCGTCGGCTACGGTACCCAGATGCTCGCCGATCTCGGCGTCATCGGCAAACTCTTGCAATGCTGCTCGAGCAATGTCAACGGCCTCTGCCAGCACGGCATCGACCCGGGGTTTGCGGGTAATGACCCGTGGTGGGCCAAAGGTCGGTTGAACGGGGTTCGCGATAGAAACAGTATCTTCAGCAACATTAGGCATCGAATGCATCAGCCACCCTTCTCATGATGGTGGCCATTTGTTCGGCCTGTTTAGCTGCCGGGTACCGACCACTGCGCAGACCCGTGGACGCGTTGTCCAACATGCGGATCAGATCGTCTACGATACCGGCCATATCGTGGGCCTTCGGTCTGGTGGCTCGGACCACCGAGGGCAATTTGTCTAGCACTTCAACGGATAGCGCCTGTGGGCCGCGTCGCGAATCGACGATGCCAAATTCCACTCGGGTGCCCGGGCGCAGCTGGGTCACTCCCGAGGGCAAGGCGGATGCCGGCAGATGGATGTCATCGCCGTCGTCGGTGGTAATAAAACCAAAACCCTTGTTATGGTCGTAAAATTTCACTCTGCCGGTTGGCATGGATTTTCTATTCCTTCGTCACGTGCATCATTCACAAAGGGTTCCCGTCACACATCCCTTGCAGGTGCGGTTACAGGAACCCTCAAAGCCTATCGAAGGCCAGTATAGTGCGTGTTGCCCCGAATCTTCGCAATGATCCGCCACCTGTGCTGCAAGCGTAGAATACTGCACATGACCACCCAAAAATCTCAGAACCTAGATGTGCCACCTGCCTGGATTTCGGCGGTGCTGTGGGTCGGAGTAGCCATTGTGATTGCCTCCTTCCTGGCCTTGATCGGTGTGCTGGTGTACTACTTTGCCGGGGTTACCCCTGCCACATGGCTGTTTTGGCTGGCCCTGTTGGCCTTCCCAACGGGCTTTATTTTGATGCTCATTGCTCTGGTTGGCAACGTGTTTGTACGTAGAAAACGTCAGCACGCATAACCGTCTATTCAGTAAATACCCAGCAACCTCACAGGTTAGTTTTTTTAGAATAGGCGTATGACGTCGCAATCTTATGAAGCAAAACTCCTCGTCGTTGATGATGAACCGAACATCCGCGAGCTGCTGTCCACCTCTTTACGGTTCGCCGGATTCGAAGTCGTTGCCGCTGCAAACGGCCGTGAAGCACTCGAAGCCGCTGAAGCTCACAATCCCGATCTGGCGGTGCTCGACGTCATGCTGCCGGACATGGACGGCTTCACCGTCACCCGCAAACTACGCGCTTCAGGTCGACTTTTCCCCGTCGTCTTTCTTACCGCCCGCGATGAGACCGAAGACAAGGTCACCGGGCTCACCGTCGGTGGCGACGACTATGTGACCAAACCCTTTAGTCTCGATGAAGTCGTAGCCCGGATCCGGGCCGTGCTGCGCCGCACCGCACCTGCAGAAGACGACGATGCGATACTGGTTGTAGATGACCTGGAACTCGACGACGACGCTCACGAAGTTCGCCGCGGTGGGGAAATCATTGACCTGTCCCCAACCGAGTTCAAACTCCTGCGCTATTTGATGATGAACCCCAACCGGGTGCTGTCAAAAGCTCAAATTTTAGACCATGTTTGGGAATATGATTTCAATGGCGACGCGTCAATCGTGGAGTCCTATATTTCCTATCTGCGACGCAAAATCGATGTCGACGATCGCCCCAAGATGATTCAGACCAAACGCGGGGTCGGGTATCTGCTGCGGACCAAAGACAAACGCTAGATGGCCAGAGCCCAACCGTTGCGATGGATAGCCCGCCGCTGGCAGGCTACGTCGTTGCGCACTCAGCTGACGCTGATCACCGGAGTGCTCATGGCCCTGACTGTGGCCCTCACGGCGATCTTGACGGCATCGTTATACCGGCAGGAATTGATCAGACAGATCGATGAGGACATTTTTACCAACCGGCACAACGTGTCAATGTACTTGACCTCCATGGGATCCGCCGGCCCCTATGAGACGAGGAGTTTCGAACAAACCATTGTCCGGTTCTACGGCGAGTCCTGGAATAATGACGGCGAATTCGTCACCCGGATTTATGCCGAAGGTTCAGACGTCCCCGACATCGAACCGATGACCGCCCGCCAGGCGGCCGCCCACGGATCAACCCCCTTCAATGTTCCTGGACTGGCCATGCCGCAACACCAGTGGCGAGTCCAGATCTATCGGCTGGAATCCGACAGCGGAACCGTGGCCATCGCTTTACCGCTTGACCCCGTGGAACGTTCCGTGGAACGCGTGACCACACTGGTCATCACCATCGGGTTCTTAGCCACGCTCGTCGTGACCATGATCGCCTACGGCTTGGTGACCACTGCGTTTCGTCCCCTGAACCGAGTGGAACGCACCGCCGCTGGAATTGCCGCCGGAGATCTGTCCAAACGTGTCCCCACCGGGGCTCCAGACACCGAAGTGGGGCGCCTGTCACGGTCTTTAAACGCCATGCTGGCCCACATTGAAATCGCTTTCCGCGCCAATGAACAATCCGAAGAGCGTATGCGCCGCTTCGTGCAGGATGCCTCGCATGAACTGCGCACCCCGCTGGTGACGATTCGCGGCTTCTCGGAACTCTACCGCCACGGGGCGCTAGCCTCTCAAGAAGACGTTTCTACCGCGATGGGCCGGATCGAGTCCGAAGCAAAACGCATGACCCAACTGGTCGAAGATCTCCTGACGCTGGCCCGACTCGACGAACAGCGCACCATGGATACCAACCCAATCGATCTGTTACAGCTAGCCTCAGATCTGGTGCTCGACACGCGAGCCACCGCTTCGGATCGTCAGATCACACTGACCGGGCTGACTCCTGGCTCCTCACCCCAGTCGGCGCCAACTCTGGGCGATGCCAATCGGCTCCGCCAGGTCATATCCAATCTGATGACAAACGTACTGCGCTACACACCGGATGGAACCGACATCGAAATCGCGGTGGGCACCGCACCTTCGGCCAACGGCACCGAGTCCATCATTAAAATTTGTGACCACGGACCGGGCATCTCCGATGAGGATGCCGAGAAAATTTTCCAACGCTTTTACCGTGCTGATACCTCACGAGACCGCGACACCGGCGGCAGCGGACTCGGACTGGCCATCGTGGCCGGCATCGTGAGTCAGCACAACGGTTCTGTGCGTCATGAAGAGACCCCAGGCGGCGGTGCCACCATGGTCGTCCGACTCCCCTATCATCCACTGGATGCTGACGACGACGATGGTGCGTGGGACGCCGATGACGACTTCTCCACATCCAACGAGCCAGACCACTAATTATCCACAGCACGCTTGATAGCACGCATCACCGGAGCACGATCTTTCTAGGCTGGCGGTACCGCATCACAAACCGTGATGATCCGTCGATACAGGAGATCCAAAATGGCTCGTATTCAGATTGATGTCCAAGAACTCTTCGCCAAAGCCAGCAACGTCCAGGCCACTGCCGATCGCATCCAGTCGGAAGTCAACACCATGGACGCCGCCTTGCGGCAATTGCAAGAATCCTGGGTTGGCCAGGCTTCTTCAAATTTCCAAGCAGTTGTGACCGAATGGCGGTCCACTCAGCAACGTGTCGAAGAATCGTTGCGCTCCATCCGCGAAGCAATGCAACATGCCGGACAGCAATACGAAGCCACAGAACAAGCAAACGCTGCGATGTTCCGAGGCTAAAAGACTCAACCCCGCCTTCGTCTGGTGCTCTGACATAGCACCAGACGAAAGGTGGGTAGGCTAGGAGCATGGCCATATTGATCGATCCCGCACGGTGGCCGGCTCATGGTACCGTGTTCTCTCATCTCGTCTCGGACGAGTCTCTTGAGGAACTGCATGCTTTTGCTCGTGCAAACGGGATTCCGCCGCATGCCTTCGACGGCGACCACTACGATATCCCAGTGAGTCAATACGAAGAACTTGTTTCGGCTGGCGCGCAGCCAGTCTCCGGATCCGAGTTGGTCCGTCGTCTCGTGAAGTCCGGGTTACGTATTACTGCGGCAGAACGCGCTTCAAAACTCGAAAAGATCCTTCACCAGCGTTTCGATCGACTTTTCCCAAACACCTCCGAGCTGGATCGTGGCCCGATCTGCGATGCACTCATAGAACGGTGGAGTGAAGACCACCGTCACTATCACGATCTGACCCACCTGATGTCGGTGCTCAAAGGGATCGACTATCTAGAACGCCAGGGCGAACCGATGGGACCATTTCCACGGGCCGTCAAACTCGCAGGCTGGTTTCATGATGCTGTCTACCGTGCCGACCCGATTTTGCCGCCAGGACAAGATGAAGAAGACTCGGCTCGACTTGCAGAACGTGTCCTGCCCGAACTCGGGGTGCCAGGTCCCGAGATTTTGGAAACCGCTCGGCTGATTCGTCTCACGTTCACACATGATCCCCACGAAGACGATGACGGCGGCAAAGTGCTCTGCGACGCCGACCTTGAGGTACTATCCAGAAACTCAGGTGGCTATCAGCGCTATCGCGAGGGCATCCGTAAGGACTTCGTCAAAGTCAGCGACAAAGACTTTGCAATCGGTCGAGAAAAATTCTTGCGTCGCATGCTGGCACGAAACCCAATCTTTAATACCGGCACCGGACGTCGCCGTTGGGAACGGCCTGCTCGTCGAAATCTGATGTCTGAATTATATCCGCGCCGCGGCAAGTCACGGGACTAATCTTCGACCGCCGTGGTGCAACCGGTGAAGTGATCCATAGTCGAATTAATCCCCAGTGCATCGCTCACCTGATCAGCTACCGATACCGGCAGAAGTTTTAGCCAATTGGCAGCCACCGCACTTGACGGCAAAATCAGCTGGCGTTTGCCGGATTCCAGGGCACGAAAGATTTTGTGTACGACGGCTTCGGGACGCAGAATCGGCAGCAACACATTTGGCGAGCTCACGCCGTCGAACATTCCGGTGTCAACGTAAAACGGGTGAACCGATAAGGTATGAATTCCACGGCCGTAGTGTCGCATCTCGGCACGTAGCGATTCGGTAAACCCATGGGCTGCCCACTTTGAAGCGGCATAATCCGTCTGCCGGGCAACGCCGATTAATGATGCAGCTGAGGCGATAACGGTTACGGAACCGAAATTATTGGCAATCATATTGGGCAGGAACTGTCGTGTCACCCGATACAGTGCCAGGGTATTAATTTGAAAGGTGCGCTCGACGTCGTCATGACGTTGTTCAAGAAACTTCTTGCCGGTAACGATGCCGGCATTATTGATCAGAAAATCTATTCCTCCGATGCGTTGACGAACAGCTTGACCAGCGGCATCAACGGATTCGTCATCGGCGAGGTCAACGATATCGTAGGTGGCGTCGATTCCATCGGCTTGAATTGCTTCCACGACGTTGCTGGCGGCCTGTTCGTTAATATCCCACACTACAACGTGGGCCGCATTGCGTTGCGCTGCTCCAATTGCCAGTAACCGTCCAAGACCGGATCCGGCACCGGTTACCAGGACTGTTTGAGCACGCAGGGACAGATGTCGTTCTGCGCGTTTACGGTACCAAACACCGGCAGCACCAATTGCACCCGCTGTGACGCTAAGGTTTCGAATGCCCCGAAGAACTTTGCCCACGGCATTTTCCTTTCTGGCCTATCGATACATTCTACAAACCCGTCAACTGCGTGCCAGGCTTAATCACCAAGGTCCCGGTCAGTTGACCGGGACCTTGGTGAGATAGCGTCTATCTTCGGGTGTTGCTTCGAGCAAGCAGGCTTACATCATGCCGCCCATGCCACCCATACCGTCCATACCACCAGCAGCAGCAGCGGCGGCTGGGTCGACTGGTTCTGGTTTGTCAGCGATGACAGCTTCGGTGGTCAGGAACAGGCCTGCAATCGAAGCAGCGTTTTCCAGAGCGGAACGGGTCACTTTAACTGGGTCGTTGATGCCGGCTTCCAGCAGGTTGACGTATTCGCCGGTGGCAGCATTGAGGCCGTTTTCGTCCGGTAGATTCTTGACCTTGTCGACAACGACGCCTGCCTCCAGACCAGCGTTCTGTGCAATCTGCTTCAGTGGGGCTTCAACACCGATCTGGACGATGCGTGCACCGGTGGCTTCATCGCCTTCCACTTTCAGTTCAGCAAATGCTTTCTGAGCAGCTTCGATCAGTGCAACGCCACCGCCAGCAACGATGCCTTCTTCAACAGCGGCTTTTGCGTTACGAATGGCGTCTTCGATGCGAGCCTTGCGTTCTTTGAGCTCGACTTCAGTGGCGGCACCGGCGCGAATTACAGCAACACCGCCGGCCAGCTTGGCCAGACGTTCCTGCAGTTTTTCACGGTCATAGTCGGAATCGGTGGTGTCGATTTCGCCACGGATCTGGTTGACGCGACCAGCGATCTGATCGGAGTCGCCAGCACCTTCAACGATGGTGGTTTCATCCTTGGAAACGACAACCTTGCGGGCGGTGCCCAGCATCTCCAGGGTGGCGTTTTCCAGGGTCAGGCCAACTTCTTCAGAGATGACCTGGCCACCGGTCAAGATAGCGATGTCGTTGAGCATAGCCTTGCGACGGTCACCAAAGCCTGGAGCTTTGACAGCAACTGATTTGAAGGTGCCACGAATCTTGTTGACAACCAGGGTTGCCAGGGCTTCGCCTTCAACATCTTCGGCGATGATCAGCAGTGGTTTGCCCGACTGCATGACTTTTTCCAGGATGCCAACCATGTCACGAGCATTCGAGATCTTGGAGTTGACGATCAGGATGTATGGGTCTTCCAGGACAGCTTCCTGGCGTTCGCCGTCGGTTGCGAAGTAACCGGAGATGTAGCCCTTATCGAAGCGCATACCTTCGGTCAGTTCCAGATCCAGGCCAAAGGTGTTGGACTCTTCAACGGTCACAACGCCTTCTTTACCGACCTTGTCCAGTGCTTCAGCGATGATACGACCAATTTCGTTGTCACCAGCGGAGATGGAGGCGGTGTTGGCGATCTGGTCTTTGGTTTCGACTTCGCGAGCCTGGTCCTGCAGCGCTGCGGTGACAGCCGTAACAGCCTTGTCGATACCGCGGCGCAGTGCGATTGGGTCGGCACCGGCAGCAACGTTGCGCAGGCCTTCAGAAACCAGGGCCTGAGCCAAAACAGTTGCGGTGGTGGTACCGTCACCGGCTACATCATCGGTGCGCTTGGCAACCTCTTTGACGAGTTCGGCACCGATTTTTTCGTAGGGGTCCTCGAGCTCGATCTCTTTAGCGATCGAGACACCATCATTGGTGATAGTCGGCGCGCCCCACTGTTTTTCCAGTACGACATTGCGCCCGCGTGGGCCCAAGGTAACTTTGACCGCCTCAGCCAGGGTATTCAAACCCGTTTCGAGGCCGCGGCGAGCTTCTTCGTCAAATGCAATGGTCTTAGCCATGTATTGCACGGTCCTTTCGGGACGATTAGGTGTTCCGCACCTGCACCACAGTGCCCGCGACGGCAAACCCTGACACCTAACCGGGTGGCGGTGCACAGAGTTTCAGCTGATGGTGAGGTAATTCTCCGGACAGACTTTGGCAGTCACACCCGGAGAGTGCTAAATCTATTTTTAGCACTCGGAACCCCTGAGTGCAAGTAATACGTCAATTATTAGTTCGCTGTTAAGACAACTAACACGCCTTCAACCGTGGGTTCATACACGGCAACGGCACCAATCTCATCCGCTACGGCTACCGCGGTGGCTTCGTCAGACGAGAAATACACGGTTGTTTGTGACGGCACATTGCCCGTCCAGTTATCTGCCACCGGAACGTTAAAACCGGCCCCGCCCAATTCTTGAGCAATCGATGCCGCGTAACCTTGGATACTCGAAGCGTTATACACCGAGATCGGTAGTGAGTAATCAACCTCGTCTTCGGGCTCGTTCGTTTCTTCTTCGGTGGGTTCAGGCGTCGGTGATGCTTCGGATTCTTCCGGCTCCGGTTCTTCAACCGGTTCTGGCTCAACGAGCTCTTCAGGTTCCTCCGTCGGCTCCTCCGGTTCAACCGTTTCTTCGTCGACCGGCGCACTAACCGTTTCGGTGGGCTCCGGTGCTGCCATGTTCAACGGGTCGCTGGGCGCCAGCCACAGGTACGCGCCGACCCCGATAGCTAATGCTGCCCCGCCGGCCAGGATAATCGCGTTGAGCTGGCCAGCACCCCTGGGTGTGGAAAATTCTTTGCGGTGCGCGCCCTGTTGGGTGGTATATGACTCGACGTCGTCGAAGCGGTCACGCGGGTATTGCGATGTAGGTTTTAGGTCCTGACTCAAGATGCCATACCTTCTGCACGGTGCATTGTGGAACGGGATTGCAACAGGCGCTCGACCAACATTGGGTCATGGGCATATGCCTGTTCAGTAAGGATCAGCCGCGCCAGTTTCTGATAGTACCTGGTCGGCGTCATCCCAAATGTATCGGAAATATCCCGATCTTTGGCACCAGCGTAATGCCAGGAGCGTTTTTCAAACTCCAGCATCTGCTGGTCGATATCGCTCAACCCAGCCATGCTACCCCTCTCAGATCCATTCATCGCCACCAGTCTAAACTACCGCATGCCGTCAGATTCGTTAGGCTAACCGCATGACCTTTTCTGCCTGGCCTGAAATCCACGCATCGTGGTATTCCATCCTGGAACCGGTATCCAACACATTGCACACGCTCATGGAGCACATTGCCTCGCGCCGCGACGCCGGCGAACATATCGAGCCCGCTGCCGACAACGTCTTGCGGGTATTTAGTATGCCCGTTGACCAAATCAAAGTACTGATTGTCGGTCAGGATCCCTACCCCACCCCGGGCCATGCGGTCGGGCTGAGTTTCGCGCTTGATCCTCATGTTCGCCCACTGGCGCGGTCTCTGGTCAACATTTATAAAGAGCTCCAAGACGATCTTGGCATCGCTCCGGCCGACACAGGTGATCTATCGGGTTGGGAAGCACAAGGCGTGTTTCTACTCAACCGCGTCCTAACAGTCACGGCACATGCCGCTGGCTCGCATAGAAACCTTGGTTGGGAGACCATCACCGATGCGGTTATTGATGGACTAGCCTGCCGTGGCACTCCTCTCGTGGTGATCCTATGGGGCGGCCAGGCCAGAACTCTGGCCCCGCGTTTCACCGCCGACGACACACTGGTCCTCACCGCGGCCCACCCTTCGCCACTCTCCGCCCGCCGGGGATTCTTCGGTTCCAAACCGTTTTCCAAAACCAACCACTTCTTGGTCGCCCACGGCATCGAACCCATTGATTGGGCCGCCAATTCACACCGGCAGTCCGCACAATCCGAGCAATTCTAACCGGTTTGTCGACGTTAGCGGTGCCCCGAACGACGTCGTTCGTTGGATTTTAGACCGGAAGTCAACGGTCGCGCCAGGGAATCACCTAACACCAGCCCCGACGCCATGGCCATAATAATGACCGAGGCCTGTAATAACGCCATCACCCCGCCGGACATCATTTCCACGTTGGTCCCGATTTCATACACCGCCCGGAAAATCATGAGCCCGGGGAGTAAGAAAATGCTGGCCGGAACCGCGACCACCAGCTGGGGCGCCCCCAGACTCAGGGCCACAATGCGAGCGCAGAATCCCACGACGACGGCGGCAACCGCCGGTGCGATGCTAGGGCCTAACCCAAGTTCTACGGCGCCGACATATACCAGGTAGCCCACTGCCGAAACGAGTCCGGTGGGCAAAATGAGTCGCATCCGAGTTTGTTCTGCCATGGACATTGCCATCGCGGCAATGGCCACGATCACGGTGATGAGCCAATACGGATATTGGCGCGAGGGCATGGCGGTGATATCGATTTCGGGGGCGCCCAGCATACTGAAGGCCACGATGCCTACCGTAATGCCGGCTACCAGCCCCACGTACACTAATGCCGAGGACACCATACGTCCGGCTGAGGTCACCGGGAAGCCGTTAATACCGTCTTGGACTGCCGACACGATGCGTAACGACGGCACCAGGGTTATCAGCGCAGCGGCGATCATTAGTGCTGGATCACGAAACACTTCGGACCAATACAGCCCAAAGGCGATGAGTGTGGCCACGAGCCCACCGGCCATGGTTGCAAAAACATCTGAGGCACGCAATCGCCCCATCAGATACACCGTTGCCATGATCAGCGCGGTGACGCCCAAGGTCAATAGTGCCGAGAACCACGAGCCCCCGATGAAAATAACGAAGGAGGAGGCCCACACACCATTGGCAAGAAACGACACCCAGGTGGGGAAGGTTTTCTTACGCTGTCGAATGGCGGCAAGTCGAGCATGTGCATCATCGCGCTCAACCGCTCCGGCAGCAATTTCGGTCACCAGCTGGTGTAGATCTGCCAGGCCTGCATAGTCGGACCCCCAGGTGCGGACCACCCGCTGGTAGGTCGCAGGTGGCTCACCAACCGGTGCAAAGTTCAGCGAAATGGACTGGTTGGTGATATCAACTTCAGCGTCGAATACCCCATAGGCCTGAGTCACCACAATGATCGAAGTTTCAACTTCCAACGCACCGGCGCCAAAACGAAACATCGTCTCCCCCAGCTTGAGGGCAAGTAGCATCGTGTTATGGGCTTCCTTAGCCTCTGCAACAGCCTTATAGCGGTCCCCGGTGAGTTGATAGGGCGAATCCTGCAGCCGGTCAACTAAGCGGAGAGCCTGAGTGGGCAGCGCTTCAGTATAGGGCGCATATTCTTCAGTAAAACTTGCCCGATCCGCATCGGGGTCAGCACTTTTGGCTTTGGTACGATCCGTAAGCCCCTGGAACGCTTGGCGCCACGTTGTCAGCGCCGGGAACTTTCGGGTATGCGGGGCAGTTTTCTCCTGAACGTAGGCTGCTTCTTGCTCCGGTTTGGGTGGCTCCCGTAACGGCGCAACCGTCTCGGTATCATCGCTGGCCGCAAGCACCGAGGTCGGAACCGGCTCTGTCGGCGCCGTCTCAGGTTCAGTAACCTGCGGAGCCATCTGGCGTGCTTCCACATCTGGGTTTGGCAGGGTCACCGCCGGACGGATCACCGGCATGCTACTCACCTCGGCGGGTGGCTCCTGCGGGTTGTTGGGTTCATCCACCGACTCTTGACCAGTCTGAGGTTCCAGTTGCTCTTCAGCCCTAGATACATCATGCTGCTCGTTGGCCACAGCCGCCCTCCCTCCAAGGAAAAGTCCCGGGGTCAGTTCCTCCCGGGGCTCTTGGATCGTGGCCCGTTTGATCAACGGAACCAAGGATCCCAACACGCATTGACAGTATTAGAATCCCATACTTTTGGTAGTGCTCCAAACCGTGAAACGGCTAGGAGATTCCTGGGATGTGACTAGTCAATATTGTCCAAGGCGTGATCAATTTCCGAGTCCTGGAACCCAGCATATTCCAGATACTGACGCAGCTCGACTTCAGAGTAGTCAGCGAAATTTTCGGTATATGATTCCAAGGCTTGCAGCGCCTGGGCATTGTAATCAATATCGATGTTGTCCAGTGCATACTGAACCTCATCATGAATAAAGCCCGACCTGCTGAGCGACTCTTGAATCTCTTGGGCCGAGTAACCGCTATATTCACTGTCACTCATACCCTGAGCGGCCCCCAGCGCTTGTTCATTCCAGTCGATGTCCACGGTATTTAGCGCATATTCGATGGCTTCGTTTTGATAGCCTTCATAGCGCAATAGATCAATGAAATCCGTGGGCCCATAATACGAGTATCCGGCGTCGATGCGTTCTTGAACCGTCGCAACTGCCTGTTCTTCGGTGCCACCGTCTGGTAACACGAATTGGCCGTCGTCAGAGCGTTCAACCCGCAAATCGTCTGGGTTGAGGGATTCTTCTGGAGCCAGGGGTGCTACAGGTTCATCCACCCCGGGGTGCTGCGCGACGTCGTCATTGGAAGCCTGACCGAAAGTCACAGTTAACGCAATGGCAACCCCACCCAGAACCAACACCACCAGAACCGTAATAAACCACCACTGTTGATAAACGGGTCTACGAGGTGAACGCCCGCTTGGCATGTGGCTGGCCTGGTGCCAAGCCGCCGGGTTATTCGGATCGTAGTATAGGCCAGCCTGCCCCTGCCAGTATTGGGACTGGTTTATGTGCTGACCAGCTGGGCTTGTCCAGTGTTCAAAGTTGTCTTCCGAGGTATGATGGGGTGCCATAGTCATTCCTTACATTCGTTGATCACCGTATCACTGCCAGGATCAGTCGCAGCGTATTCTGACGGACAAAAGCGACCGTGACGACGTCGCTGGTGCCCAGGACTTGTTGGCAAGCAGTGCGCGTTCAGGCAGCACAAGAGAATTTTTTCCGATAAGAAAATTCGAGTTGAATGACAACCAACCGTGAGATTTCCGCGATGCTAAAAGCCTAAGATATCGTCCCTTACTCTGTCGTTTTGGCCTAAACCTGCGCTACCGTAGTGTCAGAAGGCTCCACCGAGTTTATGCGGTCCTGCCTATGGATCGCTCGGCGGCTCCGGCTATTTCTCACGATTGGGATCACCTATGGCAGTGGTATGGGACGGCAGAACGGACGAGGAAAAACTTCAGGAACTTCTACGACTTGGCGAGCAGACGCAGCTAGAGTTTAAAGTTGAGCTCGACCTGCGCGATCGTAAACACGAACTGAGTTTCGTCAAAGATGCCGTCGCCATGGCCAATCGCCCGCCGGGTGGATACATGTTGATCGGCATCACTGACGAAGGTACCCTGCCAGATACGCCGTGGCGAATCAAAAACCCGCAGATGTACGACGGTGCGACACTGCGCGACAAAATCGGTAAATATATTGAGGCCGATATTGAAGTCGTCTCACAGATTCATCGGGTCAACGGCAGCGACGTCGTCGTTATAGCTATCTTTTCTACCCGCTCCGGATTACCGGTGCCTATGATGCGAGTTGGCCAGTACAATTCGCCCAATGGCAAGGGCAGAATGAAAACGAAAACCCTCTTTCGGCCCGGTGAAATTTTTATTCGTGACGGCGCCGGCAACGCGCCGGTGCGTTATCGCGATTGGCCATCGGTACTTGCCAAACACGACCATCAGATCAAAGAAGAAGCCACCAGCGACGTCAACTCCTTGATGTCGAAACTCGTCGAAGCTATCGGACCCGGGGGCAAGATCAATGTGCCACTGGAACCGTTTTTGGCAGACGATACGGTCTCCGGTGCGATTCGGGCTAATATTCGCCAGGGCAATCGGGCAGAGCTGAAAATTTTTCTGCAAAATACCAGAGAAGAGATCGTGTCGGCCGAAGATCAGGTCAAGCCGTTGGTACGACTCGTTGGGGTCGGGTGTGAAGCAATGCTTGCCGATGACTATGATTTAGCCATCAAGACCATCGACACCCTGTACGATGCGTTCACTTCCATTGCCAAATTCCCCAGTGCTGTAGCGGCCACGATTGTGGCCGCTTATTTATTTGGAGCAGCTGCGGTGCGGTTAGGCTGTTGGCAGCTGATACCCGAGTTGGTTCTGCGACCATTTCAGCGCACGCCTGCGCATCCGCGCTATAGCTCTTGGATTCGGTACGGGCAGATCGAAGCTTCCGCTCACGATCAGTACCCCTTTACCTCACGTATCGCCGATGCCACTGACCAGGACGCCGATGACAATGGTGCCATGATCTCAGAAGGGTTGTCCTGGGCCTGGACCTATCCCTTGGTGCGTCCCGATGTGCTGCACGACTTCGGATTGCATAATAATAAGACACGCAAGACCGATGTGTTATTGAATTCATTGTGCCAGTTTGATTTCCTCTACGCCTGGCTTGTCAATGCGTCAGCACGTGAATACGGCGGTGGTGGCGCGTATGCGGCGTCGGCGGCGTTTAAACACTGGCGGATCTTGCCGATCATTGAACGGACCGTTACCAACGGTGAGATGCGAGCCAGGCTCTTTCCCAAAGCTTGCGAAAAAGAAATCGCCCAAGCCTTGCGAAGTACTTATAGTCACGCAGAAAAAGTCTCCAACCGAGAAAAATACTTCACGGGCTGGCAACCTCTGCCGCCATGGATCTCCGAGTTTATAGATCAGATTGTCGAAGGGAACAACCGTGCCAGTCTTCCGTCTGCTCGCTCCCGCCATAATGTCCTAGATTTCACGCCACAGCGATATAACGGCTAATCAACCACTTCAACGAAGCCGTGGGACTCCATTACCAAATGGAGTCCCACAGTATGTCTAGGACTTATTAGATGGCAGCGTCCATGCCCTTACCGCGCAGAATCTCACGCTGATTCGGATTGACCGATTCCCTAAACGGCATCTCAACAACCTGTGCTGCCACGGGGCTGCCAGGTACGTCTGCGTATTGTTCGGGAAGGTGAACCCACAGTTCGGTGCCGAGCGCTGATTGTTCGACCGGGACATATGCCATCGCAATATTCTGCCCGATTTCGGGTGAGTACCACGGTGAGGTCACGTAGCCGACCGGAGCGCTATCTGCCCTTGAGGAAATCAACCAGAAATCTGGCGCATAATCATCAATCGGTGCGCCACCCATGATCAGGCCGACCAACTGATGCGTAAATGGGTAACGACCGGCTTCGAGTTGAGCCCGAGCTGCTTCAAGGGCAGACTTGCCGATATAGTCGGCCTGCTTCTCGCGCGGTACTTGATATGACAAGTTCACCTGGAACGGAATGACCTCTTGATCCATATCCTGCCCCCACGACAGAATACCGGCTGCAATACGTCGGTGGTGCGCAGGAGCCACCACCGATAGCTGGTGTTTTTCACCGGCCTCGAGGACGGCGTTCCAGAGCACTTCAGCGTGCTGAGAAGCATCGTAGAGGTAGATCTCATAGCCTTTCTCCCCTGAGAAACCGGTTTGTGAGATGATCACCTCATGGCCGGAAACATCACCTGTCATCAATCCGTAGGGCGGTAACTTTGCGACTTGATCACCGAACAGATCGACCATCAGATCCACCGATTTGGGCCCTTGGATTTGCACAGGGGATACGTCAATTTCTTGGATGTCCACGTCGAATCGTCGACCAACGTTGACGCCTTGCAACCACAGCTCAAGGTCGGAATCGGAAATGGAGAACCAGAATTCGTCTTCTGCCACACGCAACAGCACCGGATCATTGAGAATCCCGCCGCGTTCATTGCACAGAATCACATACCGTGCTCGCATCACAGGAATCTTGGTGGCGTCTCGGGTGATAACAAAATTGACGAAAGCTTCAGCATCGGAGCCCTTGACCTGGATCTGACGCTCAACGGCAACATTCCAGAGGGTTACGTGGTTAACCAGCGCATCATATTCCACCATCATTCCGCCATCATCGGGACGGACATAGCCGCGAGGGTGATACATGCGGTTATAGATTGATGCACGCCAACAACCTGCCTCCATAGACAGGTGCCAGTAGGGGGATTTTCTCACCCGGGTGTCAATCAACATTTCAACCGGGGTGGGACCCGACTGTCGTAGATTAATTGGAACCTTGCGGTCAGATTGATTGATGGAAGGGAAATTTGCAGTCATAGTAGTCCTCCCCTGGGAAAGGAGGGCGTGATGGTAAACCATCACCCCTGTTGCATAATGTGCTACATCATTCGCACTATGCAGCACTATACAACATTCTACTGTGACAATCGTCACTCGTAAAGAAGGCTGTGTGGGCTTTTAAGGTCTATTTTCTTACAGCGATCCTCACGCGGTTGGCACTACTCGTGAGAATCCTAAACGCACCTCAAAATCTTTTGCTGCCGTTTCGAGATGGTTCAAAAACTCGTCAAACTGCTCCTCGGGCATGCGAAATGCCGGAGCCGTGACAGACACGACGGCTACCAGTTGACCGGTGGCGTCCCATACCGGGACGGCCAGCGCGTTAATACCTTCTTCCCATTCGCCAACAGCACTGGACCAACCTCGTTTTCGAATGCTGCGCAGCTCTTCGGCTAGTTGAGTCACATCCTGCTGGGTTGCTTCGGTATAACGCTCAAGTGGCTGGGACACCAGCTGTTGCCACACCTCATCAGGGGCATAGGCGAGCAGAAGCTTACCGGTCGAAGTCGCATGCAAAGGAACACGTTGCCCGACATACTGTCCTGCTACACCAACCATCTGTTGACCGGTGCTCTGCGTGATCGTTACCGCATGGTCCTGATCTAAAATAGCGATATTGGTGGTCTCTTGTGTCGTGTCGGCAAGTGCATCACAAATTGCTTGACCGTCACGTGCCAGATCAAATCGAGTGGAGACAGGATAGGCCATCCGTAAGATACCCAGGCCCAACCGATATGCACCGCGCTCTGATACTTGTTCGACGACGTCACGATATTCGAGCGTTGCTAATAGTCGTGAGGCTGTTGATCGGTGTACCCCCAGCCTTCGAGCAATTTCTGAAGTACTCAATTCAGGTACCTCTGTGAGGAACTGCAATATTTGTATGGCGCGGTCCACTGACTGTATGGGAGCTACAGTTTCTGGAGTGTGTTCTGCCATCGCCTTAGTGTTCCTCCCTCAGAGTTCTGCCAGTGTATTCGTCCAGACTACCCAACTTCAGTATGTGACACACGGCACCTGATTAAGACTTCGCAGTAACTGCAACTAGAACTGTACGACGAATCCGGCGGCGAAGTTGGAAAAACTTCGCCGCCGGATACGTTTGCGTTACAGAAAATCAGATTGCCTAGGTCATCTGTCCAGAGTCAGTAGTATCTTTCGATTCGGCACCATAGTTCCGTGAGGAACCAATGACGTCGCCAGATTTCCATTCGGCCCAACCTGGCCTGTCGGCCATGAACGCCTCGATCTGGTTCTTATCGGCTTCTAGCTTGGGATCATGCTGGAGGTAAAACTTCGTTTCTCGAGCAATCAGGCCAGAAAGCACGAGCAGGCCGATGAGGTTCGGTAATGCCATCAGGCCGTTAAAGATATCGGAGAATAACCATACGACTTCGAGTTCTGCAGTAGCGCCGACGAAGACGATCAGCGAGAACAGGATGCGAAACGGCATTACCAAGCCGCGTCCAAAGAGACGTTCGATATTTCGTTCCCCATAATACGACCATGCCAGGATCGTGGAGAATGCAAAAAGTACCAGACCAAGTGTGACCACCCAGTGACCCCACTCGCCGGGTAGGCCGTGACTAAATGCCTCACCCGTCATCAGTGAGGCGGAAATCTGTTCGCCCGTCTCGGGATCCTGTTGTGACCACGTTCCAGTGGTCACGATCACGAGGCCGGTAATCGTGACGACGATGATGGTATCGATGAACGTTTGAGTCATGGATACCAAGCCTTGGCGTACCGGGTGAGTGGTTTGTGCGGCTGCCGCAGCAATAGCAGCTGAACCAAGCCCCGATTCGTTGGAGAACATACCGCGAGCTACACCGTATTGGATAACGATGATGATCGCCGCTCCGGCGAAGCCGCCAACAGCTTGTTCTGAGCCAGCGAATGCCGAGGTGAAGATGTCAGCGAAGGCACCGGGCAATGCTGTGATATTCACAAGCAAAATGTACAGCCCTCCGAGCACATAGAACACAACCATAAACGGAACAAGACCTGAGGTGACGCGTCCGATGGATTTAATACCACCGACCAATACGATCAGGGTCAGCACGGTAAGGACTAAACCAGTAACCCAGATCGGTACACTCCAGCTGGATTCAACATTTGAGGCGATCGCATTGGCTTGGGTCATGTTGCCGATACCGAAGCACGCGATCACCGCGAAGATCGCGAATGAGAGACCTAAGATTTTTCCTAGTGGACCCTTGATTCCGCGTTCCAGGTAGTACTGCGGTCCACCAGACTTTTCCCCCGCGGTATCCGTACCGCGGAACCGCACACCGAGGAAGGCTTCTGAGTATTTGGAAGCCATACCTACCAGACCAGTCATCCACATCCAGAACAGGGCTCCGGGACCACCGATAGCTAGCGCTGTCGCAACCCCAACAATATTCCCAGTCCCGATCGTGGCGGCCAGGGCTGTCGTGAGCGCTTGGAACTGCGAAATATCGCCTTCAGAGCCCGGGTCTTTCCGTTTGATAATGCCCAGGTTCAACGCTGGGATGAGTTTTGTAAATTGTATTCCGCCCAACCGGATTGTTAGGTAAAGTCCTGCTCCCAACAACAGCGGGATTAAGAAAAATGGCCCCCAAACAAAGCCACTAATTTCATCAAGAATTGTTGTTAAATCTGTCATGGTGCTAGATCCTCTTCAGACTGTCCCTGAGGACGGTAAGTGTGAGCAAAGGAGATGAGCATCACTGCGTACGATCCAGGTTACCCGACAAGTCCTATTCGCCGGTAGACCTTGGCTACCTATCCACTGCAGATCTCAACATCTCGGTGACATTCCTGGTCCGGCATTGTAATTTGAAGTCACCAAACGCCGAATTCACAGATGTAACGCCGTTCGACAAGGTGATACTCTTCGACTCTTCGGCGCGCGACGGCAAAAACTCATCTCAGCAGTTGAGGAAGCCAAGTGAAGCTTCGGCCGAGGGTTTGCAGACGAAACCCCGGAACTTCAAAGTGAAGTTCCGGGGTGATGGAGCCCCCTATCGGATTCGAACCGATGACCCCCTGTTTACAAGACAGGTGCTCTGGCCAGCTGAGCTAAGGAGGCGTAGCTAGAATAACCGTGATCATTGCGACCTTGGCTAGTCTAGCTCAAAGATTAGGGAAAGAAAAACTTAGTCCTCGAGTTGAGCTTCAGCCCATTCTTGGAACGGTTCGCCGTTGGCAGTATTTTCATACTGCACACCGTTGACCCATATCGATGGGGTGCCGGCAATTCCTGCTTCAATAGCTTTGGCGGTTGTGAAGTTCACGAATGGACGGAAGGTGTTGTCCGAAACGCAGCCATTGATATCGACGCCAACCTCAGACGCAAGGCTGATGAGCTCATCATTGGACAGTCCTGCACCCTGGTGCGTGTTGTAGCTCATGAAGACCTCGTGGATGTAGTCCATTGCGTGCTCTGGAGATTCTTCAGCCACACAGGCCATCGCATTTGCAGCACGTGAAGAGAAGTTTTCGGTACCAGGGTTATCCAAGTAGTTCACGGTCCGGTATTCAAGTGAATGCCCATCCTCGACCAGCTTATCGAGCGCCTCGGCATTCTCCATGTCGAATTGAGCACAGTAGACGCAGTTAGCATCAGCGTAAATAATGATATCTGCTTGATCAGCACCGGGTACTTCGCTCGGCATCTGGCCGGCAGTATCAGGATCAGGCTCTTCAACGGTAGTGGCATCGACTTCCGCGGGGCTATCGCCTTCCACAGGTACACCATCTTCAAACAAAAGCCCGCCAGAGGCGGTCGCCGCGGATGGAGCAGGACCGGCGTCTGGGATCGAACGAGATGAGTTCATCAGAGTCACCACGACGATGATCGCAACGATCGCAGCAATCACACCGACGATGGTCCACGTAATGGTACGAGACCGACGTTTTTCAGCTGCCAACTGGTTAGCGTGGGCCTGGCGTACCGTGTCGCGAGAACTCCTGGCGGACTTGTTTTTGGCCATTATCCTTACCTAGCGTAGAGAATAGTTAAATTTTGAACGGCTCAGAGTATACGTTTCATAACTGAGAGTTGCCTGAACTGGTTACTCTTGGTTTCCTAGCTCGGGATGGTCTCCTTGAACCGTCGGCTCTCCAGTTTCGGAATCAAATAAGATGCGCAACGGAAGGCGTTGCCCATCCACCGTGGTCACTTCGGCTTCCAAGAGGTTGCCATGCCACTCCTGTGGTTCGACTTCCTGGACCTGGGGGTATTTTGCGATCGTGTTGGACTCCAACACGGCATTCTGATGCTCTTGACCCACCATGCCGTAAATAATACCTGCGGTGCCGAGAAACAGCGCAACAAGTCCAGCTATGGTTTCTATGCGGACATCACGTGGCGCATCTGGGCGCTCACCGCGTGAGTCGGTCCCTTCAAAGCGTCGAGACTCCCCTGCTGCCCATGCTTGCAAACGGCGCCGACGCCAGGTGGCGTGCGCCAAGATCGCAGCACCGGCGATGGCAAAGACGAATCCCAAGCCAACGGCCAGTTGCGGGGTCTGGAGGTCCAAGGGCTCAAACATACTTCCATTGTCTATGATTCTCAACAGCAGTTGCACTATTTGCAGGAGTTTTGACTTAGCGCGTAGTTTTTTCTGCTGGTTGGCGTAGTCAAAGCGTACCGTGGAGCTCCAGAGTGTGATGAACTTGGAACTATGAAATTAGCTACCTTTCGAATGCCCGATCAACGTCTTGATGAACCCGGTGCCACCTTCGCAGCTGCCATTACCGAAACCGACACAGACGACTCAGGCGTGGAATACGCCACGCAGGCGGTCATGCTGGAAGGCATAGTCGATGTCGGCACGTATCTCACGCTGCCGTTAAATGACCGACAAGAACGCGTTCACCGCGCGATCGAAGATGCACAGCACGATCCGAGTAAAGTGCTTGATGTTTCCGAATTCACCTACGACACCCTCATCTCGTATCCTTCGAAGGTGTTTTGTATCGGCTTGAATTACCGCAATCACATCCTCGAAACAGGTCTGAAGCTACCTGAGTATCCAACCGTTTTTGCTAAGTATGGTCAGACTCTCACTGGCCCCTATAGCGACATCGAGCTACCAGCATTAGATCACCGACTGGATTACGAAGGTGAGCTAGCTGTCATCATCAGCGCGCCCGGTAAAAACATCCCTGCCAGCAACGCTAGGAACTACATCGCAGGCTATGCGGTCAGTAACGATTTCTCGTTGCGTGGCATGCAGGGGCGCACAGATGAATGGACTCAGGGCAAGATCTTTGAGGCGACCACACCGGTTGGCCCATGGTTGGTCACGCCAGATGAGTTTAAGGAAAATGCGCGCCTCACTACCCTGGTCAACGGTGAGATCCGTCAAGATGATTCGGTTGATGACCTTGTCTTTAAAGTCGATGAACTGGTCGAATATCTTTCACAAATCATTACCTTGCTACCGGGCGACATCATCCTGACTGGCACACCCGGTGGAGTGGCCTTGGCCATGCGCGACGAAAACGGGCGTCGTCCCTGGCTCAAAGCCGGCGACGTTGTTGAAACACGTATTGAAGGACTTGGTGCCCAACGCAATGTCATCGTCTAGTCGCATCGGTATTCTTGGTGCGGGCCGCGCTGGAACCGCATTCGCTCGTGCAGCCGCACGGGCAGGTATTGACGTACAAATCGCGTCAACACGTACCCCTTCACAGATGCGTTATCACCTGTTGCAATACGCACCCCAAGCTCGCGGGGTGCTAGCTGAAGATATTGCCACGGGGGTCGATCTCGTGATCCTCGCTGTCCCCCAGGAGGATTTGGACGACGTCGAGCCAGCCTGGCTCGCCCAGCGTATTGTGGTAGATGCAACAAACCGGTGGGAAGATGAGCCGCTACCCATATGGCTCGAGGAGGGATTAGCTTCCGGGTTGAGTTCCTCAGAAGCGATCGCACAACGATTTCCTGACGCTCAGGTGGTCAAGGCACTGAACCATATCTCGCACTGGGCGATGGATGCACCGGTAACTGAAGAAGCACGCGCTGCCATAGTAGCTGCGGATGATGGTTCAGCGGCAAAGTCTGTCGCCGCGTTGATCAGGAGTCTGGGTTTTGAACCAGTGATAGCCGAATCGCTAGCAGCAGGTCGCCATGCTGAGCCCGGCACGCCCTATTTTAATGTTCCTGCTACCGCAGAGCAGTTGGCTCAACAGTGGCTATAGCATCTCACAATAGCGACAGCGGATTCGAGATTTTTCGGATCCGCTGTTACTATTGAATGCGTTTAGTACGCCGCTGAGGTTTCACAGAGGTCGACGAATCTCAGCCAGAGTAACCCCTCTTACATCAGGGGATAGAGGCTTGACTTTCGGGATAGACTAAACGCTTTCACTACCTCAGTGCGTAATCACAGTCACCAAATCAGAAATAACGCACCAAATTTTTCTTAGGATTTTCTGCTGCGGCGCATCCGGTAACGTCTCTGGAGATCCTCAAAATACTGGGGAGTACCGGGCTCTGGGGTACCGTGGTCTACTTCTGAGGGTGCGTCCTCATTAACGCTTGGCCAGTTATCTGGATGAATATCATCACGCAATTCACTGTCTGATTGCAGCACAGGTTCACGAATCATAGTCACATGTTCCATGCCTGCTTCATAGAATGGTTCTCCGACAGTTTCCAGACCGAAGGTTCTGTACCAGTCTTGCAGATGGCTCTGAGCATGCATAGTGAGACGTTGATCTGGATAGTACGCCATTACGGCTCTGATGAGTGCGCTAGCTAGGCCGTGACCCCGGAAGGCTTTATCAGTAGCGACACGGCCTATAGACAGCGTTAGGGGGTCCTCGCGCAGCACACGCAAGGTGGAAACCGGGACACCCTCGATCTGAATCCACCAAATTTGCGTAGTGGGTTCAAGATCCCTACCGTCTAGTTCTTCGACGCTGATAACGCCCTGTTCCATGACGTAGAC
Organism: Enteractinococcus helveticum; assembly: GCF_020742345.1. GTDB lineage: Bacteria > Actinomycetota > Actinomycetes > Actinomycetales > Micrococcaceae > Yaniella > Yaniella helvetica_A. The sequence goes on along the minus strand of NZ_DYXC01000153.1, from coordinate 368 downwards.
GCGGTTACGTAACCGTGCGATGTTGTAGGCGGTTTCGTGCCGCATTTGAGTCCAGTGTGCATTTTGGATTTCGACCATGCACATATTCTAAGGCACGGAATGATCCGAGGATATCCGCATCATGATGTGATCGAAAACAATGAGGAAATCAGACCAGAGCCACCTATTGCACTTGGTGCCGGGTGTTGGTTAAAGGCCAGTCCCCCTGAAACGGGGTGTCAGGGGGACTGGTGAATGGTTGTCCGGCGGTGTCCTACTCTCCCACACCCTCCCGGGTGCAGTACCATCGGCGCTGTGGGTCTTAGCTTCCGGGTTCGGAATGGGACCGGGCGTTTCCCCCACGCTATAACCACCGTAACCCTAGACCC